>DASSUT010000037.1:0-19295 GCA_035706725.1 Gaiella sp. | reverse complement strand
ATGCGGGGACACCGGCTTCCCGTGGCGGGCTTTCACCCGGGGGCTGAACCCGATGTTCATGGATCCCTACGACGGTCGGGCGATCGGGCTCGGCGCGCTCGGGCGCGACCCGAACGACCCGCGTTGGGAGGTCCTCCGACGCCGTCTCGGCGTCACGGAAGAACTCGCCCGTCGGCTCGACATGGCGAAGCTCGTCCCGCGCCCCGATCTCGTGTCCACCGGCTACTGCCTCGCGGATGCGAAGCACGGCGCCCTCTACGTCGTCTATCTCCCGAACGGCGGCTCCGCCACCGTCGACCTGGGCGCGAGCAGGTCGAGGCTGCGGTTGAGCTGGGTCGACCCGGACACCGGGGTCGCGACGCCGGGGGGCACGATCTCCGGAGGCGGCATGCGAACCGTCGACGCGCCCGGAGACGGCGACGCGGTCCTCGTCCTTCGCCGCAACGGTTAGGGAGCGGGAGCCGGAAAGACCTCGTCGAACTGCTTGCCGACCGCGCCGGCCAGCAGCTCGCATCGCTCTGCCACGGCCGTGGCCAGCGCCTCCCGCTCGGAGACCATCTCGTCCACGGCGCGGGCGACCTCCGCTGCAGCGAACGTGTCGATCGGAAACGTGTAGCGCTCGAGCCCGATCGTCCGCATGTGCTCGTCCACCTTCCAGTCGTACGAGAGAGCGACGGTGGGGAGCCCCGCGAGGTTCGCGAGGATCAACCCGTGGAGACGGCTGGCGACGGCGACGTCGGCCGCGGCGAACGCCTCGAGCAGCTCGGCCGGCGTGGTGGTGTCCTCGTGCGTCAACGTCCCTTCCCCCTCGCTTCTGTCGGGCCGGTCGTCCGCCTGCGCGCCGACCTCCTCGAGCAGCTCCCGCGCGGACTTCACGTCCGGCGTGTCGGACGTGCACAGGACGACGTCGTACCCGCGGTCGAGCAGAAGGCCGACGAGCTCGGCCGTGCGTCGCAGGTTCCCCCGATACGCGTCGACGTCCTTCGCGGGCCACGCGACCGGGTCGAGGAATGCGATCGGGCTGATCGCGACCCTCGGGCGTCGCCCTTGGGCACCGACCGGCGCGCGCCGGCGGCCTTCGTGACCGAAGGCGAGGTCGGGAACGACCCGCGGCGACGAGACCCCCAGAGAGCGAACGCGTGCCGCGGTGCGCTCGTCGCGGAACGACGCATAGCGCGCGCGCCGGAGCGTCGAGCGGAGGAAGAAGCGTGTCAGCCTCGAGTCGGTCGTCCCGGCTCCGACGCTCAGGACAACGACGTCCGTGCGGAGCAGCCGCGCCACCAGCGACCACTTCCAGAGGGAATACGGCACGCGCCACGGGCCGCCCCAGTGCTCGTCCAGCTGTCCGCCGCCCGAGACGGCGAGCACGTCCGCGCGTCGCATCTCGCGAAACGCGATTCCCCAGTGGAGGACTTCCTTCACGGCGAGCTTGAGGCCGTGCACGACCCCCGTGGCGGTGCTCGGCGCGGCGCCGTCGTGCAGGCGGCTGACGAGGCCCTTGTCGGTCGGCGCCCGATCGGGATGGAGTGCGAACGCGAGCACGTCCATGGGAACCGCGCGAACGTGATGCCGCTCTTCGGTGTCGGGTGGGTTCTGCGTGATACCGACGATGTCGACTTGGCCGAGACGCTCGCGCACGCCTTCGATGAACGTGTCCTGGATCGCGGCGTCCCCGAGATTCCCGAAGCCGGAGGGGCTGATGAACGCGACCCTCATGGCCGGAGCCGCGTCATCGACAAGCTACTCGACGTCGTTCCCATCCCCTACGTCACCCTATGGCAGCGTGCCGCGGCGGCAAGGGCAGGGTGAGGCTCGTGCGGTCGCGCGTGCGCGAGCGCCGATGCGGAAAGCTTTCGCGCCCGTCCCTCCCTCGAACGTGGGACGGGGCTAATGCGTGCGCCGGGCGGCTCCGATGCACCAGAACTGCTCTGGCAAACAAACGGCAAAGAGGGGGAGCCGCATGGTGCTGGATGGTGTCGATCTGGACGACGACGTTGTGCGTGAGCTCGCCGCTGTCGTCGACCGGCCACTCGCGCAGAAGCTCGAGCGAGCGCTGTTCTTCCGGTCGGAGATCGTCGCGCTCACACGCGACGAGAGAGACGAGGTCATGGCCGCCATGGGCCGAGGCCGCGTCGAGCCCACGGACGTTCGCGATCGCCTCCTCGCCCCTGCCAGGTGGGGCGAGCTCGCAGAGCCCGCCTAGCCTCGGGTCTCGATGGGCGCACCTGGGATCGAACCAGGGACCTCTCGCGTGTGAAGCGAGCGCTCTCCCGCTGAGCTATGCGCCCGGGAGCCGAACGGTATCGGAAGGCCGCTTGCAACACAGTGTCACAAGGACGTCTTCAGGAAGGCACGAAGGGCGGCGGGTAGGGCCTGGCGCTAGGAGAGGACCCACTCGTCGTCGGCGATGATCGGCACCTCGGTGCCGCCGGGCTCGATGCCGAAGGCCGAGACGTCCGGCCCGCCGATCATGAAGTCGGTGTGGACGATCGAGTCGTTGTATCCGCAGTCGGCGAGCTCGGCCGACGTCATCTCCTCGCCCCCGTCGAGCGCGGTCGGGATGCCCTGGCCCCACGCGATGTGGCACGCCGCGTTCTCGTCGAACAGCGTGTCGAGGAACACGACGCCGGTCTTGCGCACACGTGAGTCGCCGTCCACGAGCGCGACCTCGCCGAGGAACGAGGCGCCGTCGTCTGCTGCCATCTCCTCGCGTACGGCGTCCGCGCCGTTGTCGGCACGGACCTCGGCGACCTTGCCCGCCTCGAAGCGGAGCTCGAGCCCCCGCACGATGGTGCCGTTGAGCGCGAGCGGAAACGTCGAGCGCACGGTTCCCTCCGTGCGCCGTCGGTCGGGTGTCGTGAAGACCTCCTCGGTCGGCACGTTCACCACGTGGGGGACGTCCTCCACGCTGACCTCGGCGGCGGTCAGCCACCGGTGGCGGTCGCAGAGGCCGACGAGGAGGTCGGTTCCGGGGCCCCGGAACCGAAGCGCGTCGAAGCGCCGCTCGTCGAGGGCCGCCGCGCGCGTCCGCAGCCGCTCGAGGTGTTCGTGCCACGCGGCGATGGGATCCGGCTCGTCGAGCCGGGTGGCGGTGATGACCGCATCCCAGAGCCGCTCGACGTCGGGCTCGCCGAACACCGCCTTCGCCCAGCCCTCGTTCGGGTAGCCGACGATCGTCCACTGGATCAGCCTCCGGTTCTCCGCGTCGAGGAGACGTTCGGTCGCGAGACGCGGGCGCATGCGCTGTGCGCGGCGCTGGTCGACGTCCGCGAGGAGCTCCGGCTCGGACTCGCCCGTGATCGCGATCGTCGCCCCGCGGGTCTCGATCATGTGGTCGACGAGGGCAAGCGTCCACGGCGGGCTCCACTCGAGCGTGTCCTCCGGCGCGTGCTCGATCCGCGCCCGGCGGAGGTGTACGTCGCGGTACTGGGTCTCGACGTAGCGCGCGCCGCGCTCGTACGCGATCCGGCCGATGGCGCGCACGAGCGGCAGGTGCTCGGGCTCCGCGCTGATGCGCAGAAACTGTCCAGGCTGGAGGTTCACCGCAACCTCCACGGCCAGCCTGGCGTACCGCTCGAGCCGCTCGTCAGCAGTCACCACGCCGAACCCTATTCGGCCGAGGGAGAAATCGCTGCCCCGCGAGCCGCTCGAACGGGCGTGGTAGCGTCCGCGCGATGCTGGTCGCGGCGGTCACGGGCCTCGGAAAGACGGTGCTGCTCCTCGTCGCGATCACCTTCATCCTGTGGGCGCTCGTGACCGCGATCGCCGTGCCGAAGCGGCGCGAGGGTTTTCCGAGGCGCCTCGACGCGTACATCGTCGTCACCGCCGTCCTGTTCCTCGCCCAGATGTCCACGGTCATCTGGGTGAGCAACACGCAGGAGGTCGAGGAGGCGCACGCCGCCGAAGGCCCATCCGGACAGCCGGAGGGTGGCGGCAGCACCGAGACGACCCCGGCGACACCCACCACGACCTCGCCCGGAGCGGCGGGCGACGCCGCCGCGGGCAAGCAGGTCTTCGAGACGGCGGGCTGTACCTCGTGTCACACGCTCGCCGACGCCGGCGCCAGCGGCACGGTGGGGCCGAACCTCGATCAGGCCAAGCCGCCGGCGTCGCTCGTGGTCGACCGGGTCACGAACGGCAAGGGCGTCATGCCGTCGTTCAAGGGCCAGCTCTCCGAGCAGCAGATCCAGGACGTCGCCGCATACGTGTCTTCTGCGGCCGGCTCCTCGTAACGACCTGGAATAGAGCCGCACAGCTGCCTCCGGTAACCGGCGCAGCCGTCCAACCGGTGCTCTAGGATCGCGCCTTCCCCCCGTTCCACGCGTGCGGCTCGTGCCCGAGCGCTGAGTGTGAACGTCGTCGTGCCCCGGCACGAGGCTCGGCTCCCGCGGCTTGCCTGACGGACGCAGCGCGTGACCGTCATACGGCCCCCCGCCGGAGGTATCTCATGAAGACACTCGCATCCGCGATCGCGGTCGTTGCTGCACTCGTGCTCGTGTCGTCGGCGAGCTCGACCGCCGACTTCACTCTCCGACCGACCGGACAGACGGCCAAGACCGTCACGCTCACCTGGAAGCGCCAGCCCGGCGCCGACGGCTATGTGCTCCTCCGGAACGGCTCCGTCGTCGCGCGCACCATGAACCCGTCCCGCACCACCGCCACGTTCTGGAAGGGCGCAAAGTACGCGGTCGTCGTGCTCCACGTGGCTCGGGGCGGGAAGGTCACGAGCGGGGCACGGGCAGTCTTCGTCACGCAACGCCCGCTGGACGCGCCCGCGGTCGCGGTGCGGCGTGGTGCGCCCCGACTCGTGTTCGTCCCTGCGCCCAGCCCGATGTTCGGGCTGCGCCTCGTCGGAAAGACGAACACGACCGTCACGTTCGCGTGGAGGCCGCAGCCCGGCGCCGACGGGTATCAGTTCCTCCGCGACGGGAAGGTCGTCGCCCGCACCATGAACCGCTCCACCGCTCGGGCGACGTTCTGGAAGGGCTCGCGATACGCGGTCGACGCCCTCCGTGTCTCGCCCGGGGCCGTCATCCCGTTCCGCCGTGCGAAGGCGTTCGTCGCGAGAGCCGTGAGACGCGAGCGGCACACCGCTCCCCGGCTCGTCTTCGTCCCGGCGAAGAAGATCGACTTCCGGCTTCGCCTCGTGGCTCAGACGCGGCGCACGGTGACGTTCAGCTGGAAGCGGCAGCCCGGCGCGGACGGCTATCGGTTCGTCCGAAACGGTGCGACGGTCGCCCAGACGTTCGACGCCTCGACGAGGCGAGCGACGTTCTGGAAGGGCGCGAGCTACGCGGTAGACGTACTTCGGCGCGGGCCGGGAAAGCGGGTCATGACGATCATGCGGGCGCTCGCCTACACCCGTTCGGCACAAGGGACGGCCGCTGCCCGGACGCAGAAGGGCGGGGCGGGCGCCTCGAAGGCGTCCCCCGGAGAGACCCGGCCGCCGACGAAGGGCGCGGCCCAGGTGCCGAGTACCTCGACCTCGCCCAAGCCTCCGACCCAGCCGACCCAACCGAAGCCCCCCTCGGCCACCCCGGCGCCGCCTCCGCCCGCGACCACCCCCGCACCTGCAACCCCGCCGTCGGTCGGGCCGGGCGGTCTCGTGACGCTCTCGGGCTCGTACTCGCCGAACGCGTTCTTCCAGGCCGTGGCCGTCGCGCCCGGTGGCCCGGTCACGGTTCGCGGCCCGTTCACGATCACCGGCGACATCTCGATCAGTCGTTCCTCCCTTCGGATCGAGGGCGCGACCGTTCAGGGCGAGGTCGGGTTCGAGCCCGGCGCGACCGGCTCGGCCTTCGTGAACGGCAGTGCCAGGGGCTTCGACATCTTCGGTGCAGACGACGTCGTGATCCAGGGCAGCTCGTTCGACGGCGGAGGGAGCATCCCGAACAACCAGATCTACGACCAGCCGGCGGGCAACACGCCGGACAACTGGAAGATCACGGGCAACTCCTTCAGCAACTTCTATCGGGACGACGGCAGCCACTCCGAGGCTCTGTACGTCGGCTACTCGACGAACGGGTTGATCGAGAACAACACGTTCACGAACAACGGGAACACGTCGCACATCTTCTTCACGTGGTTCGGCAACACGGCGAACCCGTCGACGAGCTACCCGCGGAACATGTGCGTGCGCGGCAACACGTTCAACGGCACGCACGGCGCCTACTACGACGTCAACCTCCGTGGCGAGATCCCCACGTCCGCGAACATCAAGGTCCAGCGCGACGCCACCCTCGCGATACCCGCGTTCTACGGCTCGTGCTAGCCGCAGCCTGACCAGCGGTGAGGGAAAGGAAAAGGCCCCGGCAGGGGCCTTTCCCACGGAGAGGGCGGGATTTGAACCCGCGACGCAGCTTTCACCACGTACGCGATTTCCAGTCGCGCTCCTTCGGCCGCTCGGACACCTCTCCGGGCCGTTCAGCGTAGCCGGTCGCCGGACCGCCGACCACGACTCGGAGGCGCCCGGAACGGGAAGAAGGGGGGCATGGATCACCCAGCCCGCCGGCGGCGTCCTGCCGGAGTCGCCTGATGGCGCCGGACGTCGCCGACCGCGTCACCGGGGTCGGGCGACCGCTCGTGCGGTTCGTGCGCGGCCACCTGGACGAGGTGTCGGGCGGCAGGCGACGGACCCGGGCAATCGTCGTGCTCGCGCTCGTCCTCGGGCTCTCGACCGCGGACACCTCGACCGTCGGTGCGTCGGCGACCCAGCTCCGCGAGGCCTTCGGCATCGGCAACGCCGAGCTCGGGCTGCTCGTCACGCTGACGTCGATCGTCGGTGCCTTCGCGTCGCTCCCGTTCGGCGTACTCGCCGATCGCGTGCGGCGGACGTGGACGCTCGCGGCGGTGGTCGGGGCGTGGGGCCTCGCGATGCTCGGCAGTGCCGCTGCAGGCGACTACAACCAGTTGCTCGTCGGGCGCATCTTCCTGGGCGTCGTGACCGCCGCCGCCGGCCCGCTCGTCGCGTCGCTCGTCGGCGACTACTTCCCGCCCGCGCAGCGCGGCCGCGTCTGGGGGTTCGTGCTTACGGGGGAGCTCATCGGGATCGGCTTCGGCTTCACGGTCACCGGCGACGTGGCGACGCTCTCGTGGCGCGCGGCGTTCGTCGTGCTCGCGCTGCCTGCGTTCGCTCTCGCGTACGCGGTCGCCCGCCTGCCGGAGCCGACGCGAGGCGGGTCATCCGGGCGTGGCCACGCGGAGGACGAGGTGGAGGCGACCGACGCGCAGCGCATCGCGCGCGAGCGGGGCATCGAGCCCGACCCGAGCCTCGTGCTCCACGGCGACATCGGCCGGATGCGACTTCTCGACGCCGCCCGTCACATCCTGCGGGTCAGGACGAACCTCGTGCTGATCTTCGGCGGGGCGCTCGGTTACTACTTCCTCGCCGGCGTCCAGACGTTCGGCATCGAGTTCGTGAAGGACCAGTACGGCATCAGCCAGGTCATCGCGAACATGCTCCTGCTCTTCGTCGGCGTCGGCGCCGTGGCAGGCGTGCTGGCCGGAGGCCGCATCGGCGACGACCTCGTCGCGCACGGCCACGTGAACGGTCGCCTCTGGACCGCGGCGATCGCGGGAACCATCGCAACCGTGCTCTTCGTCCCGGCCATCTTCACGCGGGACCTGGTGGTCGGCGCCCTCTTCCTCCTCGGCGCAGGCCTCATGCTCTCTGCCCAGAACCCGCCGCTCGACGCTGCGCGGCTCGACATCATGCCGGCGCAGCTCTGGGGCCGCGCGGAGTCGGTCCGCACGTTCATCCGCGCGAACGCCCAGGCGCTCGCGCCGCTCCTGTTCGGCGTGGTGGCGGACCACGTGTTCGGCGGCGGGCGTGTCGGCCTCGAGTGGACCTTCGCGGTGATGCTGCTTCCGCTCGTGGCGGGAACCGCGCTCGTCTATCTCGGGTTGCGGACGTTCCCGCAGGACGTCGCGACCGCGGCGGCAAGCGCGCAGGAGGACAGCGACGAGCCGGGTGTCGGCCGCGCGGCCGCCTAGCGCGCACCCGACTACGCTCTCCGCCGTGGCGTCGCCGCTCCCGGGAACCGTGTGCCTCGTCACCGGCGCGACCGGCGGGATCGGGCACGCGACCGCACGCGCGCTCTCCGCGCATGACGTTCGTCTCCTCGTGTCCGCGCGAGACGAGGACCGTCTCGCGGAGGTCGCCCGCGAGACCGGCGGATCGCCCCTCGCGGCCGACCTCGCTCGGCCGGGCGCTGCGAGCGACCTTGCGCAGGCCGCCCTGGAGTCGACCGGACGCGTCGACGCGGTCGTGCACGCCGCAGGCGTTGGGCAGTTCGGCCCGGCAGCCGCTCTCGATCCCGGAGCGCTCGAGAGCCTCGTCGCGCTCAATGTCACGTCGGTGATCGAGCTCACGTGTGCGCTCCTGCCCGGGATGCTCGAGCGCAGGGAGGGCCGGATCGTGGCCATGGGATCGGTCGCCGGCCGCCTCGGTCACCGGCACGAGGCGGCCTACGCCGCAACGAAGGCAGCGGTGAGCGTGTTCTGCGACAGCCTCGCGGAGGAGCTCGGCGGAAGCGGCGTGTCGGTCTCGCTGATCACGCCGGGCGTCGTCGACACCGCGTTCTTCGAGCGTCGAGGAGCGCCGTACGAGCGCACGTGGCCCCGTCCGGTCCCGCCGGAGGCCGTCGCACAACGCGTCGTCGAGGTCCTGCTCCGCCCGCGGGACGAGGTCGTCGTCCCCGCTTTTCTCAGCGGGGCGCTGCGGCTTCGCGGTGCGCTGCCCGGCGTCTACCGGGCCTTCGCCAGGCGCTTCGGCTGAGAGGGCTCGAGGACGAGACCATCGCCCGCATGCTCTGCCTGAGCGAGCTTGTCGTGGCGAGCACGGCAGTCGGCTCGTACCCGCAGTGCGCCATGCAGTTCGCGCACCGCTCGTCGCGGCCGCGGCCGTACTTCGACCAGTCGGTGGTCTCGACGAGCTCGGCGTAGGTCTCCGTGTACCCGTCGCTCATCAGGTAGCAGGGACGCTGCCAGCCGAAGACCGAGTAGCTCGGGATGCCCCACGGCGTGCACTGGAAGTCGACCTTGCCCTCCAGGAAGTCGAGGAACAGCGGCGAGTGGTTGAGCCGCCAGCGCTTGCGGCCCCCGTCCGCGAACGCCTCGCGGAACAGCGAGCGCGTCTTCTCGACGCCGGGGAAGTGCTCCTGGTCGGGCGCCTTCTCGTACGCGTAGGCGGGAGAGATCTGGATCGCGTCGACCTCCAGCTCGTCGTTCAGGAAGTCGAGCACCTCGCGCACGGTCTTCGGCGTGTCCGTGGAGAGGAAGGTCGTGTTCGTGTTCACGCGGAACCCGCGGGCCTTCGCCTCGCGAATGGCCTCGACTGCGAGGTCGAAGACCCCCTCGCGCTCGACGAACTCGTCGTGGCGCTCACGCAGCCCGTCGAGGTGCACGACCCACGTGAAGTACTTCGACGGCTCGAACCGGTCGAGCCGCTTCTTCATGAGGATCGCGTTGGTGCACAGGAACACGAACTTCTTCCGGCCCACGAGCTCCCGCGCCATGACGTGCACCTCGGGGTGGACGAGTGGCTCGCCGCCGGCGATCGAGACCATCGGCGCGCCGCACTCCTCGATCGCCGCGAGCGCCGTGTCGACCGGCATGCGCTTGCGGAGGATGTGCTCGGGGTGCTGGATCTTCCCGCAGAACGAGCATGCGAGGTTGCATTGGTAGAGCGGCTCGAGCTCGACGAGCAGCGGGAACTTCGTGCGGCGCCGGATGCGCTGCGACATCAGGTACCGGCCGATCGCGAGGTTCTGTCGCAGTGGCATGCTCAACGCGTTCTCACCTCCGGTGGAAGTCTGAAGGAAACCGACTCGGATGCCGTGGTCGCCTCGGCGACCTCGATCTCGCCCAGCGACCCGATGGCGGCCACGAGCTCGTGCACGAGCGTGTCGGGGGCGGACGCGCCGGCGGAGATCCCGATCGTGCCCGCGTCGGCGATCCAGTCGAGGTCGACGTCGTGCTCGTCGTCCACGAGGTGCGCGGTCGCACCCTCGCGCTCGGAGACCTCCACGAGGCGAAGCGAGTTCGACGAGGTCCTCGAGCCGACCACGAGCACGACGTCCGAGCGGCGGGCGACCTCGCGCACCGCGTGCTGGCGGTTCGTGGTCGCGTAGCAGATGTCGTCCGAGCGAGGGCCGCGCAGGGCGGGGAAGCGCTCGCGGAGGACGTCGAGGATCTCGGCCGTCTCGTCGACCGCGAGCGTCGTCTGCGTGAGGTACGTGACGCGCGCGGGGTCGGGCACGGACACGCGCTCGGCGTCGCGCACGTCTCCGACGAGCACGACCGAGTCGGGGGCCTCGCCGGCCGTTCCTTCGATCTCCTCGTGCCCGTCGTGCCCGATCAGGAGGATCGTGTTCCCGTCGGCGGCGAACCGCCGGGCCTCGGCGTGCACCTTGCTGACGAGCGGGCACGTCGCGTCGATCACGTCGAGCCCACGCTCGCGGGCCGCGACCCGCACCGCCGGCGACACGCCGTGGGCGGAGAAGACCGCGGTCGCGCCGGCCGGGATCTCGTCGACCTCCTCGACGAACACGGCGCCGCGGCTCTCGAGCGACGCCACGACGTGCTCGTTGTGCACGATCTGCTTGCGCACGTAGACCGGTGCGCCGCGCTGCTCGAGTGCGAGCTCCACGATCTCGATCGCGCGCTCCACGCCGGCGCAGAACGACCGCGGCGCGGCGAGCACGACGCGGCGCGGCCGCAGGGCGTCGCCCCACCGCTCGAGCACGGAGGCCGCGCGGCGGAGGGAGCGGAGCGCGCGGGCGCCGGACAGCAGCGTCCGGGGGTCGACGAGCTCGCGACCCGGCGGCTCGACCACCGCCCGAACGACCGCGAGCGGCCGTCCGTCCGCGCCGTCCGCGAGCCAGGCGGACTCCATGTCGACGCCGGCGGCTCCGGTCTCGCCGAGGTAGCGCCGCTCCGACGGCCCTGCGAGCCGCTCGGCGGACGCGAGCGGGCCGACCTCGGCGCGGAGCCCGGCACTGCGCAGCGCGCCTGCGAGCAGGCGGCTCCCTGCAAGCTCGATCGTCGTCCCGTCGGGACGCCGCAGCTCGGAGGCGACGAGGACGTCGCCGGGGTCGAGCCCGTCACGTGTCGAGGCGCAGACCCCGACGACCGCGACGCCGCGCGCGTCGTCGACCGCGAGGCCGCGGGCGGCGGCGATGCGGGCCCTCTCCGGGCCCATGCCCGTGCGGATCACGCGTGCCCGCCGCCTGAGCGAGGGCGGGAGCGCCGCGACCTCGGCGCGCAGTGGTGCGTAGACGACCAGGCGCCGGTCGCTCACGGCGCCTCGATTCCCGCCCGCGCGAGCCGGCCGAGCGCCGACACGGGGAAGACCTGCCGGTACAGGTGGTACTTGACGTAGAAGTCGCCGGGGAAGCCCGTGCCTGTGTGGTACGGCTCGTCCCAGCTGCCGTCGGGACGCTGGGTGTCGGCAAGCCACTGCAGGGCGCGCTGTGTGACCGGGCCGGTCTCGTCGGCGGCGTGGAGCGCGAGCAGAGCCCACGCGGTCTGCGAGGCGGTCGACGCGCCGCGGCCTCGCCAGGCGTCGTCGCGGTAGGAACGGAGGTCCTCGCCGAATCCTCCGTCCTCGTTCTGCACCCGCTCGAGCCAGCCGATCGCTCGGGCGACGCTCTCGTGGCCGCCGAGCCCGCAGGCGACGAGCGCAGGGACCGCGGCGCCGGTCCCGTACACGTGGTTGGCGCCCCAGCGGCCGAACCACGAGCCCTCGGGCGTCTGCTCGCGGAGGAGATAGTCGATGCCCCGACGCGCGGCCGGGCCTCCGTCGAGGCCCTCGAGCGCGAGCATCTCGAGCACGTGCGCGGTCACGTCCGAGCTCGGCGGGTCGGTCACCGCGCCGAAGTCGCAGAACGGGAGCTTGTCCGGAAGATGGCTCGTGTTGTCGACGTCGAAGGCGGCCCAGCCGCCGCCGCTCGACTGCATGCCGAGCACCCAGGTGACGGCACGGTCGGCAGCGTCGGCGCCGACGCCGGCCCGGCGCAACGCGAGCACGACCTCCGCGCTGTCGTCCACGTCGGGGTAGTTGTCGTTCGCGAACTCGAACGGAAACCCGCCCGGCTCGACCGTGGGACGCTGCACCGACCAGTCGCCCCGGACGCGGACCTCGCGCGCCGTGAGCCACTCGGCGCCCGTGACGACCGCGGAGTGGCCGGCGTCGAGGCCGGCGTCGAGCAGCGCGATCACTGCGAGCGCCGTGTCCCAGACGGGCGACTGGCAGGCTTCGAGCCGTCGGCCGTGCTCGTCCTCGATCGTGAAGTCGCCGAGGCCGCGGAACGCGCGCTCGATCGCGGGATGGTCGAGCGGGTACCCGAGCCCCACGAGCGCGACGATCGACCAGACCCAGGGAGGCTGGATACCGCCCCAGGACCCGTCGGCCTCCTGCCGCTCGACGATCCATCGCTCGGCGGTTCTGAGGGCGCGCCGGCGGAGCGCCGCGACCGGGCGCCGCTCGTACACGTGGAGTGCGCGGTCGAGGCCCCGGAACAGCCGGTCCCAGGCGTCGGCGGGCGGCGGGGCGGGGGCGGTGCCTGTGCCGAGCTCGTCGACCGTGAAGGGCACAGGGGTGACGGGTCGTAGCGCGCTCACCACGGAGAGCGCCACGATCGTCTGCCGCGCCCAGCAGCCGAACGAGTACACCGAGAGCGGCGCCTTGGCCGGGAGCAGGATCTGCTCGGGCGGCAGGACAGGCACGTTGCTCCACGACCAGAGCCCGAGGAGCGAGAGCCACATGCGCGTGAACACGCGAGTCGTACCGAGCCCGCCGTGCTCACGGACGAGCGCCGCGGCGCGGCGCATGTGCTCGGCGTCGGGCGGGTCGCCCGCGAGCCGGAGCGCGACGTACGCCTCGACCGTCGTCGAGTGCTCGGCGGGCCCGCCGTAGAACGTCGCCCAGCTTCCGTCCTCCCGCTGTCTCGAGCGGATCCAGCGCGCGGTCGCCTCCGCGAGCCCGGGGTCGAGGAGACCCAGGTGATGACGGAGGAAGAGGTCCTCCGAGTCGATCGTCACGTTGGTCTCGAGCTCGCCCTTCCACCACCCGTCGGGATGCTGCAGGGCGAGCAGCCGCTCGAGCCCGCGCTCGAGCGCGTGCTGTGCGGTGCCGGACGCCACCGTCACGGTCACGCTGCCGCCTCCATCCGTGAGCCTGCCCTCGCACGGCGCGTCCCGCCGGCGAGCGCCGCCCTTGCCGCGGCGACGCCGCTCAGGACCGCGCCCTCCATGGTCGCCGGCCAGCCGGTGTCCGTCCAGGCACCCGCGAGGTACAGGCCCGGGACCGGGGTCCGCGCTCCGGGCCGGTGTGCGGCCGTGCCCGGCACGGCCCGGAACGTCGCGCGAGGCTCCTTCGTGACCGCGATGTCGAGCAGGGTGGCACGGCCGGCGGCGGGAAGCAGGTGCTCGACCGCAGGCTGCAGGCGGGCGGCGATCTCGTCGCGGCTGAGCCGCACCTCCGCGTCGGCGCCGGACAGCGACACGCTCACGAGCTGTCCGCGCTCGACACCGCTCGACGCGGTGCGGTCGAAGAGCCACTGGACGGGCGAGCCGATCGCGGCGGCGAACGGCTCGTCCAGCACGCGGCGGTCGTAGTGGAGGTGGAGGTTGACGATGGGGCTCTCCCCGAGCGCCTCGGTCGCGGCCTCGTCGACGACCCCGGGCGGGACGATCTTCGTGACGATCTGGTGCGGAACCGCTACGACCACGACGTCGGCGTCGAACGCCGCGTCCTGCGTCTCGAGCTCGAGCCCGCCGGCTGCCGCGACGATCCGGCGAACGACGCAGCCGAGCTCGACCCGGGCCCCGGAGCTCCGCAGCGTGGCCTCCGCCGGGTCGCCGTGGAGATGCTGGAGGGGGACGCGCGGCACACCGATGTCGCAGGCGTCGGACTCGTCGAGCAGGCCCGTGCGGAAGACCTTGGCCGCCCCGAGCAGCGACGCCTCGTTCGCATCGAGGTTCAGCGTCGGGAGCGCGATCAGGTTCCACAGAGACGAGATCGCCCGCTCGGACTGGCCGCGCGCGCGGAGCCAGGAGCCGAACGTCTCGCCGTCGAGGCTCGTGTCGGCCGGGTCGAGCGTCCGGAGCGCCGCCGCCGCACGGAACGCCGCGAGCCGCTCGGCGATCCCGAGATGCCGGTACCGGAGGAGCGATGCGGTGAGGTGCAGCGGCGCCGGGAGCGCGGTCCGCGAGATGAGGGCCTTCGGTCGGCCCGGGGCGAGCACGGGGATCCGCAGGCGCGGCTGGAAGTCCAGCGACCGCTCGACGCCGAGTCGTCTGAGAACCGCGCGATAGGCCGTGCAGCAGCGAAGCGCGACATGCTGGCCGTTGTCGAGCCAGTATCCGTTCCGCTGCACCGAGAACGTCGCGCCGCCGAGCCGCGTCCGCGACTCGAGCAGCGTGACGGACGCGCCCGCGTCGACGAGCTGGAGCGCCGCGGCGATCCCGGCAAGCCCGCCTCCCACGACCACGGCCCGGGTCTGGTTCACGCCGCGACTCCGCGCGCCGCGACGCCCGCCACCCCGCGGACGAACGCCAGCCGCTTCTCCCAGCGCGGCAGCGACACCCGCGTGCCGAGCGCGAGCTCGGGGTCGAGGGCGATGCGCTCGAGCAGGCGGCGGTAGGGGACGGCCATGCCCATCACCGAGCACGCACTGCGGCGGTCGATCAGCGGGACGAGCTCGAGGCCGCGCGCGAGCCAGCCGAGCGCACGCTCTGCCTCGAACGCGACCAGCAGGTGCGCGTCGCCGTCGAGCCGGTCGCCGTCGATCCGGCAGCCGAAGCGCTCGAGGTCGGCGGCCGGGAGGTACGCCCGGTCCTTGCGCAGGTCGTCCCCGAGGTCGCGCAGGATGTTGCCGAGCTGGAGCGCGACGCCGAGGTCGTCGGCGAGGCGCTCGGCGCGGGCGCGCTCGTCGGTGACGAACACGCCGAGCGCGAGGCGCCCGATCGACCCTGCCACGCAACGGCAGTACCACTCGAGGTCCGCGAACGTCTCGTACCGGCGACCGCGCGCGTCGGCTTCCGCGCCGTCGAGCAGGTCGAAGAACGCGTCCACGGGGATCGGGTACCGCTCCGCCGCGTCGGCCAGCGCGACGAGCACGGGGTCGTCCTCCGCCGGGGGCGAGGCGAGGCCGGCCCGGATCGCCTCGAGCCGCGCGAGCTTCGCGTCCGGCGGCAGCGTGCCGTCGGCCACGTCGTCGATCCTCCGCGCGAGCGCGTACACCGCGAAGATCGCGTGCCGGCGGTCGGAGGGCAACAGCTGCATCCCGGCGTAGAAGCTCGACCCGGAACGTCGCGTGATCCGCGAGCACGCCTCGTACGCAGCGTGAACCCCGGAGCTCACCAGCGTCCTCCGAGCGTGCGGACCGTGAGCCGGGCGCGGTCCGAGCGCCGGGCGCGGACGGGGCCGCCGAGGACGTCGTAGTCGGCGTCGGCGAGCGCGGCGAGCGCCGCTCGGCCGCCGCCGACGTACCCCGCCACCGCGAGCCTCGCGCGGCCGCGGAGCGCGGCGACGAGCAACCGTCCCGAGGTGAGCAGGTCGGCCGCCCGCTCCGACTCGAACGCGAGCAGCCGACGCAGGGCGCTGTTCGCGTGCTCCGAGCGAAGATCGTCGTCGCTGACCCCGAAGCGGTCGCGATCCTCCGCGGGAAGGTAGATGCGGCCGTTGGCGGCGTCTTCGCCGACGTCCTGCCAATGCTCGATCAGCTGGAGCGCGGTGCACACGTCGTCCGAGAGCTCGACGGTCGTGGGGCTCGCCGAGCCGAAGACGTGGAGCACGAGCTCGCCGACGGGGTTCGCAGAGAGCTGGCAGTACTCGACGAGCTCGGCGAACGTCTCGTACTCCGGCCGGACCTGGTCGCGGCGGTTCGCCTCGATCAGCCGCTGGAAGGGATCCCGCGGCAAGCGATGCGCGCTGATCGTCTCTGCGAGCGCGCGCATGATGGGATGCCGAGGCGTGCCGGTGAAGGCGGCGTCGACTTCCTCCTCGAGGAGATCGAGGAGCGCGGCGCGGTCACCCGGAGCGGCGTCTCCGAGCTGGTCCACGAGTCGCGCGTAGTCGTAGATCGTCAGGAGCTCGTGCGCCGTCTTCCGGCCGAGCAACGCGGACGCGACGGAGAAGTTCTCGCCGCCGGCGCGGCCGCGGATCGCCTCCGGGGACGGAAACGAGCCGATACCCGGCCGCACCTCCGTCGTACCGACGGTCATTCTCCGATGACCTGGACGAACAGCTTCCTCGGACGCGCGCGGTCGAGCTCGCAGAAGAAGATGCGCTGCCACTTCCCGAGCAGCAGGTTCCCGTCGACGACCGGCACCGTCTGAGAGAACGACGCCATGAGTCCGGCGCGGCAATGCGAGTGACCGTTCGGGAAGTCGGCGGTGTCGTCCTCAATTCCCTCCGTCCGGATGTCGAGGTCGTCGTGACGGTAGTACCGCTCCTCCGCCGGGACGATGTGCTCGAGAAGCTCCGCGAAGTCGTCCGCGAAGCCGGTCTCGCGCTCGTTGATCAGCACCGCGCAGGTGGTGTGCGGCGAGTAGACGAGCGCCATACCGTTCACGACGCCGGCGCGCTCGACCACTGCGCGCACGTCGTCCGTCACGTCGACGAGCTGCGACGTCCGCTCCGTATGGAGGTCGTGGTTCTCGAACCGGTGCTTCACGCCGAGGGGGCTCCAAGCCGCCGGTCGCGGCCTCGGCATGCTCGTGGCTCTTGCTCGGAAAAAGCCGTGACACGACCTCCCGTGTGCTCGTAATCCCGCCGCGCTGGGGCTAGAGGCTGCACTTCCCCGAACGCGGCTCATCCTAACATCGTGACCCAGGTCGCCCGGCGCAGGTGTTTACGAGATGGGCACGAGGCCGAACGTTTAGGTCCCCCTCTGCCGGGAACGCCAAACGTGCAAGCCGGCGCTCCGCGCGCCGAGACCACGACACGAGGAGGTTGGGATGGGACGCCTGCTGCTACGCATGGTGATAGGCGCGTTCTTCGTCGGGCACGGCACGCAGAAGCTCTTCGGATGGTTCGGCGGCAAGGGCGCCAAGGCGACCGGCGAGATCTTCGAGTCCGCCGCCCTCGGGCCGGGGGAGCGGAATGCCCGCGCGGCCGGGGCGGCCGAGACGACCGGCGGGATGCTGCTGGCGTCGGGCCTGTTCACTCCGCTCGCCGCCGCCGAGTTGTCGACGGTGATGTTCACCGCGATCCGCACGGTCCACTGGCGGAACGGCGCCTGGAACGAGAAGGGCGGGGTGGAGTACCCCGCTGTCCTGCTCGCCGCGCTGTTCGCGCTGACGGACGTGGGGCCCGGCCGGCTCTCGCTCGACGCGGCCCGTGGCCGCTCGCGGCACGGGCTCGGGTGGGCGTTCGGCCAGCTCGCCGCGGGTGCGCTCGCATCGCACCTGGTCGTGACCTCCGGACGGCGGACGGCCGAGGACGCGCAGCCCGTCTCCGCATTCCCGGAGCGTGTCGAGGAGGCCGAGCGCCGGGCCGCCTGAGTTCCTGGGCAAACTCACGTGGTGCCCGACGAGCAGAGCTTCTGAGAGGTGCACTGGGGCGGCACCTTCACGACGACGTTCCTCGCGTCCTGCGTCGAGGCGATCGAGATGGTCGCGATCGTCGTAGGCGTCGGGGCGATCCGTGGGTGGCGGTCGGCGCTCGTCGGGGCAGGCACCGGGTTCGTCGTGCTCGTGGTCGTCGGGGTGGCGTTCGGGACCGCCCTCACCGCGGTCCCGATCGACGCATTGCGCCTCGTCGTGGGGACGCTCCTCCTCGTCTTCGGCCTCCAGTGGCTGAGCAAGGGCGTGCGGCGTGTTGCGCGGAAGGGCCTCGCGGGCGACGAGGAGGAGGACGTGCCCGAAGGCCCTGGTGCCACGCGGTTCGGGCTGGACTGGACGTCGTTCGTGCTCGCGTTCAAGGGCGTGCTCCTCGAGGGTCTCGAGATCGCGTTCATCGTCGTCACGTTCGGCTCCACCGCGGGACGGCTCCCGGTCGCCGCGGTCGCCGGAAGCGCGGCGCTCGTCCTGGTCGCGACCGTCGGCGCGGTGTTCCACGGCTCGCTCACGAGAATCCCGCGCAGCGTCCTGATCCTCGTCGTCGGGCTCCTCCTCTCGACCTTCGGCACCTTCTGGGCCGCCGAGGGAGTGGGCATCGACTGGCCCGGCGACGAGCTCGCACTGCCGGTGCTGCTCGGGTTCTTCGGCGCGGCTGCCGCCGTCCTCGTCTCGCTCCAGCGCCGTGCGTCGCCCGTGCTGGCAGCACAGGCGGCGGCGTGACCGCTCTCGGAGACGGCGTGAAGCGCTTCGCCGGCTTCTGGTACGCGTTCGTCGTCGGGGACGACTGGACGATCGCGTTGGGGGTCGTCGCGAGCGTCGCCGCGGCGTACGGCCTGCTGGAGGCGGGAGCGACGGAGAGCTGGGTGCTGCTGCCGCTCGGCGCGGTCGCGGTGCTGGCTCTGAGCATCCGCCGCGCGAACCGCCGGGCGTCCTGAACCCGGTCTCGGCCCACGCGTGCGGACGTCTCGGCGCGTGTCGCGCCGATCCGCGACGGGAATAGCACCGACATGCCCGGGAACGTCATCGTTCCGGCCGGTCTCGTCGTCCGAGCCGACCGCCGTCGCTGATGGCGACGCGACACCGCGGCTCGCACGACGGCGACCTGTTCGACATCGACAAGCGCACGGCGGTGAAGGCGCTCGGGATCGCGACGGTGCTCGGCATCGGCGCGGTCGGGGTGATCGGCGTCGTCACGGACTCCGGGAAGATGCTCGACGCGGTGCGGCAGGCGCAGCCCGCATGGTTCGCGGTCGCCGTGCTCGGTCAGATCTGCGCCTATACGGGCTACATCGTCGCCTATCGGAGCATCAGCCGGGCGCGTGGCGGACCCTGTATCGGCTACTGGACAGCGGGTCGGGCGGTCGCCGTCGGCTTCGGGGCCTTCGTACTCGGGGCTTCGGCCGGCGGGCTCGCGGTCGATTTCTGGGTGCTGCACCGCGCCGGCGAGAGTGTCCACCAGGCAACGCGGCGCGTGCTCGCGCTCAACACGGTCCAGTGGCTCGTGCTGGGCACCTTCGCGACCGTGTCCGCGGCGCTCGTGCTCGCCGGTCTCGGGCGCGGGGCGCCCCCCGGCGTGACGATCGCGTGGCTCGTGGTCGTGCCCGCCGCGGTCGTCGCCGGCGCGTGGTTCAGCCGCGAGAAGCAACTCGAGCGCTTCGTCGACCCGGACGTCGACGAGCCGCCCGACGACGCGAAGGGCTTCCGGGTCCGGGTCGCGCGCCTGTGGGCAA
>DASSUT010000036.1:0-9075 GCA_035706725.1 Gaiella sp. | reverse complement strand
CGCCGTTGTCCGTCGGAGCGCTCGTCTTCCTGACCCCGCTCTGCGTGATCTCCATCGACCTCCCACTCGTCGTGGCGGTGAAAGTCGTCCTGACGTTGATGCTGGCCCGTGACTCGTCGAGCGTGTAGTTGGCGACGACCTGGTCGACGGACGTCCCCGAGAGTCCGCACCAACTGTCGTCATACGCGTCGCTCGTGAAGTGGTCGTGCCCGATCCGCGCTGCGCTGCCGATCGACGCCAGCCAGAACACGGCCCCGAGTGCCAGCGTTGCGAGCGGAACGACTTTTCGCATGTGATCCCTCCTCTCCCCGAATCCCGCCGACGAGGTCACGGGATCTTGATGAAGCCGCCGAGCGCCTTCCACTCGGCGGCGGCGAGCTTCGCCTGGCCCTGGATGGTGGGCGTGTACTGAAAGTTCGTGAGATCCGAAGCGGTGACGGCGATGCGCGACGCCGCGCCGCCGTCGTAGCGGCAATGCGCCACCTTGGCGCACGCCGCCTGGAGCTGGGCCTGCTGGCCGGCGACGATGCGCTTCGCGTACGCGATGCGCGAGGCGACGAGCTGGCCGGACGGCGACGCGACGAGCTGGCACGGCTTCTTGCCGGCGTTCTTCAACCGCGCCGTGTGTGCGTCGAGGCCCTTCAGGTACTTCACGTACGAGGCGAACGAACCCCACTGGCTGATCACGAAGATCCGTGCGTTGGGCAGCCCCTGCGCGAGCGTCTGGAGAGCCTCGGAGAACTTCTGCCCGTAGCCGGCGAAGTCTTGCTCGGTGGTGCCGTCGCACTTGACGGCTCTGTCGATCACCTGCACGAGTACGAGGTCCGGCTTCGCCTTCAATCGCACCGCCCGCTTCACCTCGACGGCAAAGTCCTCGAGCTCGTGCCCCGCGCCCTCGAGCGCGTTGTCGCTGAGCGTGAGGTTCGCGTTGTGGCCCTTGATCGCCGGGTTCAGGGCGAGAAGGCGCGTGTAGATGCTCTTGACGGCCGGATTCGTCCCTGTCGCCCATGAGTTCGCCGGAGCGATCTGGAAGGAATGCGCCGGATCTGACTGCCACCCGTTTGCCGTGGCCGTGCCGAGGACGGCGATCGAGCTCGGGTACGCGGCCTCGTGGCGGAGGCCGGCAGAGGCGAGCGGGACGCCGACGAGTGCGGCGAGGAGCGCCGCGATCACGAGCCTTCGCATCGTGGATCTCCTTTCGGGACGGTGGTTCACCGGGCCGCCTCGATGATCGGAGCCGGCGCTACCGAGCCGCTACCGAGCGGCTACCGTCGCGCTCGTGCTCGAGTTCCGGATCCTTGGGCCGCTCGAGGTGGCGCGGGACGGCGCGCCGGTCGTGCTCGGCGGGCGGAAGCAGCGGTCCACGCTGGCGATCCTTCTGCTGAGCGCCAATCGGGTCGTCCCGATCGAGCGGCTCGCCGACGACATCTACGCGGGCGCACCGCCGGTGACGGCTGTCACGCAGGTGCAGCGACAGGTCTCGGAGCTTCGCAAGCTGCTCGGCGCCGACGCGATCGAGACACGGGCTCCGGGGTACACCCTGCACGTCGCCTCCGGCTGTCTCGACCTCGAGCGCTTCGAGCGCTGGTCCGAGGAGGCGGCGCTCGCTCTCGAGCGCGGTGAGGCGAGAGCGGCCGTCGACCTCCTCCAGGCGGCGCTCAGCCTGTGGCGCGGCGAACCCCTTGCCGACCTGAGCCACGAGCCGTTCGCGCAGACGGCGATCGCGCGGCTCGAAGAGCTGCGCCTTGCCGCAGTCGAGCAGCGACTCGAGGCGGAGCTGGCGCTCGGGCGGCACGCGCGGGTTCTTCCCGAGCTGGAGACGCTCGTCCGCGACCACCCGCTACGGGAGAGGCTCCGCAGCCTCTCGATGCTCGCGCTCTACCGCGCCGGTCGACAGGCCGAGGCCCTCGACCTCTACCGTCGCACACGCGAGTCGCTCGTCGAGGAGTTCGGGATCGAGCCGTCGGCAGCGCTGCGCGAGCTCGAGCGCCGGATCCTCGCGCAAGACCCCTCCATAGATGTCGCGCCCGCGCCTTCCCGGGCCGAGGCCGAGCGCACGATCCTCGTTGTGTGCTCCGCAGACGACGCGCTCGACCCCCTGCTCTCGGTCACCGGGCCGCTCGTCGCTCAACCGGGTCGTTCGCTGATCGCGGCTTGGCTCCTGACGGACGAGCGCGACGTTGGGCGCGCGGCGACCGCGCTCGACGAGCGTCGGGCACGGCTCGGGCAGTCGGTGCGGACGGCGGCGTTCACGTCCCTCGAGCCGGCGGCGGATGTCGTCCGCCTGGCAACGAGCTACGACGTCGAGCTGATCGTGCTCGCCGCGCCTGGGCCGGCGGGATTGCGCACGCTCGTGGAGCATGCACCGGCCGATGTCGCTCTGTGCACGGGCCCGCCCGTCAGCTGGGAGAAGGGCTCCGGCGTCTTCGTCCCGTTCGGCGGCAGCGAGAACGACTGGGCGGCGCTGGAGCTCGCTGCCTGGCTCGCGTCCGGCTGCCAGGTGCCGCTGCGGCTCGTCGGCACCGCCGGCGACCCCGGCCGCGGGCGCCGTGATGCCAGCCGCCTGCTCGCGGACGCCTCACTCGCCGTCCAGCGCGTCGTCGGCGTCGCTGCCGAGCCGCTCCTCGCGGCGCCGCGCCGGGATGCGCTCGTACGGGCCGTGGAGGCGGCGACGGTCGTAGTGGCCGGCTCCCCTTCGCGTCAGCCGTTCGGCGGGGAACCTCCCTGGCTCGTGGGCCTCGCCGGTCCGCCCGTCTTGCTCGTGCGCCGCGGCTCACGGCCGAGCGGCCTCGCCCCGCCCGAAAGCCGTACGCGGTTCTCGTGGTCGCTCGCTGCGGTCTAGCGGTTACTTCTTGCAGAGGGCGCCCAGGTCGACCGCGCCCACGCCCGGCGGGATGATGCGGCACCCGACGTGCGGGGAGAAGTATCCGACCGTGCCGTCCCACTGTCCGTAGACGGCGATCGGGGCAGCACGGAGCAGGGCCAGTTCGATCCGCCCGAACGCGGCGACTCTCGCAGCGCCGCGCAGTGCGTGAGCTCGACGAAGCTGCGCCTGGAACCGAGGGGTCGTCCACAGCCCGCGACCCAGCAGTCCGTGATGGAAGCTGCTCTCGACGGTGCTCGAGATGAAGCCCTCCGGGTCGAGCACCGGTTCGTATTGCGACGCGAGGATCAGGTCGGCGCGCCGGCTGTTTCTGTCGTGCCGGTCGTTGCTGTTGCAGGGCGGGCTCGTGATCGTGACGTCGATCCCGATCCGCGCCAGCTGGCGTCTGATCAGGACGGCGGGCTCCAGTTGTGCGCTGCCACCGAAGACGCCGTTCGCGCAGAAGTACAAGGTCGCGTGGCGACGTCCTCTGCCCGCGAGGCGGCGTGCCTTCTTCACGTCGCCGCGCGGCGGATACACGACCTCATGGCCGAAGCCGGTGACCGGGGACGGTACGAGCGACTGTGCGGGCACGTCGTTGAACGAACGGGCGAGCGCGACGCGGTCGAGCGCGTACTGCACGGCGAGCCGCATCCGCAGCGAGCGGAAGAGTGGACGCGACGCGTTCAGGACGACGGCGTCCAATCCTGCCACCGGCCTGTGCAGGTACCGCTGGTCGCCACGCCGTGCAGCCGGGCTGTAAGGGCCGTAACGCTCGTCGAGAAGCCCGCCCCGGGAGACGAGCGGGCCCGCGTTGCCATTGTCCGGCAGGTAGTCGAGCTCACCGTGGTCGGCGAGGCTGACCGCCTCGGACGTCGGTGTTCGCGTGGAGTAGAGGATGCGCGCCGGTCGCCGGGGCCGTGTACCCGTGTAGTTCGGGTTGCGCAGGAGCACCGTGCGGCCGTCGCTGATCGAGGCGACGTAGTACGGACCGTCCCGGGGGATCGGGCGTGCGACCGAGTTCGGCTGGATCGGCGTCCCGACGGGCACGGGGCAGAACTCCGGTTGTGAGATCCGGGTCGGAAAGCCGCCGTCGGGCTTCGTCAGCGTGATCCGCAGCAGGTCGCCGCGCGCGACGATGCCGGAGATGTGGTCGGCCCGGCCGGCCTCGAACGCCTCGAGCCCGAGGATGCCCCGCACGTCCCCGCCCGCCCACATGCGGAGCTCGGGGCCGAACGCCCGCTCGATCGTGTACCTGAAGGTCTCGGCGGTGACCGGCTGGTTCGAGGGAGGAGAGAAGCGGAAGCCCCGGCGGATCCGGAAGGTGTACGTGCGACCGTCGGCCGAGACGGTCGGGAGCGCCGCCGCGACCTCGGGGCGCAGTGTCCCGCCCTCGACCCCGCCCGAGTCGGCATAGCCGAGCAGGTTCGCGCACGTCGCGAACGCGACTGCTCTGTCCTCCGGCGTGCGCGGCGTGGCCGGGTCGGGGTAGAGGACCTGATCGGGCGTCGAGACCCTGATCTCCTCTCCCGCGATCGGGGGCAAGGGCGCAGGCAGCGCCGTCGCCGCGACGAGGAGGACGCCGCCGCTCGCGAGCGCGGTCTGCGGCCTTGCCGTCATGCGACGCTGCGAGCGCGCCAGCGTGCTCTCGGACACGGTCGACAGCGCCGAGCCGGCGGCGTTCGCGAGCCAGACCCGCCCGCCGCCCGTCGAGAGCCGCTCGGGGTCGCGGCCCGCCGGGGTGCTGCTCTCCAGGGTCAGGTCGTCCTCGTTCAGCTTCAGCAAGAGGTCGTCTGGCGTGACGACGACCCATACACCGTCGTGGACCGCGAGGTCGCTGATCCTGCCCGGCACGGGCGCCTGCGCAACGACCCGGTTCGAGACGGGATCGATCTTCCGCACGACGCCGTCGGAGCCCGCCCACAGCCAGCCGTCGGCGAACGTGAGCCAGCCGGGGTCCCCTGCCTGGCCCGGGATCTCGTCGATGCGGGCGAGCACCCGCCCCGTGTGAGGATGGACGCGGACGACGCGATCGCCGCCGGCGAGCCAGAGAAAGCCCTCACCGAAGGCGACGCCGGTGCCGTTCGGCGTGGCGACCGCGAAGCGGCGCTCGATCCGGCCGCTGCGCACGGCCACGCCGACGACACCTGGGCCGCCGTCCTGCCTCACCCAGACGACGCCGCCTCCAAGTGCGATGCGGGCGGCAGGGACCCACGGGAGCAGCACGGAGCGCAACACGAGTCGGCTCCGCAGGTCGATGCGGAGGAGCTTCTGGTTCGCGACCACGAGCACCCACGCCGAGCCGTTGCTCGCCAGGACGTCGAAGCCCCCGTTCGTGCCGGTCACGGGCTTCCCCAGCGGCACATGTCCGAGCACACGGTTGCTCCCGGAGTCGACGAGGTTGAGCGCGTTCGCGACTATCTGCACGGGGGTCGCCGACGCGTTCGCCGCTTCCGTGCCGCCGCGCGTGGCGAAGACCCCGCCGACGATCCCGCCGGCGACCAGGGCTGCACCCGCGATTGCGACGGCAGCGAGCTTGACCTCCTTGCGCCGCCGGCGGCGTTTGCCGAGGAGCGCGGCGCGGGCTGCAGCCGCAAGCTCCCCGCAGGTCTCGTAGCGGTCGGCCGGCGACTTCGCGAGCGCGGTCGCGACCACGTCGTCGAAGGGCGCCGGCAGCTCCGGCCGGGCAGCCGTCACGCGCGGCGGCGACTCGTTCAGGTGGGCGAAGACGACCGCCAGCTCGCTCTCGCGCTCGAACGGCCGCTCGGCCGTGAGGCACTCGTACAGGACGCACCCGAGCGAGTAGACGTCTGCCCGCCCGTCGATCCGCCCGCCCTCGATCTGCTCGGGAGCGACGTAGTCGATCGTTCCTACGAAGCCGCGCTCACCGGTCAGGCTGCCGACGGAGGACAGGTGCCGGGCAAGGCCGAAATCGCAGACGAGCGCGTCGTCACCCGCGACGAGGATGTTGCCCGGCTTCACGTCGCGGTGGACGAGTCCTGCAGCATGGGCTGCGTCGAGCGCGCTCGCCACCCGTCGGATCAGCTCCACCGCCCGGGCGGGCTCCAGCCGCCCGTCGCTCCGCAGCACCTGCCGTAGGTCGGCGCCGTCGACGTACGCCATTGCGAGGTAGAGCAGGCCGTTCTCCTCCCCCGACACGAGCGTCCGGACGACGTGCGGGTGCTCGAGGCTCGCGGCGACCCGCGACTCGCGCAGGAAGCGCTGCCGGAACCGTTCGTCGCGGGCGAGCTCCGGCGAGAGGACCTTCAGCGCGACGCGCGTCCCGTCCGCCACGTTGGTCGCGAGGTAGACCGCGCCCATCGCGCCCTCGCCCAGCAGCGACTCGATCCGGACGCCGGCGACGACCGTGCCGACGGCGACGGACGAGCGCATGGTGCGTTGCAGCTTGGCAGACGGCCGATGCGCGCTCAAGTGTTTCCGCCGCCGTCAAACCGGACAACCAAGCAGAGAGATGCGAGTGGCCCTCGTGTGTCCGTACTCCTGGACCGTGCCCGGCGGGGTGCAGGCACACGTCGAAGGCCTGCGGGAGGAGCTCGTGCGCGGCGGCCACGAGGTGGACGTGATCGCGCCGGTGGACGGGCCGGCGCCGGACTGGCTGCTCCCCGTCGGCCCGAGCGTCCCGATCCACGACAACGGCTCGGTGCAGCGCGTGGCGCTCTCGCCGGCGTCGGCCGCGCGCACGCGGCGGCTGCTCACACGGCGTGGCTACGACCTCGTCCACCTCCACGAGCCGATGCTGCCGGCGCTCTGCCTGACGGCCCTCATGCTCCACCCGGCGCCGCTCGTGGGCACCTTCCACATGAGCGCGCCGACGCAACGCTGGTACCGGGTCTTCGGGCCCCTTTGCCGCCGCATGCTCGAGCGGCTCGACGTCCGCATCGCGGTGTCGAAGGTCGCGGAGCGGTACGTCACGGCATCGTGCCCGGGTCGCTACGTCGTCGTCCCGAACGGGATCCACGCAAACGGGAACGGCGCAGGCAGTGCCGGGAGAATCGAGGAGGTGCCGCGAATCCTGTTCGTCGGGCGGCCCGAACCACGGAAGGGCCTGCGGGTCCTGCTGGAGGCGTTCGGGCGGCTCGGGGACGGCGCCAGACTGGACCTCGTCGGGCCGGAGGGCCGCTTCGGGGCCGGCGTGATCGTTCACGGCCAGTGCGACGATCGCACCCGCGCCGAGCTGCTCTCCCGTGCAAGCGTCCTCTGTGCGCCGTCGCTCGAGGGAGAGAGCTTCGGCGTGGTGCTGCTCGAGGCGATGGCGGCCGGCGTGCCGGTCGTCGCGAGCGACCTGCCCGCCTACCGCGCCGTGCTCCCACCGGAATGCGGAGTGCTCGTGCCGCCGGGAGACGTCTCCTCGCTCGCAGCGGCGCTGCGCCGGCTCCTCGCGGACGACCCGCTTCGCGCCCGGATGCGTGAGGCAGGCCCGTCGGCCGCGGCGCCGTACGACTGGTCACGGGTGGCGCCGCGCATCGTCGCGCTCTACGAGCAGGCGATGGCGTGATCCGGATCGGCTGCTCCGGCTGGAACTACCGGCACTGGCGCGGCACCGTCTACCCTCGCTCGGCGCCGGCAGCGCGTTGGCTCGAGCTGTACGCGCAGTGGTTCGACACGGTCGAGGTGAACGCGACGTTCTACCGGCTGCCGACGAGGCGGGCGGTCGAGCGCTGGGCGTCGGCGACGCCTCCAGAGTTCTGCTTCTCGGTGAAGGCGAGCCGCTACCTGACGCACGTGAGGCGACTTCGTGACCTGCGGCCCGGCCTCGAGCGCTTCCTCGAGCGGATCGAGCCGCTCGTCGACGCCGGCAAGCTGGGGCCGGTTCTCTGGCAGCTGCCGCCGCGGTTCCGCCGCGACGACTACCGCCTGTCGGACGCGCTGGCCGTCCTTCCGCCGGGGCGGCACGCGTTCGAGTTCCGCGACGAGACGTGGTTCGCCGACGAGGTGTACGAGCTCCTTCGCCGCCACGACGCGGCGCTCGTCGTCGCCGACCGGGCGCCCGCGGGCGCCTCGCCGTGGGTGGAGACGGCCGGCTGGTCGTACCTCCGCTTCCACCACGGACGCGCGCGCGGAGGGGCGTACGGCCGGGAGGCGCTGCACACCTGGGCGCGGAAGATCGGTGAGGCCCCTGGCGACGTCTACGCGTACTTCAACAACGACTGGGAGGGCTTCGCGGTCGCGAACGCACGAACCCTCGAGCGCTTCCTCGAGCCCACGTCGAGGAGGCATGCGGCATGAGCCCGCGGGACGTGCTCCGGCAGGGCGCGCTCACGACTCGTTATCGTCCGGCGGATGACCCCGCTGCAACGCCGCCTCGCCGTCGCCCGGGGCGACGAGCCGGCGGACCTCGTCGTCCGGGGCGGGCGTGTCCTTTCCGTCTTCACGCGGGAGTGGCTCGAGGCGGACGTCGCGATCGCGGACGGCACGATCGCCGGTGTGGGACCCTATGAGGGCGTCGAGACGCTCGATGCCGCCGGCCGGTTCGTCGTGCCGGGCTTCATCGACGCGCACATGCACATCGAGTCGACGAAGCTCCTCCCGGACGAGCTCGCCCGGCTGATCCTGCCGCTCGGGACCACCGCGATCGTCGCGGACCCGCACGAGATCGCGAACGTGCTCGGCACGGACGGCGTCCACTGGCTCCACGACGTCTCCGCCGACCTTCAGCTCGAGGTCTTCTTCATGGCGTCGTCGTGCGTGCCCGCCTCGGTCTTCGAGTCGCCGAGACGACCGCTCGCGCTCGGAGACCTCGAGGCCCTGATGCGCCGCAAGCGCGTGCTCGGGCTCGCCGAGATGATGAACTTCCCCGGCGTCATCTCGGGGGAAGAGGGGGAGCTGGCCAAGCTCGCGCTCGAGGGCGCCGAGCACGTCGACGGGCACGCGCCCGGAGTGCTCGGCAAGGAGCTGCAGGCCTACGCGGCGGCCGGAATCCGCTCCGACCACGAGATGCTGACCGTGGAGGAGGGACGGCAACGCTTGCGTGCCGGCATCTGGCTCCTGATCCGCGAAGCCTCGATGGCCCGCAACCTCCAGGCGCTCCTGCCGCTCGTCTCGGAGTACGGGCCGAACAGGATCGCGTTCTGCACCGACGACCGGGACCCCGAGGACATCGCCGACAACGGCCACGTGAACGGCATGGTGCGCGACGCGGTCGCGGCCGGCATCGACCCCGCGGACGCGGTGCTGATGGCGTCGCTCCATCC
>DASSUT010000035.1:0-2282 GCA_035706725.1 Gaiella sp. | reverse complement strand
GAGTGTTGATCACAACAGGCCGCCGACGTCATTGGCCGAACCGCGCTCAACCGTTGCAGTTATACGGTTCTTACTGCTCGTGGAGATAAGAAACGTAAGGTACGCCGGATTCCGCGCCAAAGACCTGTTCCGCCGTGTGATGGCGTGAAGCATCAGGCGACATGAGCGCCCAAAACGGCCTCGTCCAGCGGCTCTGGGGCTACTGCAACGTCCTGCGCGACGACGGGCTCTCGTACGGCGACTACCTCGAGCAGCTCACGTACCTGCTCTTCCTGAAGATGGCGGACGAGCAGACGAAGCCGCCGTTCTCACGGCCGCCGGTGGTCCCAGAGGGGCTGGACTGGCCGTCGCTGGTCGAGCGGGACGGCGACGACCTCGAGGTGCACTACCGCCACGTCCTCACGGAGCTCGGCCGCAAGCCGGGGATGCTCGGCGTCGTGTTCCGCAAGGCGCAGAACCGGATCCAGGACCCGGCGAAGCTCCGGCGGCTCGTCGCCGACCTGATCGACCGGGAGAGCTGGCTCACGCTCGACGCCGACGTGAAGGGCGACGCGTACGAGGGGCTCCTCGAGAAGAACGCCGAGGACGTCAAGTCCGGCGCCGGCCAGTACTTCACGCCCCGCCCGCTGATCAGGGCGATCGTCGAGGCGATGCGGCCGGAGCCGGGAATGCGCATCGCCGACCCCGCCTGCGGCACCGGCGGCTTCCTCCTCGCGGCGCACGAGTGGGTTGCCGCGAACCATTTGCTCGACCCCGACCAGAAGCGCCAGCTCCGCTACGAGGCGCTCCGCGGGTGGGAGATCGTCGACAACACCGCGCGGCTCTGCGTGATGAACCTGCTCCTACACGGAATCGGCGACGAGGAGCACGACTCGCCGATCGTGGTCGACGACGCGCTCAAGGCCGACCCCGGCGACCGGTTCGAGATGGTGCTGACCAATCCGCCGTTCGGACGCAAGTCGTCGATGACGTTCGTGTCGGACGAGGGCGAGGTGGGGCACGAGGACCTCGTCGTCGTGCGCGACGACTTCTGGGCGTCGACCTCGAACAAGCAGCTCAACTTCGTCCAGCACGTCAAGACGCTGCTCCAGGTCAACGGCCGCGCGGCGGTGGTCGTGCCCGACAACGTCCTGTTCGAGGGCGGCGCCGGGGAGACCGTCCGGCGTACGCTGCTGCGCGAGTGCGACGTGCACACGCTGCTGCGCCTGCCGACAGGCGTCTTCTACGCGCAGGGCGTCAAGGCGAATGTCCTCTTCTTCGACCGCAAGCCCGCCTCGGAGACGCCGTGGACGCGCGAGCTCTGGGTCTACGACCTACGCACGAACATGCACTTCACGCTCAAGCAGAACCCGCTGCGGGCGGAGCACCTTGCAGACTTCGTCTCGTCGTTCTCGGCGCAGCATCGCCGGTCTCGGGTGGAGAGCGAGCGCTTCCGCCGCTTCGCCTACGACGAGCTCGTTGCCCGCGACAAGGCGAGCCTCGACATCACCTGGCTCCGCGACGAGTCGCTCGAGGACACGGAGAACCTCCCGCCGCCGGACGTGATCGCGCAGGAGATCGTCGAGGACCTCGAGGCGGCGCTCGCGGAGTTCAGCGCGGTCGCCGAGAGCCTCCGCGGGGAGCCGCCGTCGTAGGCGGCTCCGGCCCGGCGGCCTCCTGCGCCACGAGCCGCTCTGCGCGCTGCTTGATCCCCTGGAGCATCTTCCGCTCCATCACCAGCGAGCCGGGCTCCATCGGGATCATCCCGAGCCTGTCGCGGAGCCGCGGGAGGCGAAAGCGGTTGCGGCTGATCAGCCGCGTGCGACCGTCGCGTTCGCCGAGGACGAAGCTCCACACCCAGTTTCCGTTCTCGGAGCGCAGCGCGAGCACACGCTCGGGCTCGACGAGGGCGTACCGCATCCGGTTCTCCCCGAAGCCGAAGCCCTCGCCCACCTGCGGGTGCTGGTACTGCGGCAGCACGCAGTCGACGCTGTGCATGTCGAGGCGCAGGAGGTTCTCGACCCAGTCGTACGTGTACGCGCCGCCGCGCGGCGACGGGCCCATCTGGGCGATCCACGGCCACACCGCCGACGCAGGCGCGTCGATCGTGATCGCTCTCGTCGCAACCCCGTCCGCGTGCTCCAGCAGCTCGTCGCCCGGCAGGCGTACCTCTGCCTCTTCGGGCGTCGCGCCCCAGCGGAGAATCGGCTCGCGGAGACAGCGCACGTAGACCGCGACCGCACCGGCCAGAACGAGGCAGGACGCGACGAGCTTCTTCATCGTTCCCACCATTTCATTCCCCG
>DASSUT010000034.1:0-10193 GCA_035706725.1 Gaiella sp. | reverse complement strand
CGAAGCCGGCGGGCGTGTACTCGTCGGGATGCTCGAGCAGCACGCGCTCGGCACTCGGGGCGTAAACCGGCGCACCGGTTCCCTCGGCGAGGTCGGCCAGCCCGACGATGTGGTCGAAGTGCCCGTGCGTGACGAGGATCGCGACGCACCGGCATCCGCGTGAGGCGAGCGCGAGACGGATCTCGGTCGCCGAGCCGCTCGGGTCGACGACGATCGCCTCGGACGCCGCGCGGTCCGACCGCACGACGTAGCAGTTCGTCGCGAGCGGCCCCAGCGTGAGCACGTCGACGGCGGGTGGCACGACCGCGAGTCTACGGACGCGCCACGCGGGGGCCGCAGACCACACGTCCGCCGAAGCGATCGGCGCTCGGTCGGTGGAGAGCGAGCCGCCTGCTCAGCGCTCGCGGGCGAGACGCTTCTGGTGCGACCGCCACATGAGGCGGTCCATGAAGTAGCTGAACGGCACGAACACCGCGAGCAGGAAGATGGTCTGGATCACTGCCCCGATGAACGACAGACGGCCGCCGCCCAGGAGCATCACGGTCGCGAGGAAGATCGGCGCGAACAGCGCGCCGCGCTTCAGCACGCGGTGCCACGACGGAGGTTGCGGCGTTCCGCGGCCGGTCCGGCCGCCCCCGCCACGGCCGTTCTTGGCCGACTTTGCCGAGCTCCTCGGGGGCGTGTCCGGCTTCACCTCACCCGCGGTCAGCACGGTCTCGTTGCCCTCCGCATCGATCTCGACGAGGTCGTACTGGTGCCGTTTCTCCTTCGCGCGGCGCCGGCGCTGCTTCTGGTTGGCCACCCTTCGATTATGCCCGTCGTGGGACGACTCGCCCCTCGCGCACGACCGTGTGCACGAGGTCGCCGGCGAGGTGGTAGGCCAGATGTCGCCAGTCCGGGGCGTCGAGGAGCACGACGTCTCCGCGGAGGCCTGGAGCGAGCCTTCCCCTGTCGCGAAGGCCCAGGACGTGCGCGGCGTTCACCGTGAGCGCCCCCAGAGCCTCCTCCGGACGGAGGCCGAGCTGCGTGCACGCGAGCGTCGCGACCACGGGAAGGCTCTCGCAGAACGCGCTGCCGGGGTTGAAGTCGGTCGCGAGCGCCACCACCGCGCCGGCGTCGACGAGCGCGCGCGCCGGCGGCATCGGCCGGTCGAGGTACAGCGCGGCCACGGGAAGCAGCACCGCGACGACGTCGCTCTCCCCCAGCGCCGCCACGCCGTCGGGGCCCGTCGCCTCGAGATGGTCGACGGATCGGGCGCCCAGGTCGATCGCCAGGGGTACGGCGCCGATCTCCGAGAGCTGGTCGCCGTGGAGGCGGAGCACGAGCCCCGCGTCGCGGCACGCGCGGAGATATCGCCGCGCCGGCTCGACGCCGAACGCGCCGCGCTCGACGAAGACATCCGCTGCGACGGCGATCTCGGCTGCTGCCGGCAGGACCTCGGCGATCGCCCAGTCGACGTAGGCGTCGGCGTCCGGGTGCTCGGGCGGCACCGCGTGCGCCCCGAGCCACGTCGGGATGCCACCCGCCGCAGCCACCGCCTCGAGCTGCGCGAGCTCGGTGTCGCGGTCGAGCCCGTACCCGCTCTTGCCCTCGAACGTCGTGGTCCCGTGCGAGAGCATGGCGTCGCGGTGCCGCGCGACGATCTCCCGCAGCGCGACGCCGCCGGCCGCTCTCGTCGCTCGGGTGGTCGACAGGATGCCGCCGCCCGCCGCGAGCAGCTCCTCGTACGTCGCGCCGCCCGCGCGGAGCGAGAACTCGTGGACGCGGTCACCCGCGAACGCCGGGTGCGTGTGGCAATCCACCAGCCCGGGGATGGCCGACAGCCCCGACCCGTCGACGTCTTCGACGTCGCCGTCGAGCGCTGGCAGGTCGCGCATCGCCCCGATGGACTCGATGGTGCCGCCTTCGCCCACGACGAGGTACGCGTTCTCGATGACGTCGACCTCGCCGAGCGCCTTGCCGCGAAGCGGCTCGTCCCCACCGCGAGGGCTCGCGAGCTGGGCGAGATCACGGATCAGGAGCCGCGTCACGAGCGGGACGCCAGACGGGCACGCGCCACGCGCCCGCGTTGTCCGCGGATCGGCGTCACGGCCCCGCGGTCGTCGACGGCAGGTCGAGCCGAGCCGTACGGGCGGCCTCGAGCGCTTCCGGGTAGCCGGCGTCGGCATGCCGCATCACGCCCGTGCCGGGGTCCGTGGTCAGGACTCGCTCGAGCCGTTCCGCAGCGTCGTCGCTTCCGTCGGCCACGACGACCATGCCCGCGTGGATCGAGTTCCCGATCCCGACGCCGCCGCCGTGGTGGACGCTCACCCACGTCGCGCCGGCGGCGGTGTTGAGGAGCGCGTTCAGGATCGGCCAGTCCGCGATCGCATCGGAGCCGTCCCTCATCGACTCCGTCTCGCGATACGGCGAGGCGACCGAGCCCGCGTCGAGGTGGTCGCGCCCGATCACGACCGGTGCCGCGACCTCGCCGGAGTGGACGAGGTCGTTGATCGCGCGGCCCGCCCGTGCGCGGTCGCCGTACCCGAGCCAGCAGATCCGGGCAGGCAGCCCCTGGAACGCGACCCGCCCGGGAGCGAGGGCGAGCCACCGCTGGAGGAGCACGTCGTCGGGAAACAGCGCCTTCAGCTCCTCGTCGATTCGCGCGATGTCGGACGGGTTGCCGGAGAGCGCAGCCCAGCGGAACGGCCCGATCCCTCGGCAGAACAGCGGCCGGATATAGGCCGGGACGAAGCCCGGGTATGTGAAGGCATCACTCACACCCGCTCGATAGGCCTCACCTCTCAAGTTGTTGCCGTAATCGAAAACGTAGCAACCCTGCCGGAGGAGATCGAGCATGGCCCGGACGTGGGCGGCGATCGACTCGGAAGCGAGTCGGAGGTACCTGTCCGGATCACGCTCGCGGAGCGACCCGGCCTCCTCGACCGGCACTTCCGCCGGCACGTAGCCGGTCAACGGGTCGTGCGCCGCCGTCTGGTCGGTGACGAGGTCGAAGTGCTCGCGTCGCGCTGCGAGCTCGGGGAGCACGTCGGCCGCGTTCGCGCAGAGCGCGACGCTGAGCGCACGGCGCTCCGCGGCCGCCGCGCGCACGCGTGCGACCGCCTCGTCCAGGGTCGCAGCCTGCTCGTCGACGTACCGCGTCCCGAGCCGGCGGTCGATCGAGCGCTGGTCGACCTCCACGCAGAGAATGGCGGCGCCCGCCATGGTTGCCGCAAGCGGCTGGGCGCCGCCCATGCCGCCGAGACCCGAGGTCAGGACCGTCCGCCCGGTGAGGTCGGGCGAGCCGAAGTGCGCCTCGCCCGCCGCGCAGAACGTCTGGTACGTCCCTTGCAGGATTCCCTGGGTGCCGATGTAGATCCACGAGCCCGCGGTCATCTGGCCGAACATCGTCAGCCCCTCCGCCTCGAGCCGCCGGAACTCGTCCCATGTCGCCCACGCGGGCACGAGGAGCGAGTTCGCGATCAGCACCCTCGGGGCGGCGGGATGCGTCCGGAACACGCCCACCGGCTTGCCGGACTGTACGAGCAGCGTCTCGTCGTGCTCGAGCCGCAGCAGCGTGCGAACGATCGCGCGAAGGGCTTCGTGCGAGCGGGCCGCACGACCCGACCCGCCGTAGACGACGAGCGATTCCGCGTGCTCGGCGACCTCGGAATCGAGGTTGTTGAGGAGCATCCGGAGCGGCGCCTCGGTCTGCCAGGACCGCGCGTGGAGCGCGGTGCCCCGCGGAGCGCGAATCGCCGAGAGATCGCCGACGAGCGCCTCTACGAGCTCCTCGCGCGCCTCACTCATCGATCGCGCTCCCGCTTCCCGCCCGGTCACGGCTCGCACGGGCGGCCCGCCACGCGCGGATCCAGCTCCACCCGCCTCCCAGGACGAAATAGAGGGCTGCGCTCCCGAGCGCCCGCTCGCCGCCGCCTCCCGTGACGGCGACGAGGATCATGATGCCGACTGCGATCAACGCGTGGATCGAGAGCGCCGTGCGAAGCGACTGGGCGGGCGGCGGGAGATCGCTCATACGAGCTCCGTTCCGAGCCCGGACTCGACCGCGGCGAGCAACGTGCCGTCGCGGATCGCGGACGCGACCCGCTCGATGTCCTTGGACAGCGGCCGATCCTCGCGCAGTCGCTCGGACACGGTACGGATGAATGCGCGGGCGGCGCGCACGCCCACGCCCGGCTCGAGCGGCGCGAGGAACTCGACGCCCTGCGCACCGGCGAGCAGCTCGATCGCGAGCACCCGCTCGGCGTTCGAGACGACCTGGAGCGCCTTCAGCCCGGCGCCGTTGCCCATCGAGACGTGGTCCTCCTGGCCCGCGCTCGTCGGGATGGAGTCGACCGACGCCGGATGCGACAGCGCCTTGTTCTCGGAGACGAGCGCGGCCGCGACGTACTGCGGGATCATGAACCCCGAGTTGAGGCCTTCCTCCCGCGCGACGAGGAACGGTGGCAGCCCGTCCGACAGGCTCGGGTTCACGAGACGCTCCGTCCGGCGCTCGCTGATGTTCGCGAGCTCGGCGCACGCGATCGCGAGGCAATCGAGCGCGATGGCAACGGGCTGGCCGTGGAAGTTGCCGTTGGACACGATCAGACCCTCGTCGAGCAGCACGAGCGGATTGTCGGTGGCCGCGTTGAGCTCGACGGCGACTGTCCGCTCGACATGGTCGAGCAGGTCGCGACTCGCCCCGTGCACCTGTGGCGCACAGCGCAGTGAATAGGCGTCCTGCACCTTGTCGCACCAACGGTGTGACTCGACGATCGCCGATCCGGCCAGCAGCGAGCGGAGCGCCGCCGCGCTGCGCGCCTGCCCCGGAAGCGGCCGCGTCGCGTGGATCGCCGGGTGGAAGCTCATCGGTGTCCCCTGCAGCGCCTCGAGCGACAGCGCGCACGCGACGTCGGCAACTCGCGCGAGCCGCTTCGCCCGCACGAGCGCGAGGGACGCCATCGCGGTCATGAACTGCGTGCCGTTGATCAGCGCGAGGCCCTCCTTGGCCTCGAGCGTGATCGGCTCGAGCCCCGCCTGGCGCAGGGCTTCGAGACCCGTGAGCCGTCGACCGTCGAGCGCGGCTTCCCCTTCCCCGACGAGCGGCAGCGCGAGGTGCGCAAGTGGGGCAAGATCCCCGCTCGCCCCCACCGACCCCCTCGAGGGCACGTGGGGGACTATGCCCGCGACGAGCATCGAGACGAGCAACTCGATCGTCGAGACCCGTGCGCCCGAGTACCCCTTCGCCAGCGTGTTCGCGCGGAGGAGCGTCGCCCCGCGGACGACCTCGTCCGGGTACGGCTCGCCAACGCCGCAGGCGTGGCTGCGCAGCAGCCGGAGCTGGAGATCGGCGGCCTGGTCGGGAGGGATCGACTCCGAGACGAATCGGCCGAAGCCCGTGTTCACGCCGTAGGTGTGATCGCCGGCCTGCGACTCGAGGAACGCACGGGCGGCCGCAGCCCGCTCTCTGGCCCGCGAAGCGAGGGCAACCGACCTGCCGTGGATCGCGACGTCCCAGACGTCGTCGACCGTCAGGTCGTCACCGGTGAGCTCCACGGCATCCGGCACGGCGCGAGTCTAGTCCCGGCTCCACGCGCAGGCGCCTTGGCACAAGCCGCCGTTCCGACGGCGAAGGTAGGCACGCATCAGCGCGGGGCCGCTGCGGAGTCCCCACTCCGCGAACCTCGTCAGGCACCGCCGTGACCCCCTCTCCCAACTGGTTCCCCGGGCTCAGACGCGCGTCCAGCCGCGACCGACCGGCTCTGCGGTCCCCCGGCTCGGGGGCGCGAGGCCCCCTGGTGTCACGCTAGCTCGCGTCCACGAACGTCTCTGTGCCAGGATCGTGCCGACTTCGTCGCGCGCCGCAACGACGGGAGCACGCCGACACGCGTTCGGGAGAGCGTGGCTCGAGCGCCCCGACCGACCGCCTCGACGCTCGGCGACGCCGCGCCCGTCGGTGACAGACCCGCGATGCCCGTCACCGCGGTGCGCCGCGCACATGCGCGAGGCGCCATTCGAGCACGCGGTCGGCGTCGAGCCGCCCGAGCCGGAGCGCGCGCGCGGCCGCGGACAGGGCAGCGGCGCTCGGGAGGCCCTCCGCATCGAGGGCCTCCGGCACGCCCGCCGCGAGCGCCGCGGACTCCACGCACGCCGCCGGAAGCAGCCCGACGAGCTCCCCTTCCCCCACGCGCGCCCCGCGGGCCGCGGCCTCGGCGGCGATCCGCTCCACGAGCACGTGCAACGGCGTCGCGTCGACGTCGACGAGGTTCGTCGAGACCTGCACGAGGTCCTGGCGCAGAGCAAGCCCGAGCGCCTGGACGCCCGGGAGCCCACCCGACGACTCCCGCACCGCCGCAGCAACCTCACGCGCCGCCGCGAGCGACCCGTCCAGCACGAGGTTGAAGGCCACGAGAGGCGCGCGGACGCCGACGAGGACTGCGCCGGCGCGCGGATCGAGCCGGTCGGGCCCGTACGCCGGGCGCACCTCGCCCGCCGCGAGGCGGCGTTCGAGCTCCTGCAGTCCGCCCTGCCGGAAGAACGCCGGGCGGCGGCCGTCCCCGATCGCCCCGTAGAGGAAGACCGGCAACCCGAGCTCCGACCCGACGCGCCGGGCGACGGCGTCAGCGACGGCGACAGCGCGAGGACGATCACCGGGCTCGAGCGGCACGACCGGAACGACATCGGCCGCACCGACCCGCGGATGCGCTCCGGTGTGGTGGCGGAGGTCGATCCACCTCCGCGCTTCGTCGATGCCCGCAACGAGGCCCTCCTCGAGCTCCCGGTCGGCCCCGAGGAGCGTGACCACCGCACGGTTGTGGTCGGCATCCACGTGCAGGTCGACCGTCCGGGCGCCGCCTCGTGCGAACGCAGCGGCGATCGCGTCGACGGCCGCACGGTCGCGCCCCTCGGACACGTTCGGCACGGATTCCAGCAGCGCCACGGCGCCTACCCTACGACCGATGCGCGAGCCGACCGCACCGGCCTACTACGACCGGCGTTCACCCGAGTACGACGACTGGTACCTCGGTCTGGGCGGATTCGCGGACATCGAGCGGCCCCCCTTCGCGGAGGAGCTCGACGTCGTCGTCGCGGCGCTCGCGGGGCTCGCACCGGCGCGGACGCTCGACGTCGCATGCGGCACCGGCTTCCTCACTCGGCACCTGCGCGGCGGGGTGACGGCGCTCGACCGCAGCCCGCGGATGCTCGCGATCGCGCGGGAGCGGCTTCCGGCGGCGACGATCGTCGAGGGCGACGCGCTCGCGCTGCCCTTCGACCGGGACAGCTTCGAGCGCGTGGTCACATGCCATTTCTACGGCCACCTCGACACCGCGCAGCGGCAGCGGTTCCTGGCGGAGGCGCGCCGCGTCGCGCCGGAGCTCGTCGTCGTCGACGCGTCCCGCGGGCACGCCGGAGTAGACGAGGAATGGTCGACGCGCATGCTGCGCGACGGCTCGTCGTGGGAGGTCTACAAGCGGTACTTCACCGCCGACGGGTTGCTGGACGAGCTCGGCGGCGGGGAGGTGCTCTTCGCGGGCGCCTGGTTCGTCGCGGTCCGGTCGAGCCGGTGAGCGGCTACTGCACGATCGCCTCGCTCCAGCGGGACAACGCCCGCTGCAGGCGCTGCCTCGAGACGGGCTACCCGATAGAGCCGCGACCCGTCTTCCGCGGACACGAGGGCCAGCGGGCATACCTGTTCGGGCTCGCGCCCGGCCGCGTCGAGGCGGACGCCGGCCTGCCGTGGCAGGGACGAGCCGGGCGCACGCTCCGGCGCTGGCTCCGGCTCGACGAGGAGGCGTTCTTCGGGGCGTTCTACTGCGCGTCGGTCACCCGCTGCTTCCCGGGACCGAGCCCGAGCGGTCGGGGCGACCGGCACGCCACGGCCGCCGAGCAGGCGCTCTGCTCGTCGTGGCGCATGGAGGAGCTGCGGCTGCTCGAGCCCGAGCTGGTCGTCACGGTCGGCCTCGCCGCCGCCGCGCAGCTCCTCGGTGTCCGCCGGCTCTCGGATGCGATCGGGAAGAGCTTCCTGCTCGGCGACGCGGTCGCGGTGCCGCTGCCGCACCCGTCCGGCGCGAGCGGCTGGCTGAACGACCCCACGAACCGCGCCCGGCTCGGGAAGGCGCTGACGCACGTGCGCCGGGAGCTGGCGCGCGTCGGCGTCACATAGGATCCCGGCCGTGACGATCGGCGCCGTCCTCGACGAGTCCTGGACTCTCTTCACGCGGTTCTTCCTCCGGTTCTTCCTGATCGGAATCGTCGTGTTCGCGGTCGTGAACCTCGTGTACGCGCTTCTCGTCGAAGCGATCTCGAGCGACGACGTCGGCGCCGGCCTGACCCTCGCGATCCTCGGGCTCGCCGCAGCGGTGATCGGCACGACCTGGCTCCAGGGCGCGTTCGTCTACGCCGTCCAGGACGCCCGGGACGGGACCCTCGACTCCACGATCGGTGAGATCTTCTCCCGTGTCTCGCCGTCGATCGTGCCCCTCTTCGTCGCCGGCCTGCTCGCCGGCATCGCGATCGGCATCGGGTTCATCCTGCTGATCGTCCCGGGCCTGTACCTCCTCACGATCTGGGCGGTGATCGCCCCGGTCATCGTGATCGAGCGAACGGGCGCGCTCGACGCATTCGGCCGGTCGAGGGAGCTCGTACGCGGGCACGGCTGGACGGTGCTCGGGATCGTCGTGATCGCCGGCGTCCTCTCGAGTATCGCGAGCGGCCTCCTCCAGGCGGCTTTCTCGTTCCTCCCCCGCTTCCTCGAGATCGTCGTCGGCAACACGATCGCCCAGGCGGTCGTGTCGCCGTTCGTGGCGATCGCGCTCGCGATCACGTACTTCCGTCTGTGCGAGGCGCACGAGGAAGCGGCACAGCCACAACCCGAGTTGTGACGCTCGACCCGGAGAGCACACGCCGCATCTCGGAGCCCGCCTCGGCGGACGCGGTCAAGGAGGCGCGCCTCACGCCCGGAGACGCGGTGGAGCACATGCGCATCCGGCTTCCGGAGCGCGGCAACAAGGTGCTTCGCCGGGTGCTCGAGCGGGCGAACAACGACCGCCAGCTGAAGGCGTGGTGGCACGTGTCCAACGTCAACGCCGCCGTACGCCTCGAGATCAACGACCACTCCTGGGTGCACATCCAGATCGTCGCGAACATCGCGCTGAAGCTCCTCCGCGAGCTCACGAAGCACGGCGTGGAGCCGTCGGTCGTGCGCGACTACGGGATGACGAACGACGACGCGGAGATCGTGGTCGTGCTCGCCGCGCTGACCCACTGCGTCGGCATGTCGGTGCATCGCCGCGGGCACGAGGACTGGAGCCTGTTCCTCGCCGAGCCGAAGCTCGAGGCCCTGCTCGACGGCATCTACGAGGACCCGGACCGCACCGTCCTCGTCTGCGAGGTGCTGCAGGCGATCACGAGTCACCGCGCCGACGGCGAGCCGCTGTCGCTCGAAGCCGGGATCCTGCGGGTCGCGGACGCGCTCGACATGGCCAAGGGCCGCTCGCGGATCCCGTTCGAGAAGGGCCAGGTGTCGATGCATTCCCTCTCGGCCGCGGCCATCGACGCCGTCGTGATCAGCGACGGCGAGAGCAAGCCCGTCCGGATCGAGATCGTCATGAACAACTCCTCCGGCCTGTACCAGGTCGACGGGCTTCTCAAGGCGAAGCTGCGCGGCTCCGGGCTCGAGCCGCACGTCGAGGTGATCGCCCACATCGACACCGCCGACGAGAAGCGGCTCGTGCCCGAGTACCGGCTCGACGTCTGAAGCGAGCTGAGCGCCCCACCCGCGCAGATCGGTGGATCCAGGCTGAGGCCCGCGCCGACGGTCGCGAGGCGGCCGGGTACAATCCGGCCCGAGCCCTGCGGGATCGTCTAATGGTAGGACGCCGGATTCTGGCTCCGGAAGTTGGGGTTCGAGTCCCTGTCCCGCAGCTCCAGGCGCCCCGCAAGGGGCGTCTCGTCGTTCTCGGGCGGGGTTCCGCCCACGTTGTGCGGAACGGCAACGCTCGTGACACCACTTTGAAGGTTTCGTAAGGCTTCGCGGCCGTGCTTGTGCACGACCGCTAGGGTCGTTTACACGCTTGACACGACCGGCGGCGCCGGGCCCGATCGTCGGGCCCGACTGCGGCGCGCGCCCTGATCCTGTCCCCCACGCGGAGGTTTCTCCTGAGAGCCCTCTTGATCGGCCTGTGCGCCGTCTGCCTCTGTGCGACGCCCGTCGT
>DASSUT010000033.1:0-10797 GCA_035706725.1 Gaiella sp. | reverse complement strand
GAGCGAGCCGCCCACCTGGCGGGCGCTGTTCAGCACGGCCGAGCCGACGCCCGCCTGGTCGCGCGGCACGGAGCTCATCGCCGCCGCCGTGGTCGGCGTCATGGTCATCGCCATGCCGACGCCCATCACGAGCAGCCCGGGCAGGATCGCCCAGTAGGTCGAGCCGGTGTCGAGCCGAGAGAACAGGACGAGCGACACCGCGAGCAGCAGCATTCCGCCGCCCGTCAGCCACCGGGAGCCGATCCGGTCGGACTGGCGTCCGACCACGGGCGCGAGGAACGCGATCAGGAGCGTCGCGGGAAGGAAGCTCGCGCCGGCCTGCACCGGCGAGTATTCGAGGATCTGCTGGACGTACAGCGACACATAGAAGAACACGCCGAACATCGCGAGCGCGACGAGCAGCATCGCGACGTTCGCGCCGGTGAACGTCGAGTCGCGGAACAGCCGGAGGTCGAGCATCGGCCTGCGCTGCGCGAGCTCGAGCACGACGAACGCGACGAGCGCCACGACCGCGATCGCGAACGCGCCGAGGATCCGCGTCGACGTCCAGCCGTGCGAGTTCGCCTCGATCAGCCCGTACGTGAGCGCGAACAGCCCGACGCCGGACGACACGAGCCCCGGCACGTCGGGTCGCTGCCCGTGCGACGTGTCCTTCGACTCGTCGACGAACAGGTACGCGGCCGCGATCGCGAGCACGCCGACGGGGACGTTGACGAAGAAGATCCAGCTCCAGTCGACGTGCTCCGAGAGGAGGCCGCCGACGAGCGGGCCGATCGCGAGCGCGAGCGCGGAGACGCCGGCCCAGATGCCGATCGCCGTGCCGCGCTGCCGCGGCGGGAACGTCGCGGTGATGATCGACAGCGTCGCGGGGTTCATCAACGCGGCGCCGACGCCCTGCACGACCCGGGCGCCGATCAGCACCTCCGGGCCGCCGGCGAGCCCGCACGCGAGCGAGGCGGCCGTGAACACGACGAGACCGGCGACGAACATGAGCCTTCGGCCGAGGAGGTCGGCGAGCTTGCCGCCGGTGAGCATGAAGGCGGCGAACGTGAGCGCGTAGCCCGTCACGACCCATTCGAGCTGCGACAGGGAGAGGCCGAGCGACGCCTGGATCGACGGCAGCGCGACGTTCACGACCGTGTTGTCGAGCATGATCATGAACAGCCCGAGCGACACCGCCGCGAGCGTCAACCACTTGCGGTTCTCGCCGCCGAGCCGCCCCGCGTCCTCGACCGTGCTTGCAGCTTCCATCGCCATCGCCTCCTCGGATCGGTCCTCGTACTCCGATACGGTCGCTGCCGCGAAGGCGGTGCGGTCGACGGCCTGCCGCCCTTCGTAGGTGCGGTGAACCGAAGCTCCGAAGCGGCCTACACCAGCCGGTGCTGGGTCGCCCAGCGGGCGAGCTCGTGCCTGGTCGAGAGCTGGAGCTTGCGGAGAACGCTCGAGACGTGGCTCTCGACCGTCTTCACCGAGAGATGGAGCCGCGCGGCGATCTCCTTGTACATGTAGCCGCGTGCGATGAGCTGGAGCACCTCGCGCTCGCGCGGCGTGAGCTCGTCGAGCTCGGCGTCGCCGCCGACCTGCTCGCCCGCGCGGAACGCATCCAGGACGAAGCCCGCGAGGCGCGGCGAGAACACCGCGTCGCCGGTCGCGACACGCTCGATCGCCGCCGCCAGCTCGTGCCCGGAGATCGTCTTCGTCACGTAGCCGCGCGCGCCCGCCCGGATCACCGCGATCACGTCCTCCGCCGCGTCCGAGACCGAGAGCGCGAGGAACCGAACGCCCGGCCGCTCCGGCGCGACCGCGTTGATGACCGCGTCGCCGCTCCCGTCCGGCAGGTGCACGTCGAGGAGGACGACCTCGGGGTCGAGCTCGACGATCAGCGGGACTGCCTCTGCGACCGTTCCGGCCTGCCCGACGACCTCGACGGCGTCGCCGAGCTCTGCTCGCACTCCCGCGAGGAACAGGTCGTGGTCGTCGACGAGCACGACGCGGCGCTTCACGACGCGCTCCTCGGGAGGCGGAGCTCCACCTCGGTGCCCTCGCCCGGGTTCGAGGCGACCGTCGCGCCGCCGCCCGCCCGCTCCATCCGTCCCTCGATCGACTCGACGAGCCCTCGCCGGTCGGCCGGCACCGCGGCACGGTCGAAGCCGGCGCCGCGGTCGCGGACGAACACCTCGACCGCACCGTCGGTCACCTCGGCGTAGACGTCGATCTCCTCGACGCCCGCGAACTTCGCCGCGTTCGTCATTGCCTCGCGCGCTGCGAGCACGAGCGCGTCCACGGCCGGGTCGACGGGGCAGTCGCCGGCGCTCGCGAGCTCGACGCGCACTCCGTGGAGCCCCTCGACGTCGCCCGCCGCCACCTCGAGCGCCGCGACGAGCGACGCGCTCTCGTCGCCGAGCGGCTGGTCGCCGTAGAGCCAGCCCCGCAGTTCCCGCTCCTGGCGCCGCGCCAGCGAGGCGACGCGCCTCGGCTCCTGCGCGTGCTTCTGGATCAATGCGAGCGTCTGCAGCACTGAGTCGTGCACCCGCGCGGCCATGTCCGAGCGGGCCTCGCTGCGGATGCGGGCCGTGCGCTCCACGTCGCGCTCGACCGCGAGCCGCCACACCCAGGGACCGCCGATCAGGAGGAGCGCCCCCGCGACCGCGCCCGGCGCGAGAAGCGCCGAGGACGTGCTCCCGCCGGAGAGGAGGAACAGCGCGCCGATGGCGGCGAGCGCGATTCCGCCGTACGAGAGCGGCGCCTCGGGATGGAAGCTCCCGCCTTGGCGCCAGGCGAGCGCGAGCCCGCCCGCGATCAGCGCGACCCCGACGACGGAGCGGCCGGAGAGCCCGAGCGCCCCGAGCAGGGCGCTTCCCGCCACGAACGCCAGGACTCCGGCGACCCACGCGCGCTTTCCGTCCGCCCACGCCCAGAGAGCGAGGTAGAGGAGGACTCCGGCTCCGCCGGCCAGCGCCAGCAGCGCGAACACGAGCCGGACGAGCGTCGGGTCGACCGCGAGAGTCCGCGCGATACCCGCGCAGACCCCCGCGATCACCCGCTCGTCCGGGCTCGTCTCGAAGCTCCGGAGCGCCATCGGGCCTCATCGTACGGCGCGCTCGACGCGGAGGTTCCCCGCGCCCACGTGCGCCGTGAGGTCGAGCACGCGCGGGCCGGAGCCGCCGAGGTCGACGTCCGCGTTCCAGCCGTCGTCCTCCCTCCCGAGCATGTTCACGTGACCGGCCTTTGCCTGACCGGAGCCGCGGAGCGCGACGCCGGGCGGGAGGATCACCTTCAGGTCGCCGACGTCGACGCTCGTCTCCAGCTGCGTCAGGCCGGGCGGGAACTGCATCCGGCTGAGGTCGAGCTCGAGCGCGCCGATCCCGACGCGGTAGTCGTCGCGGAGCGCCTGCGCGTTCGTGACGACGTACGTCTCCTTGCCGATGCCGCGGCCGGGGTGCACGTCGAACACCGCGACGAAGATCGCGACGGCGATCACGACCAGCGCGACCAGCGACGCGAAGGCGATCCCGAGCCGCTTGAACACGCGTCGCAGGCGGCGGGAGTCCTCGACAGCGAGGTCCTTCGCGTCCGTCGTGGCGTCGGTCCCGGACTTTCGCGTGATCCAGAGGATCACGCCGCCCGCGACCAGGAACAGCCACCAGGAGTCGCCGTTCGGCCACAGGGTCGCCCGCGACAGCAGGATCGCGCCCGCCACCGCGAGGAGACCGAGCCCGATAAGCGGCCACGGCCGGTCGCGCCGGTTGCGGAGCGCCGCGGTGGCGATCGAGTCCTGCTTGCCCTCGTCGGGCATCACGAGCGCCGCGGCGGCGTAGATCAGGATGCCCGCCCCGCCGAGCAGAGTGAGCACGACGAAGCCGACACGGAAGACAGCGGGGTGGATCTCGAAGTAGCGGGCCAGGCCCCCGCTCACGCCGGCCAGCATCCGGTCCGAGCGGCTGCGCTCCAGCCGGCGGACCTCGGGGATATGTGTTGTGTGTTCGCTCATGCCTCCAGGATGGGCCTGCGCGCTCCGCCGAACCATCCGGAATGACCCTGAGCCGACCCTGATCCGTCCCGGGACCCGCTGTCGTGCTTGACGACGTGAGGCTCGCCTCGTAGCGTCGGCGCGTGGCGTGCAGCGCCGTGTGCATCTCCCACGCGACGGGCGCAGGGGGCGAGGACGTCGGCCGTCTCGTCGCCGAAGGCCTCGGCTTCCTCTTCGTCGACGACGAGATCGTCGCGCAGGCAGCCGCGAGCGGCGGGTTCGACCCCGCGGAGGTCGCGAACGAGGAACGGCGCAAGTCACTCGCCGCTCGGATCGTGGCGGCGCTCGGCCGCGGCGGGGACGCGTGGGCGGCGACCCACGACAGCTCGGCGGCTCTGGTGGCGCAGCGCAGCGACGACATCCGCGCGTTGATCCGCGAGACGATCGCCCAGACGGCGACCCGCGGACGCGTCGTGATCGTCGCGCACGGTGCGTCGCACATCGTCCCGCGCGGGCCCGAGGCACTCCGGGTGCTCGTCACGGCATCTCCGGCGACCCGCGCGAAGCGTCTCGGAGAGGCGAAGGGGCTCGACGACGCGAGCGCGATGCGCGAGCTCAAGCGCGAGGATGCCGCCCGTCGCGACTACCTCAGGCGCTTCTACGACATCGAGGAGGAGCGGCCGACGCAGTACGACCTCGTCGTCAACACCGACCTCCTCTCCGTCGAGCAGGCCGCGCGGACCGTCGCCCACGCCGCGTCGGGCTAGACCGTATGGAGTGCCCGGCGCCTCGCTCGTAAGTTGGCGCGGGTTGCCGTCGGGATAGGCCCGGCGGTAGAGCCGCAATTACGGGAGGCGCCGGATATGGGCGAAGGTAGCTGGGTTGGACTCGATGTGCACGCGCGCTCCGTGCTCGCGGGCGTGCTTGACGCAGCGAGCGGAGAGCTGCGCGTGAAGGCGGTGTCGTCGCGAAGCGAGGAGACGGTGGCGTGGCTCGAGACGTTGCCGCGGCCGGTGCGGGTGGCCTACGAGGCGGGACCGACCGGGTACGGGCTCGCGCGTGCGTGCGTGAGAGCAGGCATCGCCTGCACGGTTGCGGCGCCGTCGAAGATCCCGCGTGCCCCTGGCGATCGGGTCAAGACCGATCGTCGCGACGCCGAGCGCCTGGCGCGGCTGCTGCGCCTGGGCGAGCTCGTCCCGGTGCGGGTGCCGGATCCCGACGAGGAGGCGGCACGCGACCTCGTGCGCGCCCGTGAGGACGCACGCGGCGATCTGATGCGCGCGCGGCACCGGCTCTCCAAGCTGCTCCTGCGGCACGGGCTCGTCTACGAGGCAAGCGCCTGGACGCTCGCCCACGACGCCTGGCTTCGCGCTCAGCGCTTCCAGAGGCGCCCGCTCGCCCTCGCCTTCGACGAGTGCTACGGGGCCGTCTGCCAAGCGAAAGGGCGCCGGGACGCGCTCGACCGCGCGATCGCGGAGCTCGCTGCGGAGGCGCCCTTCGCCGACGTCGTCTCCCGGCTTGTGTGCCTGCGTGGCGTCTCCACGCTGACCGCGCTCGCGCTGAGCGTCGAGCTCGGCGACTGGGAGCGCTTCCGGCCGCACTCGCTCGGGCCCTTCCTCGGTCTCGTCCCGAGCGAGGACTCCTCCGGCGACCGGCGTCGCCAGGGCGCGATCACGAAGACGGGCAACACGCATGCTCGTCGCCTGCTCGTGGAGGCCGCCTGGCACCAACGCCGGCCGCTGCGCGCGAGCGCCGCCCTCGAGCGCCGACGGCAGCGGCAGCCAGCGGTCGTCCGGGCGCGCGCCGATGCGAGTGCTCGCCGGCTGCACGCACGCTGGCATGCCCTCGAGAGCCGCGGCAAGCGACGCACGATCGTCGCCGTCGCCGTCGCGCGCGAACTCGCCGGCCACTGCTGGGCGCTGGCGACGATGGAGTAGCCGACGCCTCACCGCTCCGGCGAAGAGAGCGCACCGGCGCAGACGCGAGGAGCGATCCGCGGCTCAGCTATGAGCAGCCTCAACGGCCACGCTCGACTCTAGAGAGCGGCTCCGCTCCCCATCGCACACCCGGTCATGCGGTCCCGACCCGCGCATATCAGCCGTGACAAGGCGTCGACGACTGCCGGTGCGCTCTCCCCGCCGAAGAAGAAGGCCCGCCGGACGCGGGCCTTCAGGTCCTGCCGCTTGACAAACGTCCCTCCATATCAGCTGAACGCCGTTCGGCTTCCCGCACTTCCCGACGCCGGTCGGCCGCCTCGAATACACCGGCTGGCCGCCTGCCGACCCGATGTTCCGCGAGGAAGACTCCCGGGGTATCCAAGAGGTACATCGGAAAGCGAGCAGCCATGACCACTCTCATCCACATCACCGATTCGAGAGAGCTCGACCGGCGCACGGCAGACGGCATGGACGTTGCGCTGTTGTGGCATCCGGGCGGCGACTTCCTCAGCGTCGTGGTCTCGGACGTGAAGCTGGGCCGGACGTTCGAGCTCGTGCTCGACGAGCACGAGGACGCGATGGACGTCTTCACCCACCCCTACGCATACGCCGCGCGGCGCGGTCTCGAGTTCGACGTGCCCACGCGCGAGGAAGAGCTCGTCACGGTCTGACCTGCGATCGTGCGCTCGGCGGCCGCTATCCGCGCCGACGGCTTCGGCTCGCCGCGCGGCCGGCGGGCGGCTCGGCCGTCAGGGATGCCAGTGCGCGCGCGCTCGTGAGGCCGCGCAACGCCTCGAGCCGCCGCTCGACCGCACGGAGGCCGGCCCGCACGTCGGCGTCTTCCTGCGCCTTGCCCAGCGCGCGGAGGAAACGGATCGCCTCGTCCACGTCCTCGTTGCGAATGCGCGCGCGGGTGGTTCGCGTGAGCTCGGCGGCTCGCTCCACCAGCGCGGCGGCCTGCGACGACAGCTGCTCGTTCGCCATGAGCGTCGTGAGGAGCGAAAGCTGCGAGCCCTCGAAGAGCGCGATCCACGCCCGCCCGGCCTCGGTCGTGGCCAGCACCTCGTCGCGGATCCGGCGCAGCGCGGCGACCTCGGCGTCGGTCGCGAAAAAGCGCGCGCCGATCAGCTCGATCGCACAGATGCACTGCTGCATCAGCGCGATGATCCCGGCCTTGGCGTCGCGCTTGACCAGTGTCGGGTCGGCCGGATGAAAGGACTCGGCGACGGTGCCGGCCCATGGGCCGGTCTCGAACGTGAAGCCGTACGTCTTGCGCAGCTTCGGGTTCGCGATGTGCCGGGCGTAGGCGTAGTCGCTCTGCGTCCCGGTCGTCGCGTAGAGCGCGATCGACGGCTCGCTGGTGTACGTGCGACCGCGCACCGCGGCGATCGCGCTCACGATGCGACTCCCCACGGTCTGGAAGCGCTGGAGATCCCTGGGCGGGATGTACTCCTGGTACCCGGCCACGCTTATCGGCGCACACGTCCCCGACGGCAGTGTCGTGAAGCGCTTCGCCGGATCGGTGGTCTGCGACGGCGCGTGACCCCAGGGCCACAGCACGAGCTCCGAGTAGGAGTGCACGTCGACGAAACAGTCGACCCGCCGCGTATCGAGGACGCTGCGGATGTTTCGGGTCTCCGGCTCGCTGAACGCCTGGGGGCCGCAGAAGACTTCGCTGCACTGGGCGCACGAGGTCTGGCCCTGGGTGACGCCCCAGACGACGTCGAAGTTGCGATTCAGGTCGACCCCGTCGCACGACGTCCCGGGGTTGTCGCGACGGTTCTTGCGCCACAGGTTGTCGACGTTCATGACGTACTCGCGTCCGTCAGGGTTCATACAGGGCACGAGCCAGAGGTCGAGTGTCTCGAGGATCAGCTTGATCTCGGCCGCGGACCAGGTGCGATTGCCGTAGGTGACGTCGCTGCCGTTCACATGGCTCACGAACAGATCGACGGCCAGCTCGACGATCGCGTCGGGGTTCATGAGCTCGCGCGAATGCGTGCCGCCGACGACCATCACGCCGCGGCGCTCCCCTCCACCACCCGCTCGTAGACGCAGTGCGTGGACCGGCCGCCCCTCGACCGAGGGCTCGGGCAGCGCGAAGCGTGTGAAGTACCCCGGAAACCAGGTCGAGAGCAGCTGCGCGAGCGAGTCGAGCTGCGCCACGCTCCGGTACATCAGCGCTGGCCTTCTTCCCGTGGGATGCCCCGGACGCGCTCCTCGAGCCAGGCGATCGCGTCGGCGTCCTGGACGCGCAGCTCCGGGCTCAACGGCTCGAGGCGGGCGAGGCGGTGGAGGCGAACCTCGAAGCCTCGCTCGAGCAGCGCCACGATCTCGTCCGTCGTGACGAGCACCCGGACGCCTCGCTGTGGGTCCGGCACCCGGTCGAGATCGAGGTCGGCGACGCGGTCGAGCGACAGATCCCTGTCGCCCGGATGGACGGTCGCCTCGAAGCGAAGCCCCTTACGCCGATCGGCCATCGCAGTGCGCGCCCGTCGCGCATCGTGCCGGTCGACTCCACGGCGTCGCAGACCCGGTCGCTCCGGTGGGGCCGCAGAGAGGGCTTGAGTGACTGGTGCGCAAGACGCGCTCCTCTCCGACTGTCCGATCATCGTCCCACCGTTGGGTGCCTCCGTCAACTGCGCGGCGGTGAGACCAGTCCTTCACGTGCTCGTGCTATGCAGAGCGTGTGACGCTCGAGCCCGTCAGGCGCAAGCGGCGTAGGAGATCACCCGTCCGGGTGACCCTCGGGGTCATCGCCATCCTCGCCGCGGGGGTCGGAGTTGCCGTCGCAGCGGCGCTGCTCTGGTGGCCGGAGCCGCGCGTCGAGGCCGACGCGCAGGCGCTCGCCCGGATCGTCGAGCCCGGCTACGCGGGTGACGTCTCGAGCGTGGTCGTCCGCCGGCCGGATGGCACAAGGGTTCCGGTCGCAGTCCGGCACGGGAGGCTGTGGCCGAAGAAGGCCCTGGCCGTCGGCGAGAAGCTGACCGTCGAGCTCACGGTCCGCCGACCCGGGTGGGCGGGGTGGCTCGTCGGCGACACCGCGTCGGCCGACCTCGTCGTGCGCACGCCCGAGGCGCAGCTCCGCGGCCGCTGGCTCGAGATCGGCGCCGGCCAGCCGGTCGTGGCGCGCTTCGACACGCCGGTGCGCCAGGTCGTGCTGAACGTCGACGGCCAGGAGCGGACGCTGCGGTTCGCGCACCCGCGCAGGACGGTCGACGTCGGCGTCTCCGCTACCGGGCAGGACCGGGCGGGACGCGTGTCGGTCAGCGCCGTGCCGCGCACCTGGGAGCGGCCGCCGGCGCCGACCCGCCTGAGCTGGTTCCCGGCAGCTCCCCGGGCGCAGGCGCTCGTCGACCCGGCCGCGGGCGTCGATCTCGGGCCGGATCGCGCGATCACGCTCACGTTCTCCCGACCGGTGCACACGATCTTCGGCAACCGCCTGCCGGCGCTCACGCCGCGCACGCCGGGCAGCTGGCGCCTCGTCGACGCCCACACGCTCTCGTTCGAGCCGCGCGGTCTCGGCTACCCGCTGAGCGGTCACGTCGCGGTCCGCCTGCCCGAGCCGGTCGGGCTTCCCCGGTCGGACGGCGCGCGCAGCACCCGGACGCTCGAGTGGGACGTCCGCCACGGGACGATCCTCCGGCTCGAGCAGCTCCTCGCGCAGGCGGGGTACCTCCCGCTCACGTGGAGCCCGGCCGCGGACCCGCCTTCGCCCACCGCGCGGAGCGAGCTCGCCGCCACGGTCGACCCCCCCGCGGGGCGCTTCCACTGGCGCTTCGAGAACACGCCGCACGAGCTCCACGCGCTCTGGAAGACCGGGGAATGGAACGAGATCGTGCGCGGCGCGGTGATGATGTTCGAGCACGAGCATCAGCTCGACGTCGACGGCTTCGTGGGCCCGAAGGTATGGGGCGCCCTCCTCTCCGACACGCTCGCCGGGCGCAGGAAAACCGACGGCTACAGCTACGTCTACGTCCACCGCGCGGTGCCGCAGTCGCTGACCCTCTGGCACAACGGGCAGACGATCCTGAGCTCGCCGGGCAACACCGGCGTGCCCGCCGCGCCGACGCAGCTCGGCACGTTCCCGGTCTTCGAGCACATCCCTATCGGGACGATGAGCGGCACGAACCCCGACGGCACGCACTACCACGACCCCGGCATCCGCTGGATCAGCTACTTCAACCACGGCGACGCGATCCACGCGTTCAACCGCGCGAGCTTCGGAACGCCGCAGAGCCTCGGCTGCGTGGAGCTCCCGCTCGCCGCCGCGGCCAAGGTCTGGCCGTACACCCCGATCGGCACGCTCGTCACGGTCGAGAACTGAGAAGCGGTTCACCGGGCGCCGCGCGGGGAAGACAGCCCGCCGTGATCGGCGACCTCTGGTACAAGAACGCGGTCGTCTACAGCCTCGACGTCGAGACGTTCCTCGACTCCGACGGCGACGGCTGCGGCGACTTCGAGGGCCTCTCGCGCCGGCTCGACTACCTCGAGGCCCTCGGCGTGACGGCGCTCTGGCTCGCGCCGTTCCAGCCGTCTCCGCGGCGTGACGACGGCTACGACGTCTCCGACTACTTCGGCGTCGACCCGCGGTTCGGCTCGGCGGGCGACTTCGTGGAGTTCATGCAGCAGGCCGAGGCGCGCGGGATGCGCGTGATGATGGATCTCGTCGTCAACCACACCTCGAACCGGCACCCGTGGTTCCAGGCGGCGCGCGACCCCGGCTCCGAGCTCCACGACTGGTACGTCTGGTCGAAGAAGCGTCCGGCCGACGCGCGGAGCGGCATCGTGTTCCCCGGCGTCCAGAAGCGGACGTGGTCGTTCGACAAGAAGGCCCGCGAGTACTACTTCCACCGCTTCTACGAGTTCCAGCCGGACCTCGACATGGAC
>DASSUT010000032.1:0-12910 GCA_035706725.1 Gaiella sp. | reverse complement strand
CTGGTCGATCCCTCGTTCCGGGGATCGACCAGGGGCCCGTTGTCGATGACAACGCGAGGAAGACCCTGGGGAGGGGAACCGAATGGGGGAAAGGGGAAGGCGATGGCTGCGGCTCCGCTCGAGCGTGCAGAGCCCGAGGAGCTCACGCGTATCCAGCGGTGGCGCTTCGAGGAGCTCATGCGTGCCGGCTACACGCTGCCGGACGCGATCGAGCTCGCGCTGCGGACCGACGTCGATCTCCACCGGGCGACGAGCCTCGTGCAACAGGGCTGCCCGAGCGAGATCGCGGTGCGCATCGTGAGCTAGCGAGGGTCCTCGCGTAAGCCGCGGCCGGCGCGGCGCCGATACTGCCTCGATGCAGGTCATCGACGGTCGCGTGTGGCTCTCGCCGTCCGACGTGACGGCGTACCTCGCCTGCGAGCATCTCACCGCGCTCTCGCTCCGGGTCGCGCAAGGCGAGCTTGCCGAGCCGCCGCCGCCGGGCGACGAGGCGCAGCTCGTCTTCCGCAAGGGCCTCGAGCACGAGCACGCGTACCTCCAGCGCCTGCGGGACGACGGCCTCTCGGTGGCCGTGGTGGAGCAGGACGGGGACTGGCCGCGCGCACGCGAGGAGACGCTCGGCGCGATGCGCTCCGGGGTGGACGTCGTCTACCAGGCCGCGCTGACCGGAGACGGCTGGCGCGGCGTCGCGGACTTCCTCGTCCGGGTGGAGAGGCCGTCGGCGCTCGGCGACTGGTCGTACGAGGCGCTCGACACGAAGCTCGCGCGGCACGCAAAGCCGGCGTACGTCCTGCAGCTCTGCTTCTACAGCGAGCGGCTCGCGGCGCTTCAGGGCGTCGACCCCGAGCGGATCCACGTGCTGCTCGGAAACCAGGAGCTGGAGTCGTTCCGCCCGCGGGACTTCGCCGCCTACCAGCGGCGGGTCGCGCGACGGCTGGAGGGCTTCGTCGCGACGCCGCCGGTGACAGAGCCGTATCCCGTCGACCGGTGCCGGATCTGCGAGTTCCAGCCGCTGTGCAACGCGCACTGGGACTCCGTCGACCACCTCTCGCGCGTGGCGGGCATCCAACGGCGGCAGGTGGGGCGGCTCGCCGAGACGGGCGTGCGCACGCTCGCGGCGCTCGCGCGCGCGGACGAGACGCTGCGGCCGGCAGGGCTGGCCGAGGAGACGTTCGCGAAGCTCCGCGCGCAGGCGTATCTCCAGTTGCGCGCGCGGGAGACGGGGCTGGACGAGTACGAGCTCCTTCCGCTCCAGGCCGAGACCGGCTTCGCGCTGCTCCCGGATCCCTCTCCCGGCGATCTCTTCTTCGACTTCGAGGGCAACCCGTTCTGGGACTCGGAGGGCAGCCTCGAATACCTGTGGGGCATGACCGACGCGCGGAACCGCTTCAGCGTGCGCTGGGCGACCGACCACGACGAGGAGCGGGCTGCATTCGAGGCGTTCGTGGACGAGGTGCGCGCCCGGCTCGCGGTCGATCCGGATCTGCACGTCTACCACTACGCGCAGTACGAGATCACGGCGCTGCGCCGGATGATGGGCCGCTACGGGACGCGCGAGCAGGAGCTCGACGACCTGCTCCGGCGCGGCGTGTTCGTCGACCTCTACAAGGTCGTGCGGGGCGGGCTCCGTATCTCGCGGCGCGGGTACGGGCTCAAGGAGATCGAGCACCTGATCGGGTTCGAGCGGATTGCGGAAATCCGTGAGGGCGGAACCTCGATCGTCGAGTTCGAGCGGTGGATGGTCGAGCGCGACGACGCGATCCTCGAGGAGATCGCGGCGTACAACCGCGAGGACTGCATCGCGACGCGCGTGTTGCGCGACTGGCTCCTCGAGCGGCGCGAGGAGGCGCTCGCGGCGTTCGGCCCCTTCCCGCCGCCCGAGCTCGTGGAGCCGAAGCCCCTCAAGCCCGAGAAGGAGGAGCGGCGGATCCTGCGCGAGGCGCTCCTCGACACCGAGGACCCGCTCTGCGAGCTCGCGGGCCAGCTCCTCGACTACCACGACCGTGAGCGCAAGCCGTTCTGGTGGGCGTTCTTCGACCGCCTCGAGCTGACCGCGGAGGAGCTGATCGAGGACCCGGAGGCGCTCGGCGGTCTCGTGCCGTCCGGCGAGGCGCGCCCCGAGAAGAAATCGACCGTGTTCGCGTTCACCTACCCGCCGCAGCAGCAGAAGCTCGGCCACTCGCCGTTCGACCCGGCGACGCGCTCGCGTGCCGGCGACGTCGTGCTCCACGACACCGAGGCGCGGCTGCTCGAGCTCAAGCGCGGGCGCGGGCTCGACGAGACGCCGCTTCCTACGGCCCTGATCCCGGGAGACGTCTACTCGACCAAGGCGCAGGAGGGCGCGCTCGAGCGGGTCGGGCGCTCGCTCCTCAAGGGCGGCGGTGCCTACCCCGTCGTCGAGTCGATCCTGCGCCGCGACGCGTTCGGCCGCGACGTCCAGACCACCGATCTCGACGAGATGACAGAGCTGCTGCTCGCGATCGACCGCGGCGAGCCGGGGCTCGCGCCCGTCGGCGGACCGGTGCCGCGTCACCTGGTGATCCAGGGACCACCGGGGTCCGGCAAGACCTGGACGGCGGGACGACTGATCGCGCGGCTCGTCGACGCCGGCAAGAGCGTCGGGGTCGCGTCGACGAGCCACCGCGCGATCCACAAGCTGCTCGCGGAGGTCGAGGCGGCCGCCGCCGAGGACGGCCTGGCGTTCCGCGGCGCGAAGAAGGCAAGCCATGGCAATCCGGAGTCCGAGTTCGTGAGTGAGGTCGTCGAGAACGTGTTCGACAACGCGGAGTGCGTGGACTGCGACGTCGTCGGCGGCACCGCCTGGCTGTTCGCCGACGAGCGGCACGAGCGGCGCTTCGACGTCTTGTTCGTGGACGAGGCCGGCCAGGTGTCGCTCGCCGACGCGTGCGCGATGGCGACCGCGGCGCGGACGGCGGTGCTCGTCGGCGACCCGCAGCAGCTCGACCAGGTGCTGCAGGGGAGCCACCCGGACGGGAGCGAGCGCTCGGTGCTCCGGCACCTGATCGCGGGCGACGAGACGATCCCGCCGGACCGGGGGCTGTTCCTCGAGCGCACGTTCCGCCTCCACCCCGACGTCTGCGGCTTCGTCTCGGAGGAGTTCTACGACGGGCGCCTGCTCCCCGCCGTCTCGGCGGCGGCGCGGACGACGCCGCTCGGCACGGGTCTGCGCTGGATCGAGGTCCCGCACGCCGGCAACCGGCAGGAATCGCGCCAGGAGGCGGCCGCGGTCTGTGCACAGATCGGGCGGCTGCTCACCGCGGGCCTCGGGCCGGGGGAGATCGCGGTGGTCGCGCCGTTCAATGCGCAGGTCGACCTGCTGCGCTCGCTCGTGCCCGACGGGGTCGAAGTCGGCACCGTCGACAAGTTCCAGGGCCAGGAGGCGCGCGTCGTCCTCTACTCGATGACCTCGTCGAGCGGAGAGGACGTGCCGCGCGGCCTCGACTTCCTCCTCTCGCGCAACCGCTTCAACGTCGCGATCTCGCGGGCGCAATGCCTCGCGTACCTCGTCTGCTCCCCGCGGCTGCTCGAGGTCGACTGCCGGACGATCGAGCACATGCGCCTCGCGAACGCGCTCTGCCGCTTCGTCGAGCTCGCGACGCCCGCCTGAGCGCGGGCCTACGATCACGCGGTGCTCGACCCCTCGATCCCAAGGCCTACGTCGGGCCGGACGTTCAACGGGCGCCGCCGCGTCCGGCTCGCGGACATGGACGACCACGGGCGGTTGCGACTCGACGCGGTCGCCCGCTTCCTGCAGGACGTCGCGATCGACGACGTCGCCGCGACGGGGTGGGGGATCCCCGAGCACCTCTGGTTCGTGCGGCGCATCCGGGTCGAGGTGCAGGCGCCGTTCCGGGACGACCGCGAGGTCGAGCTCGTGACGTGGTGCAGCGGCCTCGCGGCGATCGCCGCCGGACGACGATGGTCGGTGACGGGCGACGCGGGCGGCCGCATCGAGGTCGACAGCGTCTGGATCCACCTCGGGCCCGACCAGCGGCCCGCCCGCATCGAGTCGTTCGACGTCTACGCGGAGGCGACCGGCGGGCGCTCGGTCTCGACGAGGCTCGAGCTGCCTGCGCCGTCGCAGGACGGCGACCGGAGGACGTGGCCGCTCCGGGCGAGCGACGTCGACCTCCACGGGCACGTGAACAACGCGGTGTACTGGCAGGCCGTCGAGGACGTCCTGCGGGAGAGCGACGTCGACGCAGCCGCGCCGCTCGCGGCGGAGCTCGACTACCGGGACCCCATCGACCTCGACGACGCGGTCGAGCTCGTGACGACGGTGGACCGAGACGCGCTCACGCTCACGCTCGGGTTCGTCGTCGGCGAGTCCGTGCGGGCCACCGCACGCGTGACGGGCCGCCGCGAAACGGCGGGGCGTCCACCGGCTCCGCGATGATCGAGGCGGACGATGGACGGCCTGCGCACGGAGCAGCACGAGCTCCTCAGACGCCACCGCGAGGCGGCGCTCGACCCGCTCCTGCTCGCCTCCGCCGCGTACACGGGCACCGTGCCCCTGCGTGAGCTCCCGGAAGGCCGGCTGCTCTTCGCGGAGCCGCCCGCGCGCCTCGTGTCGGTCGCGGTCTCCGCGGCGGCGGCCGCCGTCGAGCGGCGCCGTCTGCAGCAGGAGGCAGCCGATACGCAGCAGGTCGTGGGGTTCGAGGCGGGGGACTCGTTCCCGATCGAGGTGATCGACGGCCTCAAACGCCGACGGCTGCCGTACGCGGCCGAGGACGTCGAGCTGATTCTCGACCTCGGCTCGTCCACGATGAAGCCCGACCGGATGCTCGGGCGCTCGTTCGAGACGCTGTCGCTCGGCGTCGCTGCCGCGCGGATGCTGCTCGACCGCGAGCCGGGCTCCCCGGCGGTCCTCGCCGGGCTCGGCCGCGCAGGCTCGGCCCTCGACGAGCTCCGGCTGTCGAACGACGGCGGGGCACTCCGGCGGCGGATCCGTGTCCTCGTCGCCGGGCACACGCCGGGCGGGCTGCTCGACCTCGGTGGTCTCGACCGTCGCGACGCCTGGGCACGTCCGGCCGCGCAGGCTCTGCGGCGACATGCGCGGGACTGGCCGGAAGCGCAGCAGCTCATCGCGCTGCTCGCCGCTGCGACGGGAACACGGCCGACGAAGAGCTGGCGGCGCCGCTCGAACGAGCTCGCGGCGTCGTACGACGGCTACGGCGGCCTGCTGCGCGATCTCCTCGAGCCGCTGCTCCGGATCGAGCTCGTCCCGTCCGGCGTGGCGTGGCCGCCGGCGTGGCTCGTCGCGCCGGGCAACGAGCCGCTCGTGCGGGGCGCCGCGTGGGCGGCCGCCGACGTCGACGAGCAGTGGGTGCCCCCGCTGCTCGGACGCCTCGCGCTCCGCGGGGCAGCGCCCTCGCCGCACCCGAAGGTGACGACCGCCCTCTGCCACGCGGTCGCCAGCGGGGCGGTGGAGGCCCTCGCCGCGATCGAGGGCCCGGCCGCGAGGGCGGAGCTCTGGATGCTGCTGGGGGAGATCCGGCGCCGCGACCTCCTCAAGCGCATCGCGGCCGTCCTCGGCGAGCCGCTCGAGGAGACCCTCGCCCGAGACGACCGGTTGAGACGGGAGAAGCGTCGCCTCGCCGACCTCACCGCGGACCCCGAGCCGAAGGCCCGCCAGCGGGCGGCCTCGGCGTTCGTCCGTCGCGACCTCGCGCCGATGCTTCGCGCTGCGGGGTTCGACGACTCCGCCGGGCGGACCTTCTGGCGTCACCTGGACGACCGGGTCGAGGTCCTGCACTGCAAGGCACACCGCGGCGGCCTCACGCTCGAGCTCGGGATCTGGTTCCGGTTCGTACCGCGCCCGTACCCCGTCCCGGAGCGGGCGGGGCGGGAGCGGCCGGGGGAGTTCCACTGCGACATCCGCGGGAACGTGCACGTGTGGAGCGACGACCTCGAGTCGGCGGGCCGCGAGTCCGCGCTGTGGTTCGCGCGCTGGCGTTCCCTCTCCGCCGTCCTGCGGTGGCTGCGGGAGGGCGCGCAGGCGGACGACGCGTTCGGCTGGGGCTCGCCCGGCTCGCCGCTCCACCGGACGCTCACCGGCTACGTCGCACGCGAGGTCGGGGACCTCGACCTCGCGAGGGGGCAGCTCGCGCTCGCGGCGGCGTACTACCGGGGCCAGCTCGCGGAGCGTGGGCGGAGCCCGGAGCCCGAGTGGGAGGCCTGGGTCGAGGCGCTCGAGGCCGACGCGGCTCGGGTCTGAGTTCAGCGCTCGCAGCCGATACCGTCGCCGCCGCCGTCGAAGTGGTGCGGGTCGGGCGGGAGCACGCGAAACCGCCTGTACGGAACGTCGCGGCAGTCGAGGTCGGGCGGCGGAGGCGGGATGCAGACCGTCGGGTACGACGGGTCGCAGGCGCCGCCAACGGCGCGCCTCGGCGTCGACGTGACCTGCGAGCGCGACCCAGCCCCGGTCGTCGCAGGCCCATATGGGTCCCATACTGCGTCCGGGCAGGCGCCCCAAAGGCCTCGCCGCGCCTGCCGCGCTTCGTCGGCGGCTGCGAGCAGCCGCGAGGCGTAGCGTCCGCGGTCGCCGTCGTAGAACCAGACCGTGGCGGCGCCCGTGCGCACGAGGACGACGTTCAGGTTGTGGCCGGCGTGGTGGACGTAGCGGAGCAGCCGCCCGTAGCGGTCGACCTGGTCGAGGCGCGGGTCCGCCTCGAGCGCGACGGACGCCCCGACGGGCAGCAGCCGGCGCAGCTCCCGGCCGGCCGCCCGTGAGTAGCACTCGCCCGTCCCGGGCTCGGGCGTGTCGACCTGGACGAGGCGCACGTGCGCGCCGCTCATGAGCACGATCGTGTCGCCGTCGATCACGCGCGCGACGCGCGCGGGCGAGGTCCGGCGCGGGGCTGCGGTGCCTGACACCGCCACGGAGAGCGCGGTGAGTACGAGGACGAGCGCGAATCCGGCCCGAGCAGCCACTGCTCACATCATCGTCGTCTCGAACGGCCGTGTCTCTTACGGCCGCCTTGACAGCGCAGGGTGTCAGACACCGTTCTTCGTCAAGGGCAAACCGTGCCGAGTTCGTACTTTTTGCCCCACAGGTTCAGCGGCGCGGGCGGAGCGCGGCGAACGGGTCGGTGATCGCGAGCCGCGCGTCGCGGAAGCGGAAGACCTCCGCAGGCCTGCCGCCCGCACGGCCGGACGGGCGCCGCTCGCCGGTCGGCTCGATCACCGCGCGGCGCTCGAGCACGCGCCGGAGGTTCGTCGCCGAGACCTCGTGCCCGAGTGCTGCGACGTAGACCTCGCGTAGCTCCGCGAGCGTGAACGTCGGCGGCGCGAGCGCGAAGCCCGCGTTCGAGTACGAGAGCTTCCCGCGGAGCCGCTCGCGGCCGGCGAGCACGATCGCGCCGTGGTCGAACGCCGTCGACGGCAACTCGTCGACCGGATGCCACCGCGTGTCGGGAGGAAGGTCGGGGTCGAGGCCGAGCTGCACGAGCCCCAGGTAGGCCGTCGCGAGCTCCCAGCCGCGCGCGTCACGAGCGGGATCGCTGTACGTGCCCAGCTGCTCGAGGTGGGAGACCTCCCGGACGTCCACCTTGGCCGCGAGATGGCGGCGGATCGAGGCCTCGAGCGTCTCGCCGGGCGCGAGCGTCCCGCCGGGGAGCGCCCAGGCGCCGCGGAACGGCTCCCGCGCACGCTGCCAGAGGAGAGCCTGAAGCCGCCCGGCACGCACCTGGAAGACGACCGCCAGGCTCGCGTGACGTGGTCTGGTAGACTCCGGCACAGGTTTACGACTCATAGTCTAAAACTAGCACCAGGAGACGACATCCCATGACGACACGCGCTGTTCGGGCCCTGGGTCTCGCCGCGCTCGCCACGGCGGTCGCGGTGCTCGCGGCCGGCTGCGGTGGCGGCGACAACGAGAGCACAGGCGACACGACGCAGTCGACGCAGACGGCTCCGGCCTCCACGCTCAGGGTCGGGCTCGTCGCAGATGCGGGGGAGCTGAACGACAACGGCTTCAACGAGCTCGCGTTCAACGGCTTGAAGCGCGCGGAGCGAGAGCTCGGGATCCGCGGTCGGGTCGTCGAGGCGAACTCGGCCGCCGACTACGTCCCGAACATGACCACGCTCGCGCGGCAGGGGTACGACCTCATCATCGGAGTCGGCTTCGCGCAGGGCGACGCGATAGCCGCGGCCGCGAAGCGCTTCCCCGACACGAACTTCGCGATCGTCGACGTCGACCAGGCGACGCTCAAGGGGAAGCCGGCGAACGTGCAGGGGCTGCTGTTTCGCGAGCAGCAGGTCGGCTACCTCGTCGGCTACCTCGCGGCGCTCGAGGCGAAGCGCGCCGGCGCCGAGTCGATCAGCGCGGTCGGCGGCTTCAAGGAGCCGCCGGTCGACCGCTACATCGCCGGGTACCGCGCGGGCGCCGAGGCTGCGGTGCCGGGCACGAAGGTGCGCTGGGGCTACTCCCAGGACTGGGAGGACCAGGCCAAGTGCAAGGAGCTCGCGCTGAACCAGATCGCGGCCGGCTCGAAGGTCGTGTTCCAGGTCGCCGGCGGCTGCGGGCTCGGGGCGCTCTCCGCAGCGGCGGACGAGAAGGTCTGGGGCATCGGCGTGGACGCCGACCAGTCGTTCCTCGGCCCCCACGTGCTCACGAGCGCGCTCAAGGGCGTGGACAGCGCGGTGTTCCTCACGATCAAGTCGCTTCAGGACGGGACGTTCGCGGGCGGCAAGAACGTCGTCTTCGGGATCGACAAGGACGGCGTCGGGCTCGGGAGGGTGAGCCCGAAGGCGAACAAGGGCGACGTCGCCGCCGTGAAGAAGGTCGAGCAGAAGCTCGCCGACGGCGAGATCACCGGCATCCCGACGACCGTGGGTAGCTAGGCGGTACGCACCGAGTAGATCGGCGGCAGGTGGTCGCCGACCTGCGACCAGGTCGCGCCGGCGTCGCCCGAGCCGAACAGCTCGCCGTTCGTGGCACCGAAGTACAGCTCGAGGCGCTCGCCCCGGCCACGCGTGTCGAACGCCTCCCGCAGGATCGTGAGATACGCGTCCTTCTCGGGCAGGCCGTCGCCGCGCGGCTGCCACGAGTCGCCCGCGTCGCGCGTCTCCCAGACGCGCACCGTGCCCCCCGGGGTCGTCCGGTCCTCGGCGCCGATCAGCGGGATCACATAGGCGCTGTCGGGGTCGGCCGGGTCGACGGCGACCGGGAAGCCGAAGTCGGAGGGCAGGCCCTTGTCGGTGCCGATGTCGATCCACGTCGCCCCCGCGTCGTCCGAGCGGTAGATGCCGTCGTGGAACTGCATGAACAGCCGTTCGGGCCGGTCGGGCGCGCGGCGGACGTTGTGGACGCAGTGCTGCGGCTTCTCGGCCGTCGCCGCGCGCGCCTCCTCGGGCAGGTACCGGAGCACGATCCCCTCGTTCGAGTGGCGCCACGATGCGCCGCCGTCGTCGGAGAGCCAGACGCCGACGGCGGAGATCGCGAGTAGGAGCTTCGACGGGTCACCGGGCCAGGTGACGATCGTGTGGAGGCACAGGCCGCCACCGCCGGGGTTCCAGTGCGGCCGGGTCGGGTGGTCCCAGAGGCCGCGGTTGAGCGACCAGGTAAGGCCGCCGTCGCGACTCTCGAAGAGCGGGCCCGGGTCGCCGCCCGCGTAGAGGAGGCCGTCCTCCTCGCCCGGGACGATCACCCAGAGGCGGGTCAGCGCACCCTTGTACATGTCGTCCGGGTCGCCGCTGAACGCGGCCCCGGGGTCGACCTCGTCGTCGCCCGGCAGCACCGTGCCCTTCGTCTGCTCCCACTCGCCGGTCGGGTCGTCCGTGATCCAGATCCGCGGGCCGTAGAACCACGACGTGACGGACGCGAGGTAGCGGCCCGTGCGAGGGTCACGCATCGCGTACTCGACGCTCTGGCCCGGAAACGCGCGTGCGGTGATCTCGAACCCGTCCGCAGGGTCGCCTTCGAGCCGGAACATCCCCTTCTTCGTGCCGACCAGCAGCTCTGTCATCGAACGCTCAGCCTCCCGTGATCGCGGGGAGCACGTGGACGCTGTCGTCCGGCCGGACGGGCGTTCGCTCCTCCCCCTGAGTGCCGTTCACGAACACGTTGACGTGCTCGCGGATGCGTCCCCGCTCGTCGAGCACCCAGCCGGCGATCGGAGGATGGTCGCGCTCGAGCGCGACGAGCACCTCGCCGACCGTGTCGCCGGGAACCGCGTGCGTGCGGCCGCCGCACAGCTCGGAGAGCGGTGCGCGGAGCATCACCTGTGCCATCGGCGGATCCTAGGACGCATCGTGCAGGGGTAGACGTACGGCTTGCACGAGAATCATCGGCGGAACAAGAGATTCAGCACGATCGTCGCGACGATCGAGAGCACGACCATGAAGCCGATCGGCGCGATCACCGTCACGGGGCCCGACTTCCACCGCCACGTGCCCGGCAAGCCGTGCACGCCGAGCCGGTCGAGGACGAGCGCGCCGACGCCGAGCGCCGCGAGAACCGCCGCGGCGGCGAGCAGCAGCTTGCCGGCCGTCTGCATACGTCGAGGGTAGACCTAGAGTGCGAGCTCGAGCACGCCGTGGGGCGAGCCGTAGCCGGCGAGCTTGTCCAGGAACGGCCGCGCCGGAAACGCCTCGGGCCCGAGCACGCCGGCGCCCGACCACTCCCCTCCTGCGATCAGCTCGAGCGCGACGGCGGGGTTCAGCGCGGTCTGCCAGACGACTGCCTGGGAGCCGTACTCCCGCATCGACCACTCGTTGTCGACCACGTGGTACAGGTACGTCTTCCGCGGCTTCCCGTCGATGCCGGTGCCGGTCACGAGCGTGCCCGCGCAGGTCTTTCCGCTCATCCGCTCGCCGAGCGTCGCAGGGTCGGGCAGCGACGCCGCGACGACGTCGCGCGGGGCCACCTCGACGCCCTTCACGCGAAGGGGCTCCTTCCGGTCGAGCCCGAGCTTGTGCAGCGTCTTCAGCACCTCGATGAACTCGTCACCGAGCCCGTACTTGAACGTCACGCGGCGGCACTCGACGAAGCGGGGGACGAGCAGCACCTCCTCGTGCTCGACGTTCACGCACTCGACGGGGCCGATCCCCTCGGGGAACTCGAACACCTCCGGCTCCGAGAACGGCTCGGTCGTGAACCAGCCGCGCTCCCGCTCCCAGACGACCGGCGGGTTGAGGCATTCCTCGATCGTCGTCCAGATCGAGAACGTCGGCGCGAAGTCATAGCCTTCGACGACGAGGTTCGCGCCGTCGCGAACGCCGACCTCGTCGACCTCCGAGAACAGCTCGTCGGCCGCATGGCGGGCGAAGACATCCGACGCGCCCGGCTCCACGCCGATGCCGACGAGCGCCAGCAGGCCGCGCTCCTCCCAGAGCCGCGCCCGCTCGAACTGGTAGTCGCCGAGCTTCACGCCGGGGAGCTCGTACGGGCGCTCGGGGTGCGGCTCGGAGAGCGTCATCGCCATGTCGAGGTAGGTCACGCCGGCGTCGAGGCACGCGTCGAAGATCCCCTCGTTGAAGAGCGGGTCGACGGCGTTCAGCACCGCGTCCGCGCGGGTCTCCCGGACGAGCTCGCGCACCGCGTCGCGGCTCGACGCGTCGATCCGGTGGGCGGAGAAGCGCCCGTCGTCCGTCGCGGCGACCACGGCCTCGGCGCGGGAGGGGTCGTAGTCGGCGAGCGCGCAGTGGTCGAAGAACGAGCGGCGCCGCGCGATCCCCGCGAACGCCGATCCGACTCCCCCGGTGCCGATCACGAGGATGCGCATGTGCGCGTTCTACCGATTCACGAGACGACGCCGACACGCAATGATGTGCGTCGTGCACGGCGCAGTCGGACCGGGCGAGGAGGCGAAATGAGCATTTCGGTGACCCAGCAGAAGATGTTCGTCGACGGCGAGTTCGTGGACGCGTTGTCGGGCGAGACGATGGAGGTCCTGAACCCGTCCACCGGCGAGGTGGTCGCGGAGGTGCCGCGGGCCGGCGTGGAGGACGTCGACCGCGCGGTCGCGGCGGCCGAGAGCGCCTGGGAGACGTGGCGCGACAAGACGCCGAAGGACCGCATGGAGCTGCTGCTTGGGCTCGCGGACGTGATCGACGAGAACGCCGAGGAGCTCGCGCGCCTCGAGTCGCTGAACGTCGGCAAGCCCTGGTGGGTCGCGGTCGACGAGCCGGGCGCGATGTCCGACTGCCTGCGGTTCTTCGCGGGCGCGGCGCGGAACCTCGAGGGGAAGTCCGCCGCGGAGTACGTCGAGGGCTACACGTCGATGATCCGGCGCGAGCCGCTCGGGATCGTCGCGGGAATCGCGCCGTGGAACTACCCGCTCTACATGGTGATCTGGAAGATGGGCCCAGCGCTCGCCGCAGGCAACGTGCAGATCGTCAAGCCCGCCGAGCAGACGCCGCTCACGACGCTCCGCTTCGTCGAGCTCGCGCAGGAGGTCCTGCCGAAGGGTGTGCTCCAGGTCGTGACCGGCGACGGCGTGCCCGCCGGCGACCGGCTCGTGCGGCACCCGTCGATCCGGCTCGTCTCGCTCACCGGCGACACCGCCACCGGGAAGCTGATCGCGAAGAACGCCGCCGACACCGTGAAGCGCGTCCATCTCGAGCTGGGCGGCAAGGCGCCGATGGTCGTGCTCGACGACGCCGACCCGGCGGCCGTCGCGGAGGCGATCAAGGTCGGCGGGTACTTCAACTCGGGTCAGGACTGCACCGCGTCGTCGCGGATCCTCGTCTCCGACCGGGTCTGGGACGACGTCCTGTCCTCGGCGGTGACCGCGGTCGAGGGCATGAGCGTCGGCGACCCCGGCACGGACGACGAGATCGAGATGGGCCCCGTGATCTCCGCAGAGCAGCAGGAGCGCGTGCTCGGGTTCCTCTCGCGCGCCGTCGACGCGAAGGCGACCGTCGTCACCGGCGGCGGCTCGGTCGG
>DASSUT010000031.1:0-3328 GCA_035706725.1 Gaiella sp. | reverse complement strand
GGCTTGATGTGGGTTGGAGGTGCGTGCGGGGAGGGCATGCGCCAAGCAGCGGCGTCGGCTCGGGCGGCGTGCAGGCTGGACGCCTGGATGCCAACCGAGACGGCGGCGATGCGCCGCGCGCAGGCCCCCATCCGTGCGTGCTTGCAACCCGCATCAAGCCTCTAGGCGACGGCCGCGGTGCGGGCCGAGGTCGCGGTCTCGAGGTGCTGGTGCGAGGGGCAGTAGTCTCGCCCGGGGAGCGGCGTGCGCTGGCAGGCCTTGCCCTTGCGGGTGGTCGCCTTGCACCGGCTCACCCCGCCGTCGAGCAGCCCGGCCTCGAGCTGCGCCTCGATGAACCCGACGGCGGCGGAGATCCCCTCGCGCACGGCCCAGGCGACCTGCGCCTGCGCGGTGATCGGGAAGTAGCGGCGGATGTCGTGGAAGAGCGTCCGGTCCGGTCGCGCGAAGTAGTGCGGGTCCTGCGCCAGGCGAGCCATGGTCTCCTCGCACTCGCAGAGCACGGCTCGCCGGAACTCGAGCCGCGTCTCTTTGTCCACGTACGGGTCGATCAGATCCTTGATCGAGCGATAGATCGCACGCGAATACTGGTACATGCAGGACTGCAGCTGCGCGAGGTTGGCCTCCATACGGATCCGTCTCCCGTCCGTCGTCGCCTTTGCCGCGGGCTCAAGTGGGGGTTCCCGCGGGCTCCGAGGCGAGTCTACCGGTCCACGGGCGATGTTACAAACTCAGTCACGATCGTTGTCTCGGCAGCGGACGTCTCGGTCTACGATGAGATCTGCGTCACGCGTGCGCCCTTCACCGCGACGCGGGCCTTGCGGAGGACGCTCGTGGCCTCGGCCTGCGTGTCGTACTTGCCGGTGAACGTCATCCAGTACCCCGGCCGCAGGCTCGCGAACACGGAGGAGTCGAGGACGCCGACCTGGCGCAGGCCGCGCGAGCGCGCCTGCTGGGCGACCGCGACGGCCTTGTCGCGCCCGCGCGCCTTCGGCACGGACACGAGCACGATCGTCCAGCCGCGCTCCGAGCGCGACCACTGCGCGAGCCGTGCGCCCGGGCCGGCGGGCGTCGACGGCACGGTGACGTTCCCGCCGAGCGCCGTCCGCACGGCTTCGGGCCCCGAGTCGTTCGACGCGACCGCGATCGCGATCGCGGCGCCCACGACCGCCACGGCGGCGAGCACGCCGACGCGGAGCCGGAGTGAACGGCCCTCGGTGGGCGGCGGGCCGATGCGCCAGCGGCCCGGTTGCCTGAGGCCGCACTGGAGGCAGTACTCCTGGCCCGCGGCGACCGACGTCCCGCAGCGCGGGCAGGCGGCGGCCGCCGAGACCGTCACGCGGGCACGCCGTCCTGCTCGAGCTCGTCGCCGAGCGGGCGGCCGCAGCTCGGGCAGAACCGTGCGCCGACGAGGACGGGCGCGCCGCACGAGCAGATCGCCTGCTGGCGGCGCCGGAGGCCGAGACCGGAGACGATCGCGTCGATCTCCGAGATGCGGGCCTCGATCGCGACGAGCTCCGCACAGCGCTCGACCACGAGCGCCTCGTTGAACTGGTCGCGACGGTACATCTCGAACGTGAGCCCGCCGAGATCGCGTAGACGGTCCTCGCGGATGTGCAGGAGCGCCCGACGCTCCCGTCGCAGCTCGCTCGCCGAGGGTGCGGCAGGCTTGCGGTTGAAGAGCGGCATCGCGGTGAGGATAGAGGGCACTTCGGGCAGGCGCCCGAAGTGCCGGATAACGGCGTCCCCTGGCACTTTCGCGCGTAGCGCGAGGTGCCCGCTAGAGCTGGACGACCACCAAACGCTCTTCCGTCATCTCCCGCACGGCCCACGCCGGGCCCTCGCGGGTGTTGCCGGAGTCCTTGACGCCGCCGTACGGCATCTGATCGGCGCGGAACGTCGGCGCCTCGTTGATCGTGACGCCGCCGAACTCGAGCCGGGCGGCCGCCGACAGCGCGCGCGTGACGTCCCCCGTGAAGATCCCTGCCTGGAGGCCGTAGCGGGTCGCGTTCGCCTGGTCGATCGCCTCGTCGAGCGCCGTGTAGCGCTGGAGGGTGCAGACCGGGCCGAAGACCTCGTCGCAGGCGAGCCGCGCGTCCGCGGGCGGGTCCTCGACGACCGTCGGACGGACGAGGTCGTTCTCGAGCGTGCCGCCCGTGAGGACCGCCGCGCCGCCCGCCCGCGCCTCCTCGATCCACTCGAGCACGCGGTCGCGCTCCGACGCCGCGATCAGCGGGCCGACGTCGGTCTCCTCGTCGGCGGGGTCGCCGACCACGAGCGCGTCGACCAGCGGCACGAAGGCGTCCCGGAACGCCTCGTAGACGTCGTCGTGCACGAAAACGCGCTGCACGGAGATGCAGCTCTGGCCGGCGTACGAGAACGCGTTCGCGGCACACTTCGATGCGGCGAGCGCGACGTCGGCGTCCGCCTCGACGATCACGGGCGTGGCGTTGCCGAGCTCGAGGTTGACGCGCTTGCGCGGCGCACGCTCGCGCAGCTTCCACCCGACCGCACCGGAGCCCGTGAACGTGATCAGGGCGACGCGCGGGTCCTCCACGAGCACGTCTCCGATCTCCGCGGAAGGCCCGACGAGGACGTTGAGCCAGCCCGGCGGGAGGCCCGCCTCGACCTCGAGCTCCGCGAGGAAGAGCGCGGAGAGCGGCGTCTGCGTCGCGGGCTTGAGCACGACCGCGCAGCCCGCCGCGAGCGCGGGCGCGATCTTGTGGGCGACGAGGTTGAGCGGGAAGTTGAACGGGCTGATCGCGCCGACGACGCCGATCGGCACGCGCTGGGTGAACGCGAGCTTGCCGTCGCCGGCCTGCGAGGCGTCCATCGGCACGATTTCCCCGGCCAGCTTGCGGGCCTCCACCGCGGCCATCGTGTACGTGGAGACGGCCCGCGACGCCTCGACGCGAGCAGCCTTCATCGGCTTCCCCGCCTCGGCGCTGATCAGGCGTGCCGCCTCGTCCGCCCGCGCGGCCAGCGCGTCGGCGACCTGGCTCAGGATCTCGGCCCGTCGATACGCGGGCAGCGGGTCGCGCATCGCGCGGTCGGCGGCGTCGACCGCGGACCGGGTCTCGGGGGCACCCACCTTCGCGACCCGCGCGACGGTGGAGCCGTCGTACGGGGAGGCGACCTCGACCCAGTCGTCGCCCGTGATCCACTCGCCGTCCAGGAGGAGCTTCCGCTCGGTGACGGTGGACGCCATGGAGTCAGTCTACGGGGTCGGTGGTACGGTGATCGCCGTGAGCGACGCGTTCGTGGTCGAGGCAATCCGGACGCCGATCGGGCGCCGGAACGGCGCGCTCGCGGGTGTCCGCGCCGAGGAGCT
>DASSUT010000030.1:0-2612 GCA_035706725.1 Gaiella sp. | reverse complement strand
GCGCCGGCTTCGAGCTCGCGCGCGCGCGTCATTGCGGCCTGGATCGCGTTGAGGAACGCGGCGCGCACGCCGGCCGACTCGAGCTCACGAATCGCCGCGATCGTCGTGCCGCCGGGCGAGGTGACCATCTCGCGCAGCTCGACGGGATGGAGTCCCTCGTCGCGCAGCTTCTTCGCGGTGCCGAGCATGGTCTGCACGACGAGCTGGGTCGAGATCTCGCGGGAGAGCCCGAGCAGGAGACCCGCCTCGATCATCGCCTCCGCTAGGAGCGCGAAGTACGCGGGGCCGGAGCCGGACACCGCGGTGACCGCGTCCATCGAGCGCTCGGGCACCCGCACGACCCTGCCGAGATGCGCGAGGGCGTCCTCCGCGAGGCTCACGTGCCCGTCGTCTGCATGGGCGCCCGCGCAGAGGCCGGCGATCCCCTCGTGGACCGTGGACGGCGTGTTCGGCATCGCGCGCACGACGGGGACGCCCGAGGCGAGATGTCGCTCGATCGTCGCGGTCGTCGTCGCGGCGGCGATCGTGAGCACGGTCTGCTCGGGGGTGATCGCGGTCCCGATCTCCCCGAGCAGCGCGTCGATGTCCTGCGGCTTGACGGCGACCACGACGAGCGCCGCGCCCGCTGCCGCCTCGAGGTTACTCGCGGTGGCGTCGATCCCGTAGCGCTCGGCGAGCTCGGCGACCCGCTCCTCGCGGCGCGCGGACGCGGCGATCTCCGACGGCTCGCGCCAGCCGGACGAGAGCAGCCCGGCGATCAGCGACTCCCCGATGCGCCCCGCGCCGAGGACCGCGATGCGTCTCGCGTCGACCGCCATGCGCGAACTATGCCGCCCGGCGCGCGCGCCGGCGGGCGATCCGCGCGTGGTCGGCCGACGCCCCCGGGACGAGGCCGCGCGCCCAGCCGAGCAGGAGCACCTCGCCGGCGAGGCCCTGCCACTCCCCGTACGGCGCGAGCAGCGCGGCCGTCTCGCGGCCGTCGACCCAGCGCCCGGTCAGCGCCGCGTGGAGCTTCACGAGCGAGAGGTCGCCCACGAGCCCGAGGTCGTAGCAGCCGAGCCCCTCGAGCGCGATCACGCCCACCGACCACGGGCCGACTCCGGGCTCGCGCTCCAGACGCGCGGCGACCGCGTCGCTCGGACGGGAGCGCAGGCGCTCGAGGTCGAGGGTCGCCGCGAGGCGGTGGAGCGTCGTCGCACGGTGCTGCGCGAGGCCGAGACGACGCAGCTGGACGGGAGAGAGCCGCCGAAGGGCATCCTGCGTGACGACCGAGTCTCCACAGGCGCGCGTCACCGCACGCTCGAGCGCAAGCGCCCGGCGTGCCTCGACGAGCTGCCCGCAGATCGCCCGCACGACCGCATGGGCGACCGTCGCCCGGCGGAGCGGCCGGTAGCCCACGAGCGCGCGGGCCGATGGGCCCAGCAGCGGATCCCGGGCGAAGCGCGCGTGGAACTCCGACGTGTCGTCGTCGAGCGCGAGCATGAAGCGCGCGGTCTCGAGCGAGGCGGCGTCCGGCGCGCGGACGACGACGCGCCCGTCCGGTCGCTGGACGGCGCTCGCGAGCCGCCCGCCTGGAAGCGTGCCGCGCCAGACGCCCTCCTGCGCCATGAGGCGCAACCGATAGGGCCCTCGCGGGGTGACCAGCGCCTCGAGCACGTGCGCGGAAGCCTACGCCGCCGGTACGCTGCTCGACCGACCGTGCGGCTCGCCGACGCGATCTCGCTCCGCTCGCGCAGGCGCAAGCTCGCGCTGTTCCTCGAGCTCATGGATGCGTCCCCGGAGACGTCGGTGCTCGACGTCGGCGTCGACGAGGTCTCGCACGGGGAGCCGGGCGGCGAGAGCGGGTGCACGACCCACAACTTCCTCGAAGAGCACTATCCCTGGCCGGCACGGATCACCGCCGTCGGCCTGCACGACGGTACCCGCTTTCGCGCCCGCTACCCCGCGATCCGCTACGTCCAGGCCGACGCGTGCGACCTTCCCTTCGTGGACGGCGAGTTCGACGTCGTGCACTCGAACGCGGTGGTCGAGCACGTCGGCGGCCGCGAGCGGCAAGAAGCGTTCGTCCGCGAGGCACTGCGGGTCGGGCGCCGGGTGTTCGTCACCACGCCGAACCGTTGGTTCCCGATCGAGGTGCATACCCGCCTGCCCTTCGTCCACTGGTTCCCCGAGCGGGCGGCGCACCGCGTCTACGACGCCGTGCGGATGCCGTGGGCGAAGGAGAACCACCTGCTCGGGCCCGCCGAGCTGCGATCGCTCTTCCCCGTTCCCGTGCGCGTCCACAACCTCGGCCTGACCCTCGTCGCGACCACGTGACAGGCCGCGTCCCACGGGTCGCCGTGCTAGTCCTCGCGGTCGGGCTGGCGCTGCACAACCTCGCGATGGCGCTGCTCTGGCAGGCGGGGCTCCGCGGCGGCACGCTCGACGTCGTCGCGGCGTGGAAGGAAGCGCTGCTCGTGGTCGCGTTCCTCTTCGCGGCCGCCGCAGTCGCGGTCGTAGGCTCGCTGCCCCGACTCGTCTGGGCGGACCGGCTCGCGCTCGCCTACGGGGCGCTCGTCGTCCTCTACTGGCTGCTTCCGCAGTCGTGGCTCGACGGGAACGCCACCGCGCGC
>DASSUT010000029.1:0-8888 GCA_035706725.1 Gaiella sp. | reverse complement strand
TCTCGCGCACCGTGCGGGCGAACCGCGACACGCCGCCCGGGTCGTCGTTCGTCCCCGCGCTCACGACGACGACGCGCGGGAGCGCCCGCCCGAGGCTGCGGAGGGCGGACGGCACCTCGGACGCGTGCCTGCTGACCTCCGTCTCGGAGAGGACGCGCCACCCGCGCAGGTACGTGCCGAGGTAGAGCTGCGTGCCGACCGCCAGCGAGTCGCCGTAGTTGAGGACGGTCCGCTGGCCCGCCGCGGGAGCGGACGGCGCGGCGAGCAGGCAGCCGAGAACGGCGGCGACGCAGGCGAGGACGCGCACGATTTCGACTACGGTAGGCCGCGTTCCGTTCCTCCCGGCGGCCGCCAACGGAATCCGAACATGTCCACCGGCTTCGTCGGCATCCTCTCGTTCGAGCTCCACTTCCCGGACAGCCACTCGCTCAAGGAGAAGCGGATGCACCTCCGCTCGGTGAAGCAGCAGCTCGTGAACCGGCTCGGCTGCTCGATCGCGGAGGTCGACCACCACGACGTGTGGCAGCGCGCCGGGCTCACGCTGGCCTGCGTCACCCGCGAGGCGCGCGACGCGACGCGCCTGCTCGACGAGGCGGAGCGCTGGCTCTCCGGCCAGGCGTTCGAGCTCGGCACCAGGCAGCGGGAGCTCGTCCGGCTCGAGGACGGTGACTAGGTGTATGAGAGTGTATCGATGTGTATGATGCGCACGTGACCCGTACGAACGTCGTGGTGGACGACCGTTTGCTCGCCCGGGTGATGCAGCTCTACGGTCTGCGCACGAAACGCGAGGCGATCGACTTCGCGCTGCGCCGGACGCTCGCGGAGGCCGACGACCCTCGGACGAGGGCGCTCGGGCTCGAGGGGAGCGGGTGGGACGCCGATCTGGACGCGCTGCGTGACGAGCCCGTCACGCCGCTGTGATCGTCGTCGACACGTCGGCGTGGATCGAGCTCCTGCGCGGAACCGGGAGCCCCGTCCACCGGCGCCTCCGGGCCGCGCTGCGGGGAGACGAGGAGGTCTGCGTCACCGAGGTCGTGATCGCGGAGATCCTCGCGGGCGCTCGGACGCCGCAGCGCACGGAGGAACTGCGGGGGATGCTGCTCGGATTCACGCTGCTCCCGCTCGACGGCCTCGACGGCTTCGAGCAGGCCGCCGCGCTCTACCGCGCGTGTCGCTGGGCGGGCGAGACGGTCCGTAGCATCGCGGACTGCCTCGTCGCGGTCCCCGCGATACGCGCGGGTGCTCCGGTGCTCCACGCCGATCGCGACTTCCCAACCCTCGCGCGTCACACGCCCCTCGAGGTGCTGAGCGTCTCGTGAGCGGCCGGATGCGCCGGGTCGACGAGGCCGTGAAGCAGGTGCTCTCGGAGTCGATTCCGACCCTCAAGGACCCGCGCATCGGGTTCGTCACGGTCACGGCAGTCGAGACGACGACCGACCTCGAGCACGCGAAGGTGTGGGTGAGCGTGCTCGGCGGAGAAGGCCAGCGGAAGAAGACCCTGCGGGCGCTCGAAGGCGCCGCCGGTGTCCTGCAGGCGCGCCTCGGCCGCGAGCTCGGGCTCCGCCGGACGCCCCGACTGGAGTTCGTCTACGATCGCGCCGTCGAGCACGGCGTCCGCATGACCCGCCTCATCGACGAGCTCGCGCCGCCCGACGGAGAGGACGATGCCCCGGAGTGACATGGAGTCGGTCGTGGAGGCGCTGCACGCGCACGACCGCTTCGTCGTCACGTCGCACGACAACCCGGACGGCGACGCGCTCGGCTCGATGCTCGCGCTGCACCTCGCGCTCACGTCGCTCGGAAAGGACTCGGTGATGGTGCTCGGCGGCGAGGCGCCGCTCCCGCCCGAGTACGCGTTCCTCGGCCTCTCCACGCACGGCCTCGTCCGCACCCCGCCCGACGACCTGGCAACGCGCGTCCTCGTGGCGGTGGACTGCGCGCAGGAGAGCCGGATCGTGGACGCCACGCTCGGCGCGGGTGCGCGCTCGACCGTGAACGTCGACCACCACCACGACAACACGCGGTTCGGCGACGTGAACCTCGTCGTCGAGGACGCCTCGTCGACCGCGGAGGTGCTCGCGGACGTCTTCGAGCAGCTCGAGGTGCCGCCGAGCCCCGCGCTCGCCGAGGCGCTCTACACGGGCGTGGTCACGGACACGGGACGGTTCCAGTACTCGAACACGACGCCGAAGGCGCTGAGGCTCGCCGCGAGGCTCGTGGAGGAAGGGGCCGACGTCGGCAAGGTATTCGTCGAGGTCTACGAGTCCACGCCGTTCCCGAAGCTCAAGCTGCTCGCCCGGGCTCTCGAGCACGCAACCGAGCTCGACGGCGGGCGTATCGTGGTCGCCGAGCTCACACGGCGCGACTTCGACGCCGCGGGGGCGGCCGAGCCCTACTCCGAGGGCATCATCGACCACCTTCGGGCGGTCGACGGCGCGGAGCTCGTGGCGCTCGTCCGGGAGCTCCCCGTCGGCGCTCCGGTGCGCCGCAAGGGGTCGCTCCGCTCGCATCCACGTGGCGTGGACGTGTCCGCGATCGCGCGCGGCTTCGGAGGCGGCGGTCACCGGCGCGCCGCGGGCTTCTCCACCGACCTGGAGATGGACGAGATCACGCAGCGCATCGTCGACGCGTTTCACGCGGCGGACGGCGACGGCACGGCGTAGGCCGATGGCGGTCCCGAAGGCGCTCGACCCGACCGGCGTGGTGCTCGCCGACAAGCCCGCCGGGCCGTCGTCGTTCGCCATCGTCGCCCGCGTACGCGCACGCACCGGCGCGAAGACCGGGCACGCCGGGACGCTCGACCCGTTCGCGACGGGGCTCCTGGTCCTCCTGTCGGGGCGCGCCACCGCGCTCCAGGATCGCTTCATGAAGCTCGACAAGCGCTATGTGACCGAGATCGACCTCCATGGCCGAACCACGACCGGGGATCCGGAGGGTGAGGTGATCGAGGAGCAGGAGCCGCCCCGGCTGTCGGAGCTCGAACGGGCGCTCGACGGGCTCCGCGGAGAGGTGGAGTTGCCCGTCCCGGCCGCGTCAGCGATCAAGCTCGACGGCACACGCGCATACCGGCTGCACCGTGCCGGTGTCGCGGTGGAGATGCCGACCCGCGTCATGCTGGTGCACCGCCTGGAGCTCCTTGGCTACGACGGCGCGCTCGCCCGGCTCGACCTCGTCGTGGGCTCGGGGACGTACGTCCGCTCGCTGGCCGACGCGCTCGGCGGCCACTGCGTGGCGCTGCGCCGAACGGAGATCGGGCCGTTTCACGTCGAGGAGGCCGACGAGACGCGCGTGATCCCGCTCGAGGAGGCGCTGCCGCGCCTGGCGGTGGTGCGATGAGGATCGTCCACGCCCCGTCCCAGCTCGACCGGCGCCCACGGGCGGTCGCGATCGGGACATTCGACGGCGTGCACGTCGGGCACCGGTCGGTTCTTCGCGCGGCGGTCGAGTCGGGGCTCGAGCCGACCGTGATCACCCTCGACCCACACCCGCGGATCGTGCTCGGGAACCGCGTCGAGCTGATTGCGACGCTCGAGCGGCGCCTGGAGCTGCTGGCCGAGGCCGGGATCGCCGACACGCTCGTCGCGGCGTTCACGCCGGAGTTCATGCGGCTCTCCCCGGAGACGTTCGTCGACACGTACCTGCGCTCGGTCGGCGCGGAGGCGGTCGCCGTGGGCGCAGACTTCCGTTTCGGCAGCAAGCGGGCCGGGAGCGTCGAGACGCTCGCGGCGCTCGGGCTCACGGTGCTCGAGGTCGAGGAGGTCGAGGGCGTCTCGTCGAGCGCGATCCGCGACGCGGTTCGGGCCGGCGACCTCGTCCTCGCTGCCCGAATGCTCGGCCGGCCGTTCGAGCTGGACGGCACCGTGGTGACCGGCGATCAGCGTGGCGGCACCCTCGGCTACCCGACCGCGAACATCGCGGTCGACCCGCAGCTCGTGTGCCCGCGCTACGGGATCTACGCGGGCGCGGCGCTCGGGCACCGCGCGGCGGTCTCGATCGGGACGAACCCGCACTACGGCGGCACCGAGCGGCGGATCGAGCCGTTCCTCCTCGACTTCGACGGGGATCTCTACGGCAAGCGGCTCGTCCTCGAGCTCTGGGAGCGCCTGCGCGACGAGGCCGTGTTCGACTCCGAGGAGGCGCTGATCGCGCAGATCGCGCAGGACGTCGACGCGACCCGGGCGGCCGTCCGGCCGGTCTGAGCCTGGATCACCGATTGCTCCCACCCGCGCGCCGAGCTCGAGGAGACCCTTCGCGTCGGGCATCTCGGCGGCGACCCGCCGCCGAGATCGCTCCGCTTCCGCTGCGTCGTCCTCGGGGGAGCGAGGAGGTGGAACCACGGTGCGCGGTCGCCGTACGGTCGCACGGGACGATCATCCGTCCGCCCGCTCGAACACCACCACCGCCGCGTCACCGGCGGCCCGCGCGCTCCTCGGGTAGCGGGCGAGGTACGCGGCGAGCGCACGCGCGCGGGCGTCCCCCTCGACGAGCGCCCCGCGCGCATCGACCCGGGCGCCGCGCAGCGTCAGCACCGCGGTTCCCGAGGGACGGAACGAGCGCCACCAGCGCTTCTCCGGCGCCCTCAGGGCGATTGCGACGATCGTGCCGTCGATCGCGCTCGCGTAGCGGAGCGGGATCCGGTACTCCCGACCCGTCAGGTGGCCGCGGTATTCGACGACGACGAGTCTCCCGCTCAGCACCCGGTGGGCCCGCGAGCCGAGAACGACCCGGACGACAGGGTTCGCGAGACGCAGCAGACGGAGGCCGAGGGCACCCCACACGGACGCATTCTCGCCCGGCCGGCGACGGCGCTCGATCCGTAGAAACCACCCTGCGCACGCGCCTCAATCCCGATGTGGCCGGTCGGTGGCCCGGCCACGATGTCGGCGTGGACGCTCCGATATTCAGGGTTCTGATCGCGGGCGGCGGCGTCGCCGCGCTGGAGGCCGCGCTCACGCTTCGCGAGGTCGCAGAGGAGCGCGTCGAGGTCGAGCTGCTCGCCCCCGACCCGCTGTTCTGGTATCGCCCGGTCGCCGTCGCCGAGCCGTTCGGCCTCGGCACCGTGCGGCACTTCGACCTCGGCGACCTCGCGAACCGCCTCGGCGCCGGTCTGACGCTCGGTGCGCTCACCGGCGTGGACAGCGAGCGCCGCAGGGTGCAGACGGAGGCAGGGGCGACGCTGGCCTACGACGCCCTCCTGGTCGCGTCCGGGGCGGTGCCGACCGATGCCGTGCCGGGTGCGTTCACGTTCCGCGGGCCGGCCGACGGGAAACGGGTCGGGACGATCCTCGACGAAGTCGACCACGGGAACCTCGCGCAGGTCGTCTTCGCCGTGCCCTGGGGCGCGGCGTGGCCGCTGCCGGCGTACGAGCTCGCGCTCATGACCGCGCGGAGGGCGGCGGCGCTCGACGCCCACACGCACGTGACCGTCGTCACGCCCGAGGCCGAGCCGCTCGAGGTCTTCGGGCGGGCCGCGAGCGAAGCGGTCGCGGACCTGCTCGCAGACGTCGGCATCGAGTTTCTCGGCGGGGTCTACCCGGTCGAGCTCGCCGACGGACGCCTGGTGCTCTCCGAGGGCTCGATCGCGGCCGACCGTGTTCTGGCGCTGCCCCGCCTGCGGGGCGCGCGGATCGACGGCATCGCGCAGACCTCCGAGGGCTTCATCCCGGTGGACGACCACTGCCAGGCGCTCGGGGCAGGCGCGGTGTTCGCGGCCGGCGACATCACGAGCTTTCCGATCAAGCAGGGCGGCATCGCGGCCCAGCAGGCCGTGGTGGCCGCCGAGGCGATCGCCGTCCTGGCCGGCGCGACGCTCGTGCCGCACCCATTCCGCCCGGTCCTGCGCGGGCTCCTCCTCACCGGCGGCGAGCCCCGGTACCTGCGGCGCGACCTCTCGCCGGGGGGCGAGTCCGAGTGGGCGAGCGCGGCGCCGATCTGGTGGCCGCCGACGAAGATCGTCGGCAGGCGCCTGACGTCGTTCCTCGCGTCCGTCGCAGGGGACCCCGAGCCCGAGCAGCCGGACGTGGCCATGGTCGACGTCGATGTCGAGCTCGACCGCGAAGAGGCGGGGCGGCTCGCGCGGCCCCTCCCCACGGGAATCGAGCCGCTCGCCGCCGTCGGCGGGAGCGGCACGGTGGGCTCCGTGATGCGCTCGGCGCCCGTCACGGTGGCGCCCGACGAGACGCTCGACGCGGTCGCGGGCGCAATGCGCGAGCGCGACACAGGGTGCGTGCTCGTCGCCGACGACAGCGGGCTCGTGGGCATCCTCACGGCCCGGGACGTCCTCCGCGCCGCCGCGGGCGGCGTGCGCACCGGCGAGGCGCCCGCACGTGCGTGGATGACCGCGGTGCCGCTCACGGTCGGCCCGCATACGCTGCTCGACGTCGCGGCGGAGACGATGACCGAGCACGGGATTCACCACCTGCCGGTCGTCGAGGACGAGCGGGTCGTGGGCATCGTCGGTCTCCGGGACGTGACCCGGTCTCGGGGTCTCGCGACCCGCATGGCGGTCGGCCTCGGCTTCTGAGACCGCCTGCGGAAAACCCGCAGAGCTCGGGACGTTTCTCCCGACGCACCGAGCGGTGCGGACCGCCACACTCTCCGGGAGATGGCAGGCAGCGTCGTCGTCGGCGTCGACACTTCCGCGACGGGCCGGGAGGCGCTTCGCTTCGCGCTCTCCGAGGCGCGACTCCGAGGTGCCGTCCTGCGGGTCGTGCACGCGTGGTCGGTTCCGCCGCTGACGACGACGGGGGTCGCGATGTTTCCGGCGTACGAGCTCGTGGAGGAGGAGCTGCAACAGGCGGCCGCAGACGCGATCGACGCCGACCTCGAGCGGGTGGGCAATTCTGCCGAGGGAGTCGAGCTCGACCGCCGTACCGTCCACGGCGACGCGGCGGGCGCGCTCGTCGAGCTCTCGGGCGACGCCGATCTGCTCGTCGTCGGCTCGCGGGGTCGAGGCGCCCTCGCCGGTGCGGTGCTCGGGTCGGTCTCGAGAGCGTGCCTCCAGCACGCGTCGTGTCCCGTCGCGGTCGTCCACGTCGCGCACCACGGCGAACGGACACGTATCGTCGTGGGCGTCGACGGCTCCGAGGGGGCGGCCGCCGCGCTCGAATGGGCGTTCGCCGAGGCGCGTGTTCGCGGGAGCACGGTCCACGCCGTGGCCGCATACCACGAGCCCTGGGGGTTGTCCGGCGGGCTCGTCACGAGCCCCGGCGCGGTGCTCGAGCTCCGCAACGCGCTCGTAGAGGAGGCCGAGCAGCGCCTCGAAGACGCCCGTCGCTCGGCGCCCGAGGACGTGTCGCTCACCGTCGAGTCCGTGTTCGGGCCGGCGGGGCAGGCGCTCGTGTCGGCCGCTGCGGACGCGGACGTGCTCGTGGTCGGGTCGCGCGGGCGCGGAGGGTTCGCGAGCCTCGTGCTCGGTTCGGTCAGCCAGTACTGCGCGGCGCACGCGGGAGGCGTGGTCGTGGTCGTCCGCCCGGCGTAGCACCGCAGAGCTGGGGGAGGAAAGGGAGGCCGCGGCTCCCGTCGCGGCCTCCCGAGCGTCCCGCCGGTCGCATGGAGCGTCCGGGCGGCGACGCTACCCGGCAGTCGTGATCGCGACCTTCTTCGGTGCGGCCTCGGCGGCCTTCGGTGCGTGCACCACGAGCACGCCATGGTCGAACTTCGCGACCACCTTGTCGGCGACCGCGTCGGCCGGCAGCTCGAACCGGCGCTCGAACGAGCGGGCGAGTCGCTCGTTGAGGTAGAAGGTCTTCTCCTTCTCCTCGTTCTTCTCGACCTTCTCGCCCTTCACGGTGAGCATGTGGTCGCGAACCTCGACGGCGAGCTCCTTCTCGTCGTAACCCGGAACCTCGAGCTCGTAGACGAACTCGCCGTTCTCCTCGTACACGTCTGCGGCAGGCCACGCCGGGACGACGCCCTGGTCGAACATGCGTCGCATCCGCCGCTCGATCGTGTCCAGGTCCTGGAGAGGAGCCCAGCGCACGATGGTCATGAGCCACCTCCTTTCTCGTCTCCAACTCAGCACGCGGCGCCCGTCGCCGCATCCGGGCCGTGCGGCAACCCGCGCGCGGGGAACTACGGATGACCGGTGCTACGTGCGCTTCCCGGTGGGTCGCGCGTGGTGGGTCGCCAGGTCGAGCGCGATCGCGAGGATGAGCGTCGCCGCCCACGCGTTCACGGGGTCGAACGTCAAGACCTCGCGGTCGCCGACCAGGTCGCAGATCAGCCACACGATGAACCAGATGAGCGTCACCGGATCCTCCCGTTCGTCGGGCCTGTGGGGCAGCGTCGCTACGACCGTCGTGCCGGTCATCCGTGGCGGCGCTGATCGCTGCTCAGGGTTTCCTGCGCGCCTACGGCCCCCGGCGATGAGTAATTGGCCGAAGCCACACGGGGCCGACCCCCGATGCACTCGAGGCCCGGCGGGGCCACGATCGGATCATGGCCACCAGCGGGAGGACGGAGGAACCGATGACGCGCAGCGAGGAGTTCGAGCTCGACCGTGAGGTCTCGCCGGATACGATCGCCACGGTCTCGTCGGCGCACCACGTGCTCGCGCTGCGACCCGTCTCGTCGGCGATGCACCACGGGGTCATCACGTGCCATCCCACCTCGACACTGCGGGACGTCGCGCGGACCATGGCGAACGTCGGCATCCACCTCGTCGTCGTGTGGGGCGACGAGGAGGACGACTCCGAGGGCGTCTGGGGCGTCGTCACGGACGTCGACCTCATCGCCGCCGCCGCGCGCGGCGAGGCGCTCGCGAGCGCGGCCGTCGGCGCGGGGCACACGAAGGTCGTCACCATCCAGGCGCACGAGAGCCTCCTGCACGCGGCTCACGTCATGGTCGAGAACCGCGTCACCCACCTGCTCGTGCTCTCCGACGGCAC
>DASSUT010000028.1:0-13882 GCA_035706725.1 Gaiella sp. | reverse complement strand
GCCTCGGCCGCGACACCACCCGGATCGGGCGCGACCTCGACGTGGAACGTGACGGAGTCGGCGCCGGACGCGGCGAACTCCTCGAAATGGTGCACCGGATCGTCGACCATCAGATGGCAGTCGAGGACGCCTCCCGCCGCGTGGATGCCCGGCGCGATCGAGCGCAGCACCACCGGCCCCATGGTCACCGGCGGCACGAAGTGCCCGTCGCCGCAGTCGAAGTGGAAAACGCGGCAGCGCGCGGCGAGCAGCGCGTCGATCTGCTTCCCGAGCCGACGGAAGTCCGCCGCGTAGAGCGACGGCTCGACCTCCACGCCGTCGCGGATCCACTCGGTCCAGCCCATGGGCGGATCCTAGAGCCGCCCACGGGGCTTGTAACACAGTGTTACGTGCCCTCTTCGGCGCGCCGGATGCGCGCGACGAAGAAGCCGCTCGTTCCGTGGACGTGGGGGAGCGTCTGGAGAAACTCGGCGCGGCGGCGATGGCGGAACTGCGGCCACTCGTCGCCGAGCGCCGGGTCGACTTCGACCCCTCCACCGGCGACGATCGCGTCGACGACGTCCTCCGACTCCGCGGCGTTGATCGTGCAGACGGAGTAGACGACAGTCCCGCCCGGTCTCGTCCGCTGGATCGCGGCCCGGAGGAGCTCGAGCTGGAGCGCGGGCAAGGGCTCCGCACGCCAGCGGAGGTCGGGACGCGCGGCGAGCACGCCGAGCCCCGAGCAGGGCGCGTCGACGAGCGCACGGTCGTACCCGCCCATGTCCGGCGGTAGGTTCCGCCCGTCGGCGTGGACCACGCGGACGGCCGAGGCGCCGAGCCGCTGGACGGTGGCTTGCAGCGCCGCTGCGCGCGCCTCGTCGATCTCGACGGCGTCGACGTCGCCCGCGAGCATCGTCGCCTTGCCTCCCGGCGCGGCGCAGACGTCGAGCGTCCGCTCACCCGGCCGAGAGCCGACCGCGAGCCCGGCGAGCTGCGAGGCCCTGCTCTGCGGCCAGATCAGGCCGTCGGCGAGCGCCTGCTCGTCGACCCGGTCGACCACCCAGGCACCGGGGATCGCCGGGTCCGGACGGCCGTCGACCGACCCGCGGACGAGCCGGACGGCGGTCTCGGGCTCCTCGTTCTGCACGGCCATCGACTCCCGCGCCTCGTCCGGCCCGAGCTCCGTCCACCAGGTCTCCGCGATCCAGTCGGGGTAGGAGTGACGGAGCGCTGCCTCCCGCGCAGTCCCCTCGGGAAGCGACTCGACCAGGGCTCGTGCGCCCTCGGCGAGCCGCCGCAGGACCGCGTTCGCGAACGACACCGCCCGCTCGAGCCGCGCGCTGCGCACGAGCTCGACGGACTCGTTCACGGCCGCGTACCGCGGCACCGCGTCCATAAACGCGAGCTGGTACGCGCCGAGTCGCAGGGCGGCCGCCACCGGCGCGTCGAGCCTGCGGACGGGACGCCGGCCGAGCGTCTCGATCGCATGGTCGAGCGTCCGCTTCCGCTGCACCGCCCCGTACGCGAGCCGCCGCGCGAGCGCGCGGTCGCGGTCGTCGAGCCCCTGCGACTCCGAGCGGAGCGCACGATCGGCGTAGGCGCCCTCCTCGAACACCCGGCGCAGCACGCGGAAGGCGACCGCGCGCGCCGGAGAGACCGCGCTCACCTGAGCCCGCGGCGCCATGCGTCGACGGACATGCGGCGGCTTCCGTCCGGCTGCACCTCGAGCGCCTCGAACGAGCCGTCCTCGGCGACGCGTGCGTGCCACACGGTCACCGGCCGCCCCTCGAGCTCCGCGCGCGCACCGATGTGAGGGCTCAGCGCGCGGACGACTCGCACGAGCTCGTCGGCGGGCCGGGTGAGATCGAGGCGCCGGTCCTCCGGCGAGATCTTATCGGCGTAGGTCGGCGTCCCGGCCTGCGGGGCGAGCATCGGGTCGGGCTCGGCGAGCACGGCGTCGAGCAGCCGGGCCGCGACCTCGGCCGAGTGCGCGTACACGGCGCCCGCGTCGTCCTCGGGGCCGATCGGGAACCCCTCCTGCGCCGCAACCGGCCCCGCGTCGAGCTCGGCGACCGTCTCGTGGATCGTGACGCCGGTCTCCGCGTCTCCGGCCATGATCGCCCGCTCGACGGGCGCCGCGCCCCGCCAGCGGGGGAGGAGCGAGGGGTGGACGTTGAGCCAGCTGCGCTCGGCGAGCAGCGGCTCGGGGACGAGCAGCCCGTACGCGCACACCACGACCGTCGGGGCGCCGACATCGAGACCGGCCGCCGGACGCTCCGGTTGCAGGACCGGGATCCCCAGCCGCTCCGCGACCCTCTTTGCGGGCGGCGCGACGACGCGGCGCCCGCGGCCGGCAGGCGCGTCGGGGCGTGTGAGCAGCGCCGCGACCTCGTGCTTCGCGGCGAGGCGCTCGAGGACCTCCGCCCCGAACGGCGCGGTGGCGGCGACGGCGACGCGTGCCACGGGATCGCTAGAGGCTTGATGTGGGTTGGAGGTGCGTGCGGGGAGGGCATGCGCCAAGGAGCGGCGTCGGCTCGGGCGGCGTGCAGGCTGGACGCCTGGATGCCAACCGAGACGGCGGCGCTGCGCCGCGCGCAGGCCCCCATCCGTGCGTGCCTGCAACCCGCATCAAGCCTCTAGGTGAGGACGAGCCTGGGGCGGAGCTGGGCGAGCGCCTCGCGGCGCGACTCGGCGTCGGTGCGGTCGACGAGCAGCACGCCGTCGAGGTGGTCGAGCTCGTGCTGGACGACGCGCGCGTCCATCCCCTCGAGCTCGAGCGAGACGGGCTCCCCTGTCGCATCGCGGGCCTCGACCCTGACATGCACGGCGCGCTCGATCGGGACACGTACCCCGCCGAGCGACAGGCACCCCTCCTCCTCGACCTCGGTCTCGTCGCCGACCGGCTCGACCACAGGGTTCACGAGCACGCGATCCTGACCGTCGAGCGTGCAGACGAAGAAGCGGCGCAGGATCCCGATCTGCGTCGCGGCGAGGCCGATGCCCTCCGCGTCGTGCATCAACTCGGTCATGCGTCCCGTGATGCGCGCGAGCTCCTCGTCGAACTCCTCGACCTCCGCGGCGCGCATCCGCAGAACCGGGTCGCCGTAGTGGCGAACCTGGGAGAGCGCGATCTCCTTGCGGACGAGGCGCTCGGCGTCCGCCCGCGCCTCGGACTCCGTCGGCTCGTGCTCGTGGTCGTGGTTGCTCACACCGAGATTTTAGCCCGCGCCCTGCAGCACGGCCTGGGTCTGCAGGGTGCGCGAGACGAGGCGGCCGGCGTCGTCCGTCACGTCGGTTTGGACGACGATCGTCGTGCGGCCCTTGTGGACGAGCTCGGCTCGCGCCGTCACCGAGCCCTCGCGCACCGCCGCGAGGAAGTTCGTCTTCGCCTCGATCGTCGACGTCCCGGCTCCCGGCGGCAGGTTGAGGAATGCGAGCGTCGCCGCGGCCGAGTCCGCGAGCGCCATCAAGTAGCCGCCGTGCAGAACCCCCGCCGCCGTGCACCGCGCCTCGGACCACGAGCCCTGAAGCACGACACCGCCCGGGCCGCCCTCGAGCGCCTCGAAGCCGAGCAGCGCCGCGAGCGGCATGGCGTTCCGGACGAGGTCGGTGAGGGACTCGTCCATGCGCCGGGTTCTACAGGGACTGCGGGTCGACGTCGACGACCGCGGCGAGACCGTCGCGCCGCATCGTCCTCGCCGCCGCCGCGAGCAGGGCCGAGGCCTGACGCGCGACGGAGCGGGGCTGCGTGGTCTTCGCGAGGAGCTGCGCGCGGTGCCTGCCCCTCAGTCGCAGGACGGGCGCAGGCCCGAGAAACGCGCCGTCCCCGGGCTCGAGACGGGCGCGAAGCTCGCGCAGAGCCGCGAGCGGCGCCTCCGGATCGGGCCCCGAGACGAGGATCGAGACGAGGTGCCGGAACGGCGGATAGCCGAGCGCCTCGCGCCGCTCGAGCTCGCCGGCGAGGAAGCCGGCGACGTCGTGGTTCACCGCGTGACGGAGGGGAGTCGCGTCCGGTTGGAACGTCTGCACGAGCACGCGTCCGGGCGCGTCGCGGCCGCTCCTCCCGGCGAGCTGCGTGACGAGCTGGAACGTCCGCTCTTCCGCCCTGAAGTCGGGCAGCGCGAGGCTCGTGTCCGCGTCGACGACCGCGGCGAGCGACACGCCGGGCACGTGGTGCCCCTTCGCGACCATCTGCGTCCCGATCAGCACCGCGCGGTCGGCTGAGCGGAACCGCTCGATCGCGTCCCGGGCGGCGCCCGCACGCGTCGCGACGTCGGCGTCGAGACGGATCCGCTCGAGCTCCGGGAGCCGCTTTGCAAGCTCGGCTTCGAGCCGCTGCGTGCCGGCGCCGATCCGGGCGACCTCGCTCGAGCCGCACTCCGGGCACGTGGTCGGCACGGCGTCGACGCGGCCGCAGTGGTGGCAGCGGAGCGCCCCGTCGGCGTGGAGCGTGAGCGCAACGTCGCAGTGCGGGCAGCGCCGGGAGACCCCGCACGCACGGCAATGGACCGCAGGCGCGATGCCACGCCGGTTGAGCAGGAGGATCGCGCGCCCGCCCCGCTCGACAAGCCCGCCCAGCGCCTCGAGCAAGGGGGCGGAAAGCGGATAGCCCGCCTCGCGGCGTAGGTCGACGAGACGCACCCGGGGCATCGGCGCGCCGATCCGCACGCTCAGCGAGGCGCGGGAGAGCCGGGCCCAGCTCTCCGGGCGCGGCGTGGCGGAGCCGTACACTGCGACCGCGCCCTCGAGCGCTGCTCGCTTCGCGGCGACGGTGCGCGCGTCGTAGCGGGGATCGGACTCCTGCTTGTACGCCGCGTCGTGCTCCTCGTCGACGACGATCAGGCCGACGGCACGCATCGGGGCGAACACCGCAGAGCGCGCGCCGACCACGATGCGGGCGTCGCCGCGGGCGATCCGGTCGCGCTCGTCCCGGCGCTCGGCGTCGCCGAGCGACGAGTGGAGGATCGCGACACGGTCGCCGAACCGGTGCCGGAAGCGCCCCACCGTCTGCGGCGCGAGCGCGATCTCCGGCACGAGCACGATCGTGCCGAGCCCTCGCTCGAGCGCGGCCGCGCATGCCTGGAGGTAGATCTCGGTCTTGCCGCTCCCGGTCGGCCCGTCGAGCAGCACGTGCTCGCCGACGCCCTCGTCGAGGGCCGCGACGATCCTGCCGACCGCCGCGCGCTGCTCGTCGGAGAGCTCGTCGGGCTCGGGCTCGCCCGTGAGCGACTCGCGCACGGCAGGCGACGGCCGCTCGCCGCGCGGCGACCGGCGCGCCGGCGCCACGAGCTCGAGCGCGCGAGCGGGCGTCGAGCCGTAGTAGTCCGCGACCCAGAGCGCGAGATCGACGAGCGTCGCGGGGATCTCGTCGAGGAGCCTGCCCACCGGGACGGGCTCGATGCCGGGCGGGGCGCCGACGCCGACGTCGGCCACGACGCCGCGGGTCGCACTGCGCCCCAGGCGGACCGAGACGACCGCGCCCTTCACCGTGCCCTCGGGCACCTCGTAGGTGAACGACCGCGCGAGCGTGCGGGTCGAGACGAGCGGGTACACGGAGGCAAGGGGCACGGGACGAGCGTACTCGCGACCCGCGACGACCTTTCGGGCGGCGGCTAGACTCGCCGGGAATGGCGGGTCACGGGCACTCTGTCGACGAGTACCTCGAGGTGATCTACTTCCTCGCGTTCCCGATCGGCGAGTACGCGCCGGCGAGCGAGAGCGCGATCGCGTCCCGCGTGGCGGAGATGCTCGGCGTGTCGCGCGCGTCGGCGGGCGAGATGCTCAAGCGGCTCGAGACCGAAGGGCTCGTGGAGCGCGGCGAGCAGAAGGAGGCGATCCTCACGCCGGCCGGCATCGAGCGCGCGGAGAAGGTCGTGCGCAAGCACCGGATCATCGAGCGCTTCCTCACCGATTTCATGGGGTACACGGCCTCGGAGTCCCACGTCCACGCCGACGAGCTCGGCGACACGTTCACCGACGAGATGATCGACCGGATGTACGAGCGGCTCGGCCGGCCCGACCGGTGCCCGCACGGGTGGCCGGTCTCGACCGAGCTCGAGCAGTCGGAGAACGAGGGCCTGCTGACGCTCGCCGAGCTCGAACCGGGACAGGCCGGCGAGATCGTGCGGCTCGCCGAGCACGACGGCGAGCTCCTGCACTGGTTCTACGACGAGGGCTACGTCCCCGGCTCGCAGGTCGAGGTCCGGGCCGCGCATCCCGCCGCGGGGCACCTCGCGGTCGTGCTCGACGCGAGCGAGCGGGAGATCGGCGAGAAGGCCGCGCAGGGCCTGTACGTCCGGCTTGCGGCCTGACTTACACGCGACTTACGCTCCGTTCACGCCATTCGAACCGGCCGCTGCTTCGATCCGCGTACCTCGTCGGAAGGAGTGATCCACGTGAGACGCCTCAGCGCCGCCGTCCTCACCGCCGCCGTCCTCGCCGCAGCGGCGCTCGCCGCGGTCGGTCTCGGAGCCTCGAGCGTCGCGGCGGCCGACAAGCCCTCGCTCGCCGACGACGTCGCCGCGCGGCTCGGGGTCTCGACCGACAAGCTGCGTGAGGCGTTCAAGGACGCGCTCGAGGCGCGGATCGACGCCGCCGTCAAGGCCGGGAAGCTGACTCCGGAGCAGGGCGCACGCCTCCGGGAGCGCATCGAGAACGCGAAGGGCCTCGGCCGCCTCGCGTTCCGCCGTGCGATCGGCCACCACCGCGGGCTGCCGTTCTTCCCCCGCCTCCACGTTCGCGCGCACGCCCAGGGCTTCATCGCGAAGTACATTGGGATCACGCCGAAGGAGCTCCGCACCGAGCTTCGGTCGGGCAAGTCGCTCGCGCAGATCGCAACCGCGCACGGCAAGACCGAGGACGGGCTCGTGAACGCGATCGTCGCTCCTGCGAAGACCCGGCTGGACAAGGCGGTGCAGGACAAGCGGCTCACGCAACAGCAGGCGGACGACATCCTCGCGCGCGTCACCGGCGCGGTGAAGAAGGCCGTCGAGCGCACGCCACCCGTGCGCGTTCCCTGAGCGGGACCTCGCGGCGCCGGGTGCAGCGGCGCCGAAGGCGACGCCTTCAGGGATGTGCCCCGCCGCAGCCGGGGATCAAGCGGCGGGAATCCGCTCCTGCGGATTCCCGCTTCGCGCAGCTGGGTCGAGTCCCGCGGCAGCACGGAGCGCATCCGCCTTGTCGGTGCGCTCCCAGCTGAAGTCGGCGTCGGCGCGGCCGAAGTGACCGTAGGCGGCGGTCTTGCGGTAGATCGGACGCCAGAGGTCGAGGTCGCGGACGATTGCGCCGGGCCGGAGGTCGAAGTGTTCCTCGACGAGCTCGGCGATCCGCTCGTTCGTCAGGCCGTCCGCCTCGGTGCCGAACGTGTCCACGAGCAGGCTCATCGGATGGGCGACGCCGATCGCGTACGAGACCTGGAGCTGGCACCGGTCGGCGAGCCCGGCCGCGACGACGTTCTTCGCGACGTAGCGCGCGGCGTAGGCGGCGGAGCGGTCGACCTTGGTCGGGTCCTTCCCGGAGAACGCGCCGCCCCCGTGGGGCGCGGCGCCGCCGTAGGTGTCGACGATGATCTTCCGGCCGGTGAGGCCCGTGTCGCCCATCGGGCCGCCGATCACGAACTTTCCGGTCGGGTTCACGTGGAAGAACCCCGGCTCGACGAGCTTCGCGGGGTCGAACAGGTCGCGGTACTCGGCGTGGAGGATCGGCTCGACGACGTGCTCGAGGAGGTCGGGCTTGATGAGGCTCTCGGCGTCGAGCCCGTCGCGATGCTGCGTGGAGATCAACACGCGCTCGATCTCGACCGGCCGCTGCCGGCCGTGCTCGTCGACGTCGTAGCGCACGGTCACCTGCGACTTGCCGTCGGGACGCAGGTACGGCAGCTGGTCGGCCTTGCGGACGGCGGCGAGCCGCTTGGTGAGCTTGTGCGCGAGCACGATCGGAAGCGGCATCAGCTCGTCGGTCTCGTTGCTCGCGTAGCCGAACATCATCCCCTGGTCGCCCGCGCCGATCCGGTCGATCGGATCGGTCTCCCCGTGCTGCGCCTCGTACGAGGCATCGATCCCCTGGGCGATGTCGGACGACTGCTCGTCGATCGCGACCATCACGCCGCACGTGTCAGCGTCGAAACCGTACTTCGCGCGCGTGTACCCGATGTCCCTGATCGTCCCGCGCGCGATGCGCGGGATGTCGACGTACGTGCGGGTCGAGACCTCGCCCGACACCACGACGAGCCCCGTCGTGATCAGCGTCTCGCAGGCGACGCGGCCGGCCGGGTCGTCGGCGAGCACCGCGTCGAGCACCGCGTCGGAGATCTGGTCGGCGATCTTGTCCGGGTGCCCCTCGGTGACCGACTCCGACGTGAACTGGTACGAGCGCATCCCCATCGTCCGTCGAACCCTAGCCGCGATCCGCGGGTCGGCAAGTCACTCGACGGTCGGCTGGCGCTCCATGAGCTGTGCGAGGAGATCGCCCAGCGAGACGCCGTCGAGGACGGCGCAGACGCCCTCGGTGATCGGCATCTCGACCCCGAGACGGTGGGCAAGGGTGCGCAGGACGGGCGCGGTGGTGAGGCCCTCGACCACCATGCCGATCGAGCGCACCGCCTCCTCGGGCGTCGCTCCCTGCGCGACCAGCTCGCCGCAGCGTCGGTTGCGGCCCGACCTCGACCAGCACGTGACCACGAGGTCGCCGATGCCCGCGAGCCCGGCGAACGTGTCGGGCCGTGCCCCGGCCACCTCGGCGAAGCGACGCATCTCCGCGATCCCGCGGGCGACGAGCGCGGCCTTCGCGTTGTCGCCGAGCCCGAGCCCGTCCGCGCCCCCCGCTGCGAGCGCGATCACGTTCTTCGCGGCCGCGCAGAGCTCGACGCCGAGCACGTCGTCGTTCACGTAGACCCGGAAGGCCGACGACGTGATCGCGAGCTGGAGCTGGACCGCGAGCGGGAGGCTTTCGCACGCGATCACCGCTGCAGCGGGCAAGCCCTCCGCGATCTCCTCGGCGATGTTCGGGCCCGAGAGGACCGCGACGGGCCGGTCGTGCACGAGCGTCGAGAGCCGACTGCCGGAGGCCGGGTCGAGCCCTTTCGTGAGACTCAGCACCGGGGCGCTCCCGGGCAATGCGGCGACGACGCTCCCGAACGCGGCGCTCGGAACCGCGAGCACGACGAGATTCGCGGCCTCCACGTCCGCCTCGTCCATCGTTGCCGCGGTGAGGCCGGCGAGATCGACCGTGGTCAGATAGCGCGGGTTCCGGCCGCTCGAGCGGATCGCCGCGACCTGCTCGGTGTCGCGGCAGACGAGCGTGACGTCGTGACCCCGGTCCGCGAGCAGGCGGGAGAACGCCGTTCCCCATGAGCCGCCGCCGACCACCGCTACGTCCATCGGAGCGACCCTACGTCCTGCGCCGCCCCGTCTGCGCGTCGGCTACTCGGAGCGCTGGAAGTCGATCGAGACCGGCACGCCCTGCAGGTCGAACCGCGCGCGCAGCTCGTTCTCGACCCAGTAGCCGTAGTCGCGCGTGACGAGCCTCGGGTCGTTGACGAACACGCGCAGCCGCGGCGGTCGCGTCGCGGTCTGCGTCGCGTAGAGGAGCCTGAGGCGCCGACCGCGCTCACCCGAGGGGCCGGGCCGCGCCTCCTTCAGCTCGGCGACCGCTCGGTTCAGCGCGGGCGTCGGGATCCGCGTGACGTGCTTCGTGAAGAGTGCCTCGACGTGGTCGAGCAGACGGCGGAGGCCGCGACCGGTCAACGCCGACACGGCGACGACCGGAGGACGCTGCCGGAGCCGCCTGTTCAGGAGGCCGCGCGTCTCCTGGAGGTCGACGACGCCGATGTCCCACTTCGAGAGCACGACGAGCGTCGAGCAAGCCGCCTTGCGCGCCACGTCCGCGACCGCGAGGTCCTGCTCGACGACGCCTTCCGAGGCGTCGATCAGCACGAGCGAGACGTCCGCGCGCTCCGCAGCCTCGAGCGCGCGGAGCTCGGAGTAGTACTCGATCCCCTGGCGCTGCCGCCGCTTGCGCCTGAGGCCGGCGGTGTCGACGAGCACGAACGTCGTCCCGTCCCGCTCGAGCACGGTGTCGATCGTGTCCCGGGTCGTGCCGGGGACCTCCGAGACGATCACGCGGCTCTCGCCGAGGAGCGCGTTCAGGAGGGAAGACTTGCCGACGTTCGGCCGGCCGAGGATCGCGACCCTGATCGCGGACTCGTCCACGACCGGCTCGTCGCGCCCGGGGAGCCGGGCGACGATCTCGTCGAGCAGGTCGCCGGTCCCGTGCCCGTGGAGCGCCGAGAGCGGCACCGGGTCCCCGAGGCCGAGGCTGTGGAACTCGACCGCGTCCAGGTCGCGACGCGGGTCGTCGATCTTGTTCGCGAGCACGATCACGGGCTTGCCGGAGGCGCGGAGGATCGCCGCGAGGTCCTCGTCCCCCGGCGTGATCCCCGCCCTTGCGTCGACGACGAACAGGACCAGGTCGGCGTCCGCGATCGCGGCGCGGGCCTGCTCGGCGATGTGGCGCCCGAACGGCCCGTTGTCCTCCTCGTCGACGCCGCCCGTGTCGACGAGCCGGAACGTGACGCCGTTCCAGTCGCAGAGGAGCTCCTTGCGGTCCCGGGTGACGCCTGCCGTCTCGTGCACGACCGCCGCGCGGCTCTGTGTCAGCCGGTTGACGAGCGTCGACTTCCCGACGTTCGGGAAGCCGACGATCGCGACCGTGCCGGCACTTCTGACTCCTTCGGAGCCAGAAGTGCTAGCTCCCGTCCCCTCCATGTCTAGCGGCGTTCCGCCGCAGGAGGAACGCCGCCTGGGCGGCCGGCCTCGTGCAGCTCGACCAGCCAGTCCCACAGGCGGCGGATCTCGTGCTGCACCTGCTCGGACGCGGCGCGGTAGCCGCGGCCGCCCTTCGGCAGCCCCTCGAGGACGACCGGCTCGCCCCACGCGATCGACACGGGGTGGAAGTTCCCGATCCGCCACGTCTGTGTCCCGTGGATCGCGACCGGCACGACCGGGACACGCTCCTGGATCGCGACCATCGCGGCGCCGGGCTGGACCTCGCCCGGGACGCCCGAGCGCTGCCGCGTCCCCTCGACGAAGAGACCGAGCGCATTCCCCTCCGCGACGATGCGGCGCATCGTCCGCACCGCGTCACGGTCGGACTCGCCGCGTCGCACGGGAAAGCAGCCGAACGTCCGGATGAAAGCACCGAGACCTGGCACGTCGTGCGCCTCGATCTTCGCCATGTAGTAGAGGATCCGGGGGCTCGCCGCGCCGAGCGCCACGGGGTCGAGCCAGCTGAAGTGGTTCGAGGCGACGACGCAGCCGCCCTCCGGCGGCACACGTTCCTTGCCGTACACGCGCAGGCGCGAGGCGAGCGAGGCGAGCGCCCCGATGGTCGGCCGCCCGACCGCCCACGTGAGCGCCACGGTGTTCATCGGCTGCGCTCGACGAGCCCTGCGACCCGGTCGACGACCTCGTCGAGCGTGAGGTCGGTCGTGTCGACCTCGACGGCGTCCGGTGCCTGGTGCGTGTTGACCGCGTCGCGTTCGTCGCGCCGGCGCAGCTCGTCGGCGAGCTCCTCCGCGCCGAGGCCCTCGCGCTCTGCGTGGCGGCGCTGCGCGCGCACCGCGGGGTCCGCCACGAGCCACACCTTCACGTCGGCCTCGGGGACGACGACGACCCCGATGTCCCGTCCCTCGATCACCGAGTCCCCGGAGTGCCCGAGCTCGCGCTGGCGTCCCCGCATCACGGCCCGAACCTCCGGGTGGCGCGCGACGACGGGGACGGCGGCGTCGATCTCGGGCTCACGAATCTGCCGCGTCACGTCGCGGCCCGCGATCGCGACGTCCCCGTTCGCGCCGAAGCCCACCGGGTTCGCGGCCGCGAGCGTCTCGAGCGCCGGCCCGTCGTCCAGCGGGACGCCCTCGTGCAGCGCGAGCCACGTGAGCGCACGATACATCGCCCCGGTGTCCAGGTAGTTGAACCCGAGCCGCGACGCGAGCGCCCTCGCGACCGAGCTCTTGCCGGCCCCGGCGGGCCCGTCGATTGCGACGATCACGCGCCGGAGGTTATCGGCGGTCGTCCTCGACGACCGCCGAGCCACTGCGCAGCTCCTCGAGCAGCTCGAAGAAGCCCGGGAAGCTCACCGCGACGGCCTCACCGTCCTCGAGCCGGACACCGTCGCGCGACGCGAGGCCGGCGATCGCGCCGAGCATCGCGAGCCGGTGATCGCCACGGCTCGAGACCCGGCCGCCGCGGAGCCGCGCGGGGACGCCCTTGACCCGGAAGCCGTCGTCGGTCGCCCGTGCGCGCACGCCGAGGGCGCGCAGGGCGTCGACGGTCGCGTCGATCCGGTCGGACTCCTTCGCGCGGAGCTCCTCTGCGCCGCGCAGGACGCTTTCGCCCCGCGCGCACGCGGCGGCGAGCCCGAAGAGCGGGAGCTCGTCGATCGCGAGCGGGACCTCGTCGCGGTCGACCGTCGTGCCGACGAGCGGCGCCGAGTGCACCTCGAGGTCCCCGCCCGGCTCGCCTCCGATCTCGTGCCGGTTGTACACGGTCACGCGGGCGCCCATCCGCTCCAGGATCCCGAGCAGGCCGGTCCGCCTCGGGTTGAGGTTCACGCCGTGCACGTGGAGCTCCGAGCCGGGGACGAGCGTTGCCGCGACGACGAACGGAGCTGCGGACGAGAAGTCGCCGGGCACGTCCACACGGGAGAGCGAAAGCCGTTCGGCGGGCCGCACGCTGACGCTGCCGGGCCGCCGCGTCACCGACGCGCCGGCCGCCTCCAGCATCCGCTCGGTGTGGTCGCGTGTCGGGACGGGCTCGACCACCGTCGTCTCACCGTCCGCGTAGAGCCCGGCGAGCAGGACGGCGGACTTCACCTGCGCGCTCGCGACCGGCAGCCGGTACGAGATCGCACGGAGCGCACGCCCCTGTACCCCAAGCGGAAGGTGTCCCTCCTCGCTCTCGATTCCGGCGCCCATCAGGCGCAGCGGATCCACGATTCGCGCCATCGGGCGGGAGCTCAGCGAAGCGTCGCCGACGAGCTCGAACTCCTGGCCGGGCTGCCCCGCGAGGATTCCTGCGAAGAGACGGACGAGCGTCCCCGAGTTGCCGCAGTCGATCGGGGCGCTCGGCGACGTCAGGCCACGCAGGCCGGCGCCCACGACGCGGAGCTCCTCGACGCCGTGCTCCTCCACGGAGACGCCGCACGCCCGCACCGCGGCGATCGTGGACTCCGTGTCGGCCGAGCGGCCGAAGCCGGTGACGAGCGTCTCGCCGTCCGCGATCGCGCCGAGCAGCACCGCGCGGTGCGAGATCGACTTGTCGCCCGGCACGGCGAGGTGCCCTGCAAGCCGCGCGACCGGCTCGACGAAGACGTCGCTCCGGACGCTCATGGCCCCGCCGCCGCGAGGGACGCGTCCGAGCAGGCCGTAATGCTCACTCCTCGATCACCGGCGCGGCGACGACGCCGTACCCCTGCCCCTCGAGCAGCCTGACCGCGCGGCCGGCCTCCCCCTCGCCCGAGACGAGCACGGTGAGCGTCCCGCCCCGCTCGCTCGACACGTGGTCCATCTCGAAGTCCTCGACGTTGATCCGCTCCGCCCCGAGCGCCTGGAAGATCCCGGCGAGAACGCCCGGGCGGTCGGGGATGTGGATGCGCAGCCGCTGGAGCGCGCCGGGATCCGCGAACGCGCCTTCGAGCATCCGCCGCCGATGGTCGCTCGCCTCGCCGATCCAGCGTGCGAGGAACCCGGCGTCCCCCGCCGCGAGCGCACCCTCGACCCGCTCGATCGCACGGCGCTGCTCCGCGAGCGCGGTCGCGAGCGCCTCGCGGTTGTCGAGGAAGATGTCGACCCAGATCCGCGGGTTGGCGCCCGCGATCCGCGTCATGTCGCGGAGCGAGCCACCCG
>DASSUT010000027.1:0-10715 GCA_035706725.1 Gaiella sp. | reverse complement strand
GCGTTCCAGCTCGGCTGGTTCCCGGACTATCCGGACCCCGAGAACTACGTCCTGTCCTTCTACCAGAAGGGCAACTTCACCTCGAACGGCTACTCCGATGCGAAGATGACGGCGCTGCTCAAGGCCGAGCAGGCTGCGAAGACGACCCCGAGGCGACTCGCGGTCATCAGGCAGATCCAAACCCTGGCGGCGGCGCAGGTGCCGATCATCCCTGTCTGGCAGGGCAACATGATCGCGGCTGCGCGACCGAACGTGCACGGGATCGGCAGCACGCTCGATGCCGCGTTCATCATGCGGTACTGGAAGCTGTCGAAGTCGTAGACACGAACCACGGTGGGGGCGTCCGAAAGGGCGCCCCCACCCTTTCGACCGCGGGCTACCGTACGGCTTCGAGCCGCCCCGGCCCGCGAAGGACACGAGGCGTCCATGGCTGGTAGCAGAGGGACTTCGCTCAGACGGTACGCGCTCACACGGCTCGCGCTCGTGCTGCCGATGATCTTCATCGTGCTGACGCTCGTGTTCCTCCTGATGCGCGTGGCGCCGGGAGACCCGATCACGGCCTCGCTCGGCGGGCACGTGCCGCCTGCGGTCGTCAACCAGATCAAGGACCAGCTCGGCTACGACCAGCCGCTCTACAAGCAGTACTTCGAGTACCTGTGGAGCATCGTGCACCTGGACTTCGGCACGACGATCACCGACCGCCGGTCGGTCGAGGACATCATCGTCGAGAACGGCAGCGCCACGCTCGAGCTGACCTTCTACGCGATGATCGTCGCGATCGTGGTGGGCGTGAGCTTTGGCATGCTCGCCGGGCGGTTCCGCGACACGTGGATCGACGGCGGGAGCCGGCTCTTCGGGATCCTCATCTACGCGACCCCGGTGTTCTTCCTCGGGCTCATGGCCCAGCTCTTCTTCGGCTCCTACCTCGGCTGGCTCCCGACGTCGGACCGGGCGAGCCCGATCGTGGACGCGACCCTCCAGACCCACACGCACATCTACACGATCGACACGCTGATCAACGGCGACTGGGACGCGTTCGTGGACGTCTCGAAGCACCTCATCCTGCCCGCTGTGACCCTCGGGCTCGTCACGGCCGGCGTGTTCATCCGGCTCGTGCGCGTGAACGTGATCAGGACCATGAAGGACGACTACATCGAGGCGGCTCGGGCCCGCGGCATCGACGAGCGCTCGGTCGTGTACCGGCACGCGTTCCGCAACGCGCTCGTCCCCGTGATCACGGTCGTCGGCCTTACCGTCGCGCTCCTGTTCTCGGGTGCGGTGCTCACCGAGACGACGTTCAACTGGCCCGGCATCGGCCACACGTTGATCGTCTACCTCCAGAACCGAGACTACGCGGCGGTCCAGGGCATCGTCGTGGTGTTCGCCCTGGTCGTGGTGTTCGCGAGCCTGATCATCGACTTCGTCAACGCGTACATCGACCCCAGGATCCGGTACTGACGTGGCGGTCGGCGCGGAGACCACGCAGGCCGGCGAGTCGACGCCCCTCTACGGCCGGCGGCGCCTGCTCGGGATGCGGCGGGCGCTCGGCCCCGTCGGCGAGGCACGCGGCATGGCACGCGCGATGCTCTGGGTCGGCGCGGGCATCACGCTGGCTTTCGTCCTGGTCGCGCTGCTCGCTCCCGTGATCGCCCCGTACGACTTCGACACGTTCCAGGCGAACGGCAAGCGGTTCCCGCAGCTCGCGCCTCCGTCGTCGGATCACCTGATGGGGACGAACGTCCAGTCCACGGACGTGCTCTCACGGATCATCTGGGGCACGCAGACCGAGCTCAAGGTCGTGCTCGTGTCGCTGTTCTTCTCGATCGCGATCGGGGTGCCGCTCGGCCTTCTCTCGGGGTACTTCGGCGGCTGGCTCGACCGCGTGCTCGTGCTCGTGATGGACGCCTTGTTCGTGTTCCCGTTCCTGCTGCTCGCGGTGGTGATCGCATTCCTGCTGGCGGACCGGGTCGGGCAGGGGATCCTCACCGCGGCGATCGCGATCACGGTCGTGTACGTCCCGCTCTACTTCCGCGTGGTCCGAAACCACACGATCTCGATACGCGAGGAGCCGTTCGTCGAGGCGGCGCGTGCGCTCGGGGCGCGCCCGTTCACGGTGATCCGCAAGTACGTGTTCTTCAACGTGGTCCAGAACGTCCCGCCGCTCGCGACGCTGAACGCCGCCGACGCGATCCTCACGCTCGCCGCGCTCGGGTTCCTCGGCTACGGGATCCAGCCGACCCAGGGCGCCGAGTGGGGCTACGACATCAACCGGGCCGTCTCGGACGCCGCCTCGGGCATCTGGTGGACGGGTCTTTTCCCCGGGCTCGCGATCGTCCTCCTCGTGACGGGCCTCACGCTTCTCGGCGAGGGCCTGAACGAGACGGTCAACCCCGTGCTGCGCAAGCGGCCGCAGGTCAAGGTCGACCTCTCCGAGCCCTCAGAGGACGCGTGAGCGCCGCACCCGTCGTCTCCGTGCGCGATCTTCGCGTCTACTACGGCACGCCGCGTGGAACCGTCCGCGCGGTCGACCGGGTGTCGCTGGACATCGGCGAGGGAGAGGTGCTCGGTCTCGTCGGGGAGTCGGGCTGCGGGAAGTCGACGCTGGGTCGCGGCATCCTCGGGCTCCTTCCCGAGGGGGCGGCCTCCGACGGCGAGGTGATCTACGGAGGCCGCAACCTCGTCGGCATGGCTCCGAAGGAGCTGCGGCGCCTGCGGGGCCCGGACCTCGGCCTGATCTTCCAGGAGCCGATGACACGGCTCAATCCGCTGATGCGGATCGAGGACCACTTCCGCGAGACGCTCGAGCAGCACGAGTCGAAGCTCACGGACAAGGAGATCCGGACACGGTCGCTCGAGACGCTGGGCCGCATGGGCATCCCGCCGACGCGGTTCCGTCAGTATCCGCACGAGTTCTCCGGAGGCATGCGTCAGCGGATCATGATCGCGCTCGCGCTCGTGCTCCGACCCAAGCTGCTCGTCGCGGACGAGCCGACGACGTCGCTCGACGTCATCGTCGAGGCGCAGATCCTGGGCATCCTCTCCGACCTCCGGCGGAACTTCGGCACCGCGCTGCTTCTCATCACGCACAACCTGGGGATCGTCGCCGAGGCATGCGACCGCGTCGCGGTGATGTACGCGGGCAAGATCGCCGAGGAAGGAGAGGCACGCGACGTGTTCGGCGAGCCGGCGCATCCGTACACGCGCGAGCTGCTGCGCTCGACGATCTCGCTCGAGACCGCAGAGCTGCACTCGATTCCCGGCGCGCCGCCGAACCTCATCGACCCTCCGCGCGCGTGCCGGTTCCACCCCCGCTGTCCCAGCGCGATGGTCGTCTGCGCCGACCGCGACCCCGTCGAGCAGCGGTTCGAGGAGGGCCGCCGCGTCCTCTGCTGGCTCCACGGCCCGGAGGAGCTCATCCCGGAGGGGGGCCACGCCCCGCTCGAGCGCGAGGAGATCGCGGTTGCAGAAGAAGCCTGACGTGGGCGCCCGCTCGGACGTGCTCGTCGCGATCCGCGGCCTGAAGACGTACTACTCGCTCCGCGGCAGCTTCCTGGCGCGCCTCCTCGGACGCGAGGCGGGCTACGTTCGGGCGGTCGACGACGTCACGCTCGACCTGCACCGCGGAGAGGTGCTCGGGCTCGTCGGCGAGTCCGGGAGTGGCAAGACGACGCTCGGGCGGACGATCATCGGCCTCGTCCCCGCTACCGAAGGCAGCGTGGAGTTCGAGGGGCGGGAGGTGACGCGCATGTCCGAGCGCGAGCTCCGGCACCTGAGGCGCGAGATGCAGATCGTGTTCCAGGACCCTCACGCGTCGCTCAACCCCGCGATGACGATCGCGCAGCTCGTCGAGCATCCGCTGCAGATCCACAAGATCGGCTCGAAGAGTGAGCGGCAGGCCCGCGTCGCCGAGACGCTCTCGATCGTCGGTCTCGATCCTCCCGAGCAGTTCATGGACAAGTACCCGTCCGACCTCTCCGGCGGCCAGAAGCAACGGGTGGTGATCGCACGCGCGATCATCCTCAACCCCGTGCTGCTCGTCGCCGACGAGCCCGTCTCGATGCTCGACATGAGCGTCAGGGCGAAGATCCTCGAGCTGATGCTGTACCTGCGGGATCAGCTCAACCTCACGTACCTCTACATCACACACGACCTCGCGACCGCGAAGTTCTTCTGCGACCGCATCGCGATCCTGTACCTCGGCCGGGTCGTCGAGATCGGGCCGTCGGAGGCGATCTACGCCGACCCGAAGCACCCGTACACACGGGCGCTGCTGCGCGCGATCCCCGATCCGGACCCGCGCCGGACCGTCCCTCGCGATCTCCCGCCGGGCGAGGTGCCCGACGCTGCGCGGCCACCGCTCGGGTGCTCGTTCCATCCCCGCTGCCCGCTGGCGTTCGAGGTCTGCGGCTGGGAGACACGCGACCTCGGCGACCTGCTCGAGGGACGGTGGGCGCTCCAGGAACCGGAGCGCTACGAGGCGGAGCAGGCGGTGATGGGCGACCTCACGGTGCTCGCCGATCCGGCGACGCGCGTCCGGCTGAAAGCGGGGGACGGCCATTCCGGCGCGGACGTCGTGTCGCTGCTCGAGACGATCCGCGACGAGAGCCCGGACGCGGCGTTCTGGAGAGGCGTCAAGCGGGTCGCCGCGGACGGCGACCACGCAGACGTCGAGTTCCACGATCCGATCGCGCCGCGGCCCCTCCCGCATGGCGACGCGACCGTCGAGTGCCATCTCTACGACGACGACGCGCTCGCCGAGGCAGAGCGCCGGCGCGCGCCCGCGCAGGCGGAGGTGCCGACGGGCTGACAACGCTTGTGGTGATTCACCACAAGGTCGGCTGGGCGTCCGTGCCGTTCGGGCGCCCGGCTACGGCTGGATGAGCCCGCGCCTGATCGCATACCGCGTGAGCTCCACGCGGTCGCTCATCCCGAGCTTGTCGAGGATGTTCTGGCGGTGCCGCTCGACCGTCTTCACGCTGATCCAGAGCTCCTTCGCGATCTCCTTGTTGCTGTACGCCTCGGCGATCAGCTTGAGCACCTCGAGCTCGCGCGGGGTGAGGACGTCGAACTCGTCCGCTCCGCCGCCTTCGACGTAGTCTCGGACGAGCGTGGTCACCGCCGACGGGTACAGGTACGAGTCGCCGCGCATCGCTGCCCGCACGGCGTCGACGATGTCAGTGTCGGCTCCCGACTTCAGCACGTAGCCGGACGCGCCCGACTTCAGGGCCTCGAACAGGAACTGCTCCGAGTCGTGCATCGAGAGGATCAGCACCTTGAGCTCGGGCTTGTCCTTCTGGAGCTCGGCGGCGGCCTGGAGCCCCGTCTTCCTCGGCATCGAGACGTCGAGGATCGCGAGGTCGACGTCCTCTCCCAGCGCCTTCTCGACTGCCTCGGCGCCGTCCTCGGCCTCTGCGACGACCTCCATGTCCGGTTTCGCGTCGAGCACCTGCCGGAGCCCCGAGCGGACGATCGCGTGATCGTCAGCGATCAGGATTCTCGTGACGAGCGGGATGGGCATCACGCCACCTCGGCGGCTGCGGGGCGCACGGCCGGAACCTCGAGCCGCACCTCGGTCCCTCGGGGTGACGCGGGCCGGACCGTCAGCGTGGCCCCGATCAGCAGCGCGCGCTCGCGCATCCCGCGCAGACCGCCCTGCTCCTTCGGCGCGTCCCCGAACCCACGGCCGTCGTCGACGACGCGGAGAACGACGGTGTGGTCGTCGGCGTCGAGCGAGACCGTGACCTCCGACGCCTGCGCGTGGCGCGCGACGTTCGTGAGGCCTTCCTGCGCGATCCGGTAGACCGCGAGCTCGACGCCGGGGTCGAGCGCCGGGAGCGTCGGGTCGAATCGCCGCTCCACGCGAACACCCGACATGCGCCCGAACGACGTCGTGAGCTCGGTCAGCGCGCTCGCGAGACCCAGCGTCTCGAGCACCTCCGGCCGGAGCTCGCGGGAGATCCGCCGCACCTCGTCGAGGGCGTTGCGGACCGATTGCTTCGTTCCCTCGAGCTCGCTGCGCTCGGCAGGAGCGCGGCCGGCGATCGCGTCGAGGTGCAGGAGCACGCCGGTCAGGAGCTGGCCGACCTCGTCGTGGAGGTCGCGCGCGATGCCGACGCGTTCCGCCTCCTGCGCCGCGAGGATGCGGCGGCCGCTTTCGCGGCGCTCGTCCTCCAGGCGGTCGAGCATGCCGTTGAACGCGAGAACGACCCGGTTGATCTCTGCGTCGGGCTGAACGGCGAGCCGTTGCCCCGGCCGCAGGAGGTCCACCATCTCCATGCGCTCGGCCAGTCGGTCGAGCGGCGCGAGCGCGTGGCGGAGGAGCACCGCGTTCGCGACCAGGGTCACCGTGAGCGCGACGAGCACCGTCACCGCCTGTGTGGGTCTCACCGGTGCATGGATCTCGACGGGACTCAACAGCAGGAGCGCCGCGAGGACGCCGAGGAGCACTGCGTTGACGGCGAAGACGTGCCAGAAGAGAGGGACGGGCCGGCTCATGGGCGCGACGTTAGCGGGGGAGGTGTCGCGAGCCGTCGCCGAGATGGGGCCACGGCCCCATGGCGCGGGCACGAGGCGGCGGGCACATTCGGGTAGCCCCTGTGGGCCCAGGAGTCCCTGCGAGAAAGGAGCTCGACGTGAGCGCAATCCCCGCCGAGATCGATCAGAACGTCCTCGTCACCGCCGACGGCTACGTGCGGCTCGTCGACGCGCTCGAGTCGCTGCGGACGCTCGGCCGGGCGCAGCTGGTGGACCGGTTCCGCGAGGCCCGCGAGGACGCAGACCCTGAAAACCCGCTCCTGTTCGAGCTGCTCGAGGAGCAGGCCCAGCTCGAGGCACGGATCGGCCTGCTCGAGGCGCAGGTCGCCGCGGCGCGGGTCGTCGAGCCCGCCGCCGACGGCTCGGCGGGCATCGGCAGCGCGGTGCAGGTGCGCTACGCCGACGGCGGCGAGCTCGCCGAGTACGTGCTCGTGGGGCCGGTGGAGTCCGACGCCGCGAGCGGCCGGGTGTCCGTGGAGGCGCCGGTCGGGCGTGCGCTGCTCGGCGCGCGCACGGGGGACGTCGTGATCGTCGAGACCCCGCGGCGCACCGAGCGGCTGGAGATCCTGGGCGTCGACAACGGCGCACCGCCCGCTGCGACGACGGCGGCGTGAACGGCTCGGTCGTCTGCGGCGTCGACGGATCCGCGGTCTCGGACGCGGCGCTGGACGTCGCCTCGGGGCTCGCACGCGGTCTGGGCCTACGGCTCGTCGTGGTGCACGCGGCGGAGCCGGCGCGCGCGCCCGACGCGGTCTCTGCACCCTACGCGGTCTCTGCGCCGTTCGGCGGGCTCGCCGGCCGCGTCGCGGTCGCGGAGGAGCGGGACACAAGCCTGCAGGCAGCGGAGGAGCTGGTCGAGGAGGTCGTCGACGCCGCGGGCCTCCACGACGTCGAGCCGCGGGTGTGCGCCGGCCAGCCGGCCGAGTGTCTCGCCGATCTGGCCGACGAGGAGGGCGCGGAGCTGATCGTCGTCGGCTCGCGGGGGCGCGGTGCGTTCAAGTCCGCCTTCCTCGGAAGCGTCTCGAACGCGCTCCTCGGCGTGGCACGCTGCCCGGTCCTGATCGTCCCTCCGGCCGCCACGGGCCGCTGGTGAGCTTAAGCCGCGAGCGAGGCGAGCTCGCGTAGCGCCGCGAGCCTGCTGAGCGCCTGGCCTTCCAGCTGGCGCACACGCTCGCGCGTCAGCTCGAGCTCGTTGCCGATCGCCTCGAGAGTCCACGGCTCGCCCTCGAACCCGAAGCGGAGCTCGAGGATCCGCCGCTCGCGCTCGGGCAGCGCGTCGAGCGCCCGCCGGACGCCCTGGCGACGGAGCGACTCCTCGGCCTCGTCGAACGGGTCGGCCGCCTCGCGGTCGGCGAACAGGTCGCCGAGCTCGCCCTCGTCGTCGGCCCCGACGGACTGGTTCAGGGAGACCGACGCGTGCGCCGCGCTCATCGCCTCCTCGACGTGCTGGATCGGCAGGCCCGTCGCCTCGGCGAGCTCCTCCTTCGTCGCCTCGCGCCCGAGCTCGACCTCGAGCCGCCGCGCGGCCCGCGAGAGCTTCTGCTGGCGCTCGACGACGTGGACGGGCACGCGGATCGTGCGCGCGTGGTTCGCCACGGCGCGCTGCACCGACTGACGGATCCACCACGTCGCGTACGTCGAGAACTTGAAGCCGCGCCGCCAGTCGAACTTCTCGACCGCGCGGTTGAGCCCGAGCGTCCCCTCCTGGATGAGGTCGAGGAACGGCACGCCGAGGCCTCGGTAGCCCTTCGCGATCGAGACCACGAGGCGGAGGTTCGACTCGATCATGTGGCGCTTCGCGACGGGATCGCCGCGTTCGATGCGCTTCGCGAGCTGCACCTCCTGCGCCGCGTTCAACAGCTTGTGCCGGCCGACGTCGGCGAGGAAGAGCTGGAGCGAGTCGGCGGCGCCCGACAGCGCCTCGCTCGCCCAGACCGCCGCCTCTGCGGCCTCCTTCGCCTTCTCCTCCTCGGTGGGCGCAGGAGCGCCGACCTCGAGGCCCATTGCCTCGAGCTCGCGCGTGACCTGCTCGATCTCTTCTGCGCTCAGCTCGAGCTCGGTCACGAAGCCGGCGAGCTCGGCCGCGTCGATCCATCCGCGCTCCTCGGAGCGCTCCACGATTCCCTTCAGCTGCTCGGTCTCGAACAGTTCGATGAGCTGGTTCTGCGTCAAAGCGGGGCGTCAGTCCTTTCGCGTCGCTCGGAGCACAATCTTCTCTGACTCTATGCGCGCTTGCTTTGTCTTTCCACGGGATTCAGACGACAAACCGTGTCACAAACGGGCAACGCGTGCTCCGGTCGTGCTATTCCGACCGGCTGCAGTCCGCGCGCCCGTCGCGGATGCGACCGGTGCATGGTACGACGCATCGCGGACGGCTGTGTTAGCTACGTCTCGAGCGTCGCGTGCCGCCGGGCCGGCGACGCTGTGAAGGGCCCTTCGCGCGCCGCTCCGCGAGGAGCTCGAGCGCCCGTTCGAGCGTCAGCCCTTCGACGTCGTCGCCCCGTCGGAGGCTCGCGTTCGTCTCGCCGTCGGTCACGTACGGACCGAAACGGCCGTCTTTCACCACGAGCGGCTTGCCCGTGCCCGGGTCCGGGCCGAGCTCCCTGAGCGGCGGTTTCGGCGCGCCGCGTCCCCGGCGCTGCTTCGGCTGGGCCAGCACCGTCTCCGCCTGCTCGGCGGTGAGCGTCAGGAGCTGCTCCTCCGAGTCCAGGGAGCGGGTCTCCGAGCCGCGCTTGACGAACGGGCCGTACCGTCCGTTCGAGACGAGGATCTCCTGGCCGTCGGAGCCCACGATCGTCCGCGGCAACGTCAGGAGGCGAACCGCGTCGTCGAGCGTGACGCTGTCGGGGCGCATCGACGAGAAGAGCGACGCCGTGCGCGGCTTGCCGTCCTCGCCCTCGGAAAGAGCCTCGGTGACGTACGGCCCGTAGCGGCCGTCGCGGACGACGATCTCGCGTCCGGTCTCGGGATGCCGCCCGAGTGAGCGCTCGCCTCCGGCCGGCCGCGAGAGCAGCTCCTCGGCGAGCTCCGCGGTGAGCTCGTCCGGCGCCGTGTCGTCGGGGATGCTCGCGCGCTGCTCGCCTCGCTCGAGGTAGGGGCCGTAGCGCCCCACGCGGACGACGACGTCGCTTCGGGGGATCTGGATGGAGTTCACGTCGCGCGCGTCGATGCCCTCCAGCTGGTCGGTGACGAGCGACTGCAGGCCGGGATCGCCGTCGCCGAAGTAGAACCGGCCGAGCCACTCGACCCGTTCCTCGTCGCCCGCCGCGATCCGGTCGAGGTCGTCCTCGAGCCGCGCGGTGAAGTCGTAGTCCACGAGCTGGTCGAAATGGCGCTCGAGCAGCTGGATGACCGCGAACGCGAGGAACGTCGGCACGAGCGCCGTCCCCTTCTTGAAGACGTACCCGCGGTCGAGGATCGTGCCCATGATCGAGGCGTACGTCGACGGGCGGCCGATCCCGCGCTCCTCGAGCGCCTTCACGAGGCTCGCCTCCGTGTACCGCGCCGGCGGGCTCGTCTCGTGCCCCACGGCGGCCAGCTCCGACGCCGTGAGCTCCTGGCCGACCGTCAGGGCGGGGAGGAGCCGTTCCTCGTCGTCTTCGCCGGGCTCGTCTCGGCCTGACTCGTACGCGAGCAGGAACCCCTTGAACGTGATCACGGTGCCGCTCGCGCGGAAGGTCGCCCTGGCTCCGTCGGCGCTCGTCGCCCCGAGCTCGATCGAGACCGTCTGACCACTCGCATCCTTCATCTGGGACGCGACCGTGCGCCGGAAGATCAGGTCGTAGAGCGCGTGCTCGTCGCGGGACAGCACGCCGCGAAGCTCGTCGGGGGTGCGGAACGTGTCACCCGCCGGCCGGATCGCCTCGTGCGCCTCCTGCGCGTTCGCGACCGCACGCTCGTACTGGCGCGGCGACGCGGGAACGGTCTCCGCGCCGTACGTCCTCGCGGCGTGCGCACGGGCGGCCGCGAGCGCCGTGTCGGAGAGGGTCACGGAGTCGGTTCGCATATACGTGATGTGCCCGTTCTCGTACAGCCGCTGTGCGAGCCGCATCGTCGTCTGAGACGAGAAGCGCAGCTTGCGGCTCGCCTCCTGCTGGAGCGTCGACGTGCGGAACGGCGCCGCGGGCCGGCGGGTGTACGGCTTCTCGTCGACGGCGTCGACCGTGAACGGCCGCCCCTCG
>DASSUT010000026.1:0-4217 GCA_035706725.1 Gaiella sp. | reverse complement strand
GCGTCGTGGAGGAGACGACGGCGACGACGCCCCCCGCGCCGTTGACGCCGCCGACCACGACGAAGAAGCCTGTCGAGAAGAAGGCACCGGCGAAGGCAAGGCCTGCGCCTCTGACGCCGCCGAAGAAGGCGGTCGTCGGAGTGCAGAAGAAGGCAACGGCCTCGGCCAAGGCTCAGCCCGAGCTGGCGTACACGCCGTGATCGCCGCCGCGCTCGTTGCGACGGTCCTTGCAGTCGGCGCCCCCGCCGCCCCTCCGGCGGCGGGGGCGCCTTTCGCCACGATCTCGATCCCCGCGATCGGCCTTCACGCGCTCGTACGCGAGGGTGTCTCCGACGCCGTGCTCGCGGGCGGGCCGGGGCACTACCGGAACACGGGTGTCCCGGGACGCGGCCGCACGATCGGGATTGCCGGACACCGAGTCACGCACACGCGTCCGTTCCTCCACATCGATCGGTTGCGCCACGGACAGCGGATCGTGCTGACGCGACGAGCCCGCAGGTTCGTGTACCGGGTCTTCGCGATGCGGATCGTCGCGCCGTCGGAGACCTGGCCGATCCACCTTCACCGTGCCCGCGAGATGCTGGTCCTGACGGCCTGCCATCCGCCGCGCACGGACCGCCACCGCCTCGTCGTCTTCGCCGAGCTGAGCGACTCCTGAGCGAGGCCACGCAAAGGCCTTCCGGGCGCCGGCGCAGCCGGCAGCCCACCTCAGGGTGTACCCGCGCGACCGGCGAAGCCGGGCCCACGGGGGTTTGCGGCATCTGCTCCGCGAAGGAGCGGAGCAGATGCTCGCAGGCAAGAAACAGGCATCGCACGTCCGGGATGCCGCGGCGGCGGCGGGTTCACGTCCGTGCGATGCCGGGTCCACACCGTAGTCGAAGGTGGCAGAGCGTGCGGCCAAGCCCCCCTTTCGGGGGGTCTCGGCCTCAGGCCTGGGAGAGGGAGTCGCGCCGTATGTGCGCGAGCCGGTGCCGTGCCCAGGCGACCGCGGCGAGGCCGGAGACGCCCGCGACGCCGAACGCGAGCTCGGTCCCGCCGATCTGCGCGAGCCAGCCGGCGACGAGCCCGCCGATCGGAGCGAGGCCCGCGAACGCGAAGAGGTAGAGGCTCACGACCCTGCCGCGGAGGTGGTCGGGCGACGCGAGCTGGATGAGCGCGTTCGCGCTCGCGGTGAAGAGCGAGAAGGTGAGCCCGAGCGCGAAGAGGAGGACGAGCGCGACGCCCGATGTCCGGACCGGGGCCAGCCCGAGCATGACGACGCTGAAGCCCACGGCCCCGTACCCGAACGTGCGCAGGCTCGCGCGCCGCAGCGTCGCGGTCGCGAGCGCGCCCAGGAGCGCCCCGATGCCGAAGCTCGCGGAGAGCACGCCGAACATGCCGGGCCCGACGTGGAGGGTCTGCGACGCCAGCAGCGGGACGAGCACGTTGAAGTTGAAGCCGACCATCGAGACGATCGTGACGACGGTCAGGACGGTGAGCGCGACGGGTGAGCGGACCGACCAGGAGAGGCCCTCTCGAATGCCTGCGATGACGCGGGTCTCGCCGCTCCTCTCCACCGGCATCAGCTCGTCCTCGCGCATCACCTTGAGGGCGACGAGCACGGCGAGGAAGCTGACCGCGTTGACGACGAAGCAGACGCCGACCCCGGCCACCGCGATCGTGAGGCCGGCGAGCGCGGGGCCGATGACCCTCGAGGCGTTGAACAGGCCCGAGTTCAAGGCGACCGCGTTCTGGAGCTCCGCGGGGCCGACCATCTGGAACGTCAGTGTCTGACGCCCGGGCGAGTCGAAGACGAGGATCAGGCCGCCGAGGGCGGCGAGCACGTAGACCAGCGGCAGCGTCGCGACGCCCATGAGCGTGACGACCGCGAGCACGACCGACACGACCATCGCCGTCGCCTGCGTCGTGAGCAGGAGGCGGCGGGTGTCGATGCGGTCGACGACGACGCCCGCTACGAGGCCGAGGACGAGGAACGGCAGGAAGCGGCAGAACGCGAGCGCCCCGACCGCGAGCGCGGAGCGCGAGAGCTCGATCACGAGCCACGCGAGCGCGATGTTCTGCATCCACGTCCCTGCAGCCGAGACGAGCTGTCCCACGAAGAACAGGCGGTAGTTCCGGTGTCTGCGCAACGAGCGGAACGTGCGTCCCCGCAGCGCGATCGCCACGGTGCTCACTCCACGGGCTCCAGCAGCGCCGCGAGCGAAGGAAGCGCCTGCTCGACGCGCTCTCGGTCTTCGTCGGAGAGCCGCGCGAGCCGCTCGGCGAGCCACGAGGTCCGGCGGGCCCGGACGCGCCGCAGCATGGCCCGGCCTTCGGGGGTGAGCTCGAGTCCGACCCGTCGCCGGTCGTCGGTCGAGCGGACGCGCCGGATCAGACCGAGCGCCTCGAGCCGGTCGACGTGCGCCGACAGCGAGGGGGCCGAGATGCCCTCGGCCCGCGCGAGCTCACGCAGCGACAGGCCTGGCCGGGACTTGACGAGCCAGAGCAGCGTCGCCTGCTGCGAGGTGACGCCGGGCTGCTCGGTCTCGCGCCGCAGGTGCCGCCCGATCCGGAGGATCACGGGCCGCAACTCCTCTGCGATCTGCTGTGGGGAAAGCGTAGGCAAGCTAACCATTAGCTGAACTAATCATACCTGCGCGGGCACGTCTCGCTCGCGCGAGAAGCTCCAGTGGAGAACGGTGCCTGTGCCAGTGGAGAGCGGTGCCTGTCAGGTCTGGCACTTCCTGCGCAGCAGGAAGTGCCCTACTTCCGGGTCGCTTCGAGCTTGTAGCCCACGCCGTAGCGGGTCTGGAGGAACGTGTGGCGCGAGGCGTGCGCGTCGATCTTCTCCCGCAGCTTGCGCACGAACACGTCCACGGTCCGGTCGCGGTGCGTCGCGCGCCGTCCCCACACGCGCTGGAGGAGCTCGTCGCGCGTGAGCACGCGGCCCTGCTCTCGCGCGAGGGCATAGAGCAGCCGGAACTCGGTCGGAGTGAGCTCCGCGCTCTGCCCGTCGACGTACGCCTGGACGTTCCGGGGGTCGAGGCGGAGCTCCTCGATCACGATCTCCTCGTCGCGGCTCGGCTGCTGCGCCCGCGTGCCTCGGCGTGCGACCGCCCCGACGCGCGCGACGAGCTCTTTCATCGAGAACGGCTTCACGAGGTAGTCGTCGGCGCCGATCTCGAGCGCATGGATCCGGTCGTGCTCCGTACCGCGGGCGGAGACCACCACGATCGGTGTGCCGATGCCCTCCGCGCGCGCCTGCTCGATGACGCTCCAGCCGTCGACGCCGGGGAGCATCAGGTCGAGCACGCAGACGTCGGGGCGCTCGTAGCGGAGGCGGGCGAGCCCGGTCTCGCCGTTCGCGACGCCCACCGCGTCGAAGCCCCCCGCCTCGAGATGGCGTGCCATCCCGCGCGCGATCACGTCGTCGTCCTCGATGATCAGGATCCTGGCCACGCGTCCGTAGTCTCGCGCCGCGCCGTCCGGCGCCCGGCGAGGAGTGGTGAACGGATGGTAACGAGGTGGTGACCGTGGATCCGCCCGGCGCCGGCGGGCGGGCCGCCCTGGCCGAGCGTGCGCCGACGTCTGTTACAACCGCCCCTGGATGGACGGCGACGCGACGCGCGGGCGCGTGCTCCTCGAGGAGAGCCGCGAGGCCGTCGTGGTGCTGGACGACGGCGACCGCGTGATCGGGGCGTCGCGCCGCGCCCGTGAGTCGATCGAGGGCCTTCGGGAAGGCCAGCGACTCCCGGCCGGCCTCCTTTCCGGCGAGCTGGGGATCGTTCCGCTGGTCGTGCCGTACGACGTGGGCGGCCGGCGAGAGCGGCTCGTCTACCTGAGCCGGAGCGGTGACCTCACCGCATACGAGGAGCTCCGGACGGGCTTCACCGCCGCGGTGTCCCACGAGCTCCGGACACCGCTCGCGCGCCTCCTCTCGCTGCTCGAGACGGCGGCGCTCCCCGGCGAGGACGTCGCCACGCTCGTCGACCAGGCGCGCACCGAGGTCCTGCAGATTCGCGAGCTGATCGACGAGGTGCTGTTCCTCTCCGAGCTCGAGTCGGGGACCCGCGTCGTGGTGCTGGGGGCAGTCTCCGTGCGGCCGGAGCTCGAGGCGGCCGTTGCGGAGCTCTCCGAGCGTGCGAGCCGCGCCGGGGTCGCGCTCGTCGTCGAGGGCGACGCGGAGATCACCATCCCCGTCCGGCCGCGCATGCTCCGCGTGATCGCCGAGAATCTCG
>DASSUT010000025.1:0-10578 GCA_035706725.1 Gaiella sp. | reverse complement strand
CGTCCGGCTCGACCCCGACGAGCTCGGCTGCTTCCTCGTCGCCGTTCCCGACGACGGGCGCGAGGGTCGAGATCTGCTCGCCCTCACGCAGGCGCATGACGATCACGCCCTGCGTGGCGCGCCCCGAGCGCTTGATCCCGTCGGTGGCCATCCTGATCACCGTGCCGCCGTCTGAGATCAGCATCACCTGGTAGCCCTCGCGGACGATTCGCGCCCCCGCGAGACGTCCCTTCGCCTCCACGAGCTGGACGGTCTTGACCCCCATCGTGCCGCGTCCCTTGACCGGGTACTCCGAGACGCGCGTCCGCTTGCCCCAGCCGTTCTCGGTCACGACGAGGAGGTCGGCGTCGTCCGACGCGATATCGACCTCGATCACCTCGTCGCCCGGCCGCAGCTTCATGCCCGCGACGCCGGAGGCCGGGCGACCCATCGGCCGCACGTCCTTCTCGCTGAAACGGACCGCCTGGCCCATCCGCGAGACCATGAGGATGTCGTCGTCGCCGTCGGAGAGCCGCACGCCGACGAGCTCGTCGTCGTCACGCATCTTGAGCGCGATGATCCCGTCCGCCTTCAGCGGGGTGTTGTACTCGAGGAAGGCGGTCTTCTTGACGACGCCCTTCTTCGTGGCGAAGACGAGGTACTTGGCCTCCTCGAAGTTCCGGGTCGCGATGACCGCACGCACCTGCTCGTCCTGACGGAGCGGGAGGAGGTTCACGATCGCCCGGCCCTTCGCCTGACGTGACCCGAGTGGGAGCTCGTGCACCTTGAGCCGATAGACCTTCCCGACGGTCGTGAAGAACAGGATGTAGTCGTGCGTCGAGGCGACGAAAAGGTGCTCGATGTAGTCCTCGTCCTTCAGGTCCATGCCCATCACGCCGATCCCGCCGCGCCGCTGCTCACGGTACGAGCTCACGGGAAGCCGCTTGATGTAGCCCGAACGCGTGATCGCGATGACCATGTCCTCCTCGGCGATCATGTCCTCGAGCTCGAGCGAGTCCTCGCCGGCGACGATCTCGGTGCGCCGGTCATCGTTCTTCCCGTAGATCTGCTTGACCTCGAGGAGCTCTTCGCGGATCAGCGCGTCGACCCGCGCCGGGTCGCCGAGGATCGCGCGGAGCTCCGAGATGCGCTCGCGAAGGTCCTTGTGCTCCTCCTCGATCTCCCGCCGGGCGAGACCGGTCAGGCGGGCGAGGCGGAGATCGAGGATCGCCTGCGCCTGCTCCTCGGAGAGCGAGAACGTCTCCTGGAGGCCGGTGCGCGCGGCGTCGGTGTCGGCCGAGCCCCTGATCAGCGCGATCACCGCGTCGAGGTTGTCGAGCGCGACGAGGTAGCCCTCGAGGATGTGCGCGCGCTTCTCCGCCTGGCGGAGCTCGTACTTCGACCGACGCGTGACGATCTCGCGCTGGTAGTCGAGGTAGTGCCGGACGAGCTCGAGCAGCGACAGCGTGCGAGGGACGCCGTCCGCGAGCGCCACCGCGTTGTAGCCGAAGGTCGCCTGCAGGGCCGTGTGCTTGAAGAGCTTGTTGAGCACGACCTGGGGAATCGCGTCGCGCTTGAGCTCGATCTGGATGCGCATGCCCGTCTTGTCCGAGTGGTCCGCGAGATCCGAGACCTCGGTGATGACCTTGTCGTTGACGAGGTCGGCGATCTTCTTGATCACGCCCGACTCGCCGCCCTTCTTGACCCCGTACGGGAGCTCCGTGACGACGATCGCGCTCCTGCCGCCGCGGAGCTCCTCGACGTGGGCGCGGGCGCGCATCACGATCCGGCCGCGGCCGGTGCGGTACGCGTCACGGATGCCGCTGCGTCCCACGACGATCGCGCCGGTCGGGAAGTCAGGGCCCTTCACGTGCCGCATGAGGTCCTCGACGTTCGCGTCGGGCTTGTCGATCAGCTGGACGACCGCGTCGATCGTCTCGCCGAGGTGATGCGGCGGGATGTTCGTCGCCATGCCGACCGCGATGCCGGTGGAGCCGTTGACGAGAAGGTTCGGGAAGCGCGACGGGAGGGTCAGCGGCTCCTTGCGCGACTCGTCGTAGTTCGGCCCGAACGCGACCGTGTCCATGTCGATGTCGCGGAGCATCTCGGTCGCGAGACGCTGGAGCCGGCATTCCGTGTACCTCATGGCGGCCGGCGGGTCGTCGTCGATCGAGCCGAAGTTGCCCTGGCCGTCGACGAGGGGATGGCGGAGCGAGAACGGCTGCGCCATCCGCACGAGCGTGTCGTAGATCGCCGAGTCGCCGTGCGGGTGGTAGTTGCCCATCACGTAGCCGACGACGTTGGCGGACTTCTTGTACGGCCGGTTCGGCTGCATCCCCGACTCGTGCATCCCCCAGAGCACGCGCCGGTGGACGGGCTTGAGGCCGTCGCGCACGTCGGGCAGCGCGCGGCCGACGATGACGCTCATCGCGTAGTCGAGGTAGCTCGAGCGCATCTCCTGCTCGAGCTCGCGCGGCTCGATGCGTCCCGCGCCGAGCGGCTCGGTCACGTCAGACATCGAGGAACCGCACGTCGCGCGCGTTCTGCTCGATGAACTCGCGCCGCGGCTCGACCGCGTCGCCCATCAGCATCGTGAACACCGTGTCCGCCGCTGCCGCGTCCTCGACCTCGACGCGGAGGAGCATCCGGTTCGCCGGATCCATGGTCGTCTCCCAGAGCTGCTCGGGGTTCATCTCGCCGAGCCCCTTGAAGCGGCTGATCTGCATACCGTCCTTCGCCAGCGAGAGAGCCGCCTCGCGCAGCTCCGAGAACGTGTCGGCGGTCTCGTGCTTGCGCCCGAACGTCAACGTGTACGGCGGCAGGCCGACGACTTCGGCGGTCTTCGCGTAGGCGCGTCGCAGCGCGGCGTACGCCGGGTCGGTGAACAGCGAGGCGGGGATGTCGACGAAGGTCGCCGAGCTCGTCTCGGTCTCGACGACCTTGATGCGGAGGATCGCTTCGAGCGTCTCGGCGATGCTCAGCTCGAACCCGTTCGGCGGCATGTCGGCGACGGCCTTCACGAGCCCGTTCGCGTCGGCCGCCTCGCCTTCGACGATGCGATGGTCGACGACGAACGCCGCGGCCGCGCCGTGGTCGGAGGCGAGCTTCGCCTGCCAGGCCTCGACGTCGCCGAGCTCGCGCGTGAACCGGTTCCAGCGCGCCTCGGTGAGCGTCAGCTCCGTCCCGTCGCGGTCGACGACGACCATGTCCTTGATCCGCTCCCGCGCGAGCAGCTCCTCGAGCTGGTGATCCTTCTCGAAGTAGACCTCCTGGCTGCCGAGCTTCACCTTGTAGAGCGGCGGCACCGCGATGAAGACGTGACCGCCCTCGAACAGCTCGGGCATCGTCCGGTAGAGGAACGTCAGGACGAGCGTGCGGATGTGGGCCCCGTCGACGTCGGCGTCGGTCATCACGATGATCCGCCCGTAGCGGAGGTTCTCGATCGTGAACTCGTCGCCGAACCCGGTTCCGATCGCGGTGATCATCGCCTGGATCTCGTTGTTCGAGAGCACCTTGTTGATGCGGTTCTTCTCGCTGTTGATGATCTTCCCGCGCAGCGGCAGGATCGCCTGGTAGGTCCGATCGCGGGCCTGCTTCGCCGAGCCGCCTGCGGAGTCGCCCTCCACGATGTAGAGCTCGCAGAGGTCGGCCTCCTTCAGGGAGCAGTCGGCGAGCTTGCCGGGCAGCGACGAGTTCTCGAGCGCGCTCTTGCGCCGCGTCAGCTCGCGTGCCTTGCGGGCCGCGAGACGTGCGCGGGCGGCGGAGACCGCCTTCGTGATGATCTGCTTGGCCTCGCTCGGGTGCTCCTCGAGGAACTCCGCGAGCTTCTGGTTGACGACGGTCTTCACGAGGCTCTCGATCGGCGGGTTGCCGAGCTTCGTCTTCGTCTGCCCCTCGAACTGCGGGTTGCGCAGCTTCACCGAGATCACTGCGGCGAGTCCCTCGCGGACGTCCTCTCCCTCGAGGTTGTCCTCCTTCTCCTTGAGCAGCCCCTTGTCGCGCGCATAGCGGTTGAGCGTGCCCGTCAGTGCAGCGCGGAAGCCGGAGAGGTGCGTGCCGCCCTCGGTCGTGTGGATGTTGTTCGCGAACGAGAAGACGGACTCGACGTACGAGGTGTTCCACTGCATCGCGACCTCGACCTGCCCGTCGTCGTTCTCGCCGTCGAAATAGACGACGTGCTTGTGCACGGGGTCCTTCCCCGAGTTGACGTGGGTGACGAAGTCGCTGATTCCACCCTCGTAGTGGAACTCGACGGTCTTGCCCTCGGGCCGCTCGTCGCGGAGGACGATCCTGAGCCCTCGGGTGAGAAACGCGGTCTCGCGCAGCCGCTGCAGGAGCGTCGGCGCCGAGAACTCCGTCTCCTCGAAGATCTCGCGATCGGGCAGGAACGAGATCGTCGCGCCGGTCTCCTTCGTCTTGCCCGTCACCTCGACGTCGCCCTGCGGCACGCCTCGCGCGAACTCCTGCCGGTGCACCTTCCCGTCGCGACGGACCTCGGCGACGAGCCACTCGGAAAGCGCGTTCACGACGGAGACTCCCACCCCGTGGAGCCCTCCCGAGACCTTGTAGCCGTCGCCGCCGAACTTCCCGCCCGCGTGCAGCTTCGTGAGGACGACCGTCAACGCGGAGAGACCCTGCTCCTCCATGACGTCCACGGGGATGCCGCGGCCGGCGTCGCGGACGGTGATCGAGTCGTCGGGATGGATCGTGACCTCGACGAGGTCGTTGTGACCCGCGAGCGCCTCGTCGACGGCGTTGTCCACGACCTCGTAGACGAGGTGGTGGAGGCCGCGGGCGCCCGTCGAGCCGATGTACATCCCGGGCCGCAGCCGAACGGGCTCGAGACCCTCGAGGACCGTGATGTCCTTCCCGGTATAGGCCGTTTCCGTCATGCCCCTCCTGGACAGTAAAATGCCTGCAAAACACCGGTTTTGCGGGCCTCGAGAAGTATATCAGACCGCACGGTCGCCGCGGCCCTTGGCGAGGCTCGCGGCGGCCGCCTTTCGCACCGCCTCGCGCAGCCGCGGATCCTCGATCGAGGCACTCAGGGCGGCCGCCGCCGCATCCTCTTCGGGGGTCGGCACCGGCGCGCGCAGGCGCGGCTCGTCGGGGCCTGCAGGGCCCGGCACCGGACCGGGCGCGAACCGCAGCGAGGACGGGGCCGCCACATCCAGCGAGGCCTCGAGCTTGCGCCGCACCTCCGCCTCCATCCGGCCCAGCTCGAACGCCCAGGTCGACGACACGGTCGTCACGTGGAGCGTGCCGTCGCGGCCGATGCGCTGAGGCCACGCGGCCCGGGCGATCGCCGGCCCGACGGCGTCGGGCCAGGCGCGGGTCACCTCGGCGAGCTGGCCGGCGTCGGGAACACCGGCACGGCGCAGGGCCTGCCGCACCGATCCGTCGAGCCGCTGGATCACGCCGCCCTGACCTCCCCCGGCGAGACGACGAGGAGCTGGGCGGGCGCGAGCGGAAGCGCTTCCGCTCCGGTCGCGGTGACGAGGGTCTGGCCGCTGACACCGAGCCGGGTGGAGAGCAGCCGGCGCCGGTCGGCGTCGAGCTCGGAGAGTGCGTCGTCGAGCAGCAGGAGCGGCGGGACGGCACCGTGGGTGGAGAGGAGCTCCGCCTCCGCGAGCAGAAGCGAGAGCACTGCGAGGCGCTGCTCGCCCTGAGAGCCGAAGGTGCGGAGGTCGCGATCGCCCGCGCCGAGCCGGATCTCGTCGAGGTGCGGCCCGAGTCCCGTCGTGCCGCGCTCGAGGTCGCGGTCGAGGCGCCCGTCGAGCGCCTGGCGGCTCGGCGGCTCGGCGTCGTAGTCGATCGAGGCGCCCTCGAGACCGAGCTCCGCGGCGCGTTCGGCGAACGGGGGGGCGAGCAGCGCGAGCACCTGATGCCGAGCCTCGACCAGAAGGGCGCCGAGGGACACGACCTGCTCGGTCCACGGCTCGAGCGCGTCGCTCGCCGATACGCCCGCGAGAACGCGCCGCAGGGCGGCGTTCCGCTGCCCGAGCGCGGTCGCGTACGCGGACGGCAGGTCGGCTCTCGCCGGCAGGGACCGGGCAAGCACGCGGTCGAAGTACGCACGGCGTGCCGCCGGACCGCCCTTCACGACCGCGAGCCGGTCCGGAGTGAAGACGAGCGCGTGCATCCGGCGGCGAAGCTCCTCCGCGGAGCCCACGACCGCGCCGTTCAGGCGAATGCGCTTCGGCGCGCTGCGCGAGAGCGAGACGTCCGCCGCGAACGCGACCGCACCGAGCCTGCCACGGGCCGCGACCCGCCCCGAGTCGGCTCCGTTTCGGACGATCTGCGCGTCGTGTCGCGTGCGGAACGAGAGCCCCTGGGTCGCGAGGTGCACCGCCTCGAGGAGGTTCGTCTTGCCGGCGCCGTTGGGGCCCGTCACGAGCACGAGCCCGGGCTCGAGCGAGAGCTCCAGGGTCGGGTACGAGCGGACGTCGCGCACCACGATCTCATCGACGATCACTCGGGCTCTGCTTCGGTCCGATCATGCCCCGCGCGGGACGTGCGTCGCGGACGTGCGTCGCACTGCTAGCCCGCCAGGCGGATCGGCATGATCAGGTACCAGAAGGTGTCCCCCTCGGCGCTGATCAGGCCGGGCCTGAGCGGGTTGATGAGCTCGAGCGTCACCTCGTCCGCCGTCACGGACTCGAGGCCCTCGCGCAGGAACTCCGCGTTGAAGCCGATCTCGAGCGGGTCGCCCTGGTAACGCACGGCGAGCGACTCCCGCGTCTCGCCGACGTCCTGGCTCTGAGCCGAGATCGTGAGCTCGCCGTCGCTGAAGCGCAGCCGGAGCGGTGTGTTGCGCTGCGCCATCACTCCCGCGCGGCGGACCGCGTCGAGCAGCTCGGCCCGGTTCAGCTCGAGCCGGACGTCGAACGACTCCGGGCGAAGCTGCTGCACGTTCGGGAACTGCCCGTCGATCCTCCGGGTGGTGAGCCACGCATTGCCCGCACCGAAGATCACGTGGTTCTCGTTGACGCCCAGCTGGACGGTCTCAGCGCCTGCAGCAACGCGGCCGAGCTCGTCGAGCGCCCGCGCGGGGATGATCGCCTCGAGCTCAGGGCCGCCGCTCTCGAGCGGCGTCTCCTTCACGGACATCCGGTAGGAGTCCGTTGCCGCCATCGTGAGCTTCGTGCCTTCGAACTGCGCGAGGATTCCGGTGAGCACCGGCCTCGACTCGTCGCGGGACGCGGCCCTCGACACGCGCTGGACGGTGTCGAGCAACGCGGCCGCGTCGACCTCCTGCAGAGGGACGTCCACCGACGGGAGCCTCGGGAAGTCCTCGGCGGCGAACACGTTGATCCGCGACGAGTACGAGCCTGCCTCGATCGTCGCCACGCCGTCCTCCGGCCGGTACGCGAGCGTCACGGTGCCCGTCGGCAGAAGACGGACGACGTCCCCGAGGAGCTTCGCCGGCACGACGATCACGCCCTCCCCCTCGACGGCCGCCGGCACGGTCGTCCGCAACGAGAGCTCCATGTCGGTCGCCTCGAGCTCGAGCAGCTCGTCCGCCGCGCGGATACCGACGCCACCGAGCACCTGGACGGTGCCACGGGACGACGCAGCGCGTGAGACGAGCTGGAGACCCGCCGCAAGCGCGTCCCTGTCGACGGACACACGGATGTCGGAGCCGACCACGATGTCGGTTTCCATCATGTCTTTTCTAAACCTTTCGTCGTAGTGCTTAGGGAGTGTGGACGACGGGGAAGACGGAGGAAACCCGTGCTACTAGGGCGATTTCGGGCTGTGGGTCCCGACGTCGAGTTCTCCACCGGACCCCCAGCAGGGACGCGCGGGCAAGTGGGGCGGGCCGGGTCATCCACGGTGCTTGATTCGCGCGGTGAGATCTTGCACGAGGTTGTACACAGCTCTGTCCTCCGAGATCATCCGCGTGATCTTCGCGTTCGCGTGGAGGACCGTGCTGTGGTCACGTCCCCCGAACTCCTTGCCGATCTTCGGGAGCGACGCGTCGGTGAGCTCGCGCGAGAGGTACATCGCGACCTGCCGCGGATAGGCGACGGCCTGGGAGCGGCGCTGGCTGCAGAGCTCGTCCACGGTCAGCGAGAACCGATCGCAGACCGCTTCCTGGATCGCCGCGATCGTGACCTCGGGCACGCCGCCGGACGAGGGAAACAAATCGCGCAGGACTCCTTCGGCGAGATCGACGTCGAGCGGGAGCCCGGTGAGCGACGAGAACGCGACGACGCGGGTGAGCGCGCCCTCGAGCTCACGGATGTTCGTGGAGACCCGGCCTGCGATGAACGTCAGCACCTCGGGATCGTGGATCGCGATGCCGTCGGTCGTGACCTTCTTGCGGAGGATCGCGATGCGGGTCTCGAGGTCGGGCGGCTGGATGTCCGTGATCAGCCCCCATTCGAAGCGCGACCGCAACCGCTCCTCGAGGGTCGCGATCTCCTTCGGCGGCCTGTCCGACGAGATCACGATCTGGCGGCCTGCCTCGTAGAGCGAGTTGAACGTGTGGAAGAACTCCTCCTGGAAGCGCTCCTTGCCCTCGAGGAACTGGATGTCGTCGACGAGGAGCACGTCGTACGCGCGGTACCGGTGCTTGAACCCCTCGATCCGCTTGTCGCGCAGCGAGTTGATGAAGTCGTTCGTGAACGTCTCGCTCGTCACGTACCGGCGCGTGAGCCCCTTCGAGTGCTCGTTCACGTACGCGCCGATCGCCTGCAGCAGGTGCGTCTTGCCGAGACCCGTGCCCCCGTAGATGAAGAGCGGGTTGTAGGCTTGCGCCGGGGCTTCTGCGACCGCGAGCGCCGCGGCGTGGGCGAAGCGGTTCGACGACCCGATCACGAAGTTGTCGAACGTGTACTTCGGGTTCGCGCCGAGTTGCGGCTCGGCCGCGGCGGCTGCCGCGAGCGGGATGACCTCGGCGGGCTCGGGCGCCTCGGCGACCGTGAGCACGACCCTCAGCTCACGCCCGACGGCGTCTCGCGTCGCGGCGCGCACGAGGCCGAGGAAATGGCTCTCGATCCATTCGCGCGTGAAGTCGTTCGGGACGACCACGACGAACGCCTCGTCGCTCACGTGGCCGCCGGTGGCGGCACCGAACCACGTCGCGTGCGTGGTCTCGTTGAGCGTTTCCCGCAGACGCCGGGAGACGTCGTCCCAAAGATGCTCGGCACTACGATCGCCGGCGTGCTCCAACGCGGTTCTCGACGCTCCTCTCGGGGTGGCGGGAGCGCGAGCATACCACCGCTCGGACCGCCGTCTGCAAGGGCAACCATGGACTGGCCTCGCACCCAAAACACCCACTTTTGCAGGAAGTTTCCCAATCTCCACACCGCTCTCCACAGCTGTGGACAACGCGTTTCGCGGCGTCACTGCGGACGACAGCCGGCGCCTGTGAGCAGCCGTTTCGCCCGTCCCCGCCCCGCAGGCGGGTGTGGATAACCTGAGCCCGGCGGGCCTCGTCTATACTCCGCCCTCCGCCGTGACCGCAAGGTGCGGGCACCATCGTCTCGAAGGTCTTTCTCCGTCGTGAAACGCACGTACCAGCCGAACGTCCGCCGCCGCAAGCGCAAGCACGGATTCCGCGCCCGCATGTCGACCCGCGGCGGCCGCGCGATCCTGAAGCGCCGCCGCGCGAAGGGCCGGAAGCGTCTCTCCGCCTAGCCGCAGGCCGTGGAGCGCCGCCACCGCCTCTCCCGGTCGCGTGACTTCGACACGGTCTACCGGCAAGGACGATCCGTGTCGACGCGGTCGCTCACGCTGCACTGGTTCGCCCGCGAGGACGACCCGGGCGGCGCGCCCCGGCTCGGTCTCGCGATCCCGCGGTCGGTCGGCCCGGCGACCGCCCGCAATCGGCTCAAGCGCCAGCTCCGCGAGGTCTGGACGGAGCTTGCCGACGAGGCGCCGTCCGGCTGCGACTACGTGCTCGTCGCGCGGCCGGGGCTCGCCGAGCCCGCCGCGACGCGCGATCACGACTGGCTCGTCGGGCAGGTTCGCGAGATTGTCGGCAAGGTGACGTCGTGAAGTGGCTCGGGATCGCGGCGGTGTACGGGTGGCGCTACACCCTCGGGCTGCTCACGCCGCCCGGCACCTGCAAGTACCACCCGAGCTGCTCCGCGTACGCGATCGAGGCGTTTCGCGAGCTCGGCCTCGTGCGAGGCGGCATCGTGGCGGGCTGGCGGCTGCTCCGCTGCAACCCCTGGAGCCACGGCGGCGTCGACCACGTGCGTGACCGCTCGCTCTTCAGGCCTCGCGGGGAACGGAGCCGCGCGTGATCGTCGGCTTCACGAACCCGCTGCGCCCGATCGAGAACCTCCTCACCTCGCTGCTCGAGTGGTTCCACGGCACCGTGGGGCTCTCGTGGGCGTGGTCGATCGTGGCGCTCGTGGTGCTGGTCAGGATCGTGCTCGTCCCGGTGATGATCCGGCAGATCCACTCGATGCAGAACCTCCAGGCGCATGCGCCGGAGATGAAGGAGATCCAGCAGCGCTGGAAGCACGACCGGCAGCGGCAGAACGAGGAGCTCATGAAGTTCTACCGCGAGAACAAGATCAACCCGGCCTCGTCATGCCTGCCGATCGTCCTCCAGATCCCGATCTTCATCTCGCTGTTCTACGT
>DASSUT010000024.1:0-4069 GCA_035706725.1 Gaiella sp. | reverse complement strand
AAGACCGCGAGCGTCGCGGCGACGGAGAACGCGATCACGAGCCGTACCGGGCTGGCGGTCCTTCTCACGTCCCGCTCCCGCTCACCGCACGGCCGTCGCCCCGCCGAGGTCGTGCGTCGCTGACCATCACGTCGGGAGCCGTCCTCGCCTGCTAGCGACTCTTCAGGTACTGGACGAGATCGCCCTTCTGCTGCGCGCTCAGCCCGAGCTTGAAGCAGCTGTCGTAGTGGTCGACGACGGCCATCAGGGTCGGGAAGCGCCCGTCGTGGTAGAAGCCTCGCTTCGAGCGGGTGAACAGCGCCTGGAGCGGCGCGATCACGTAGGTGCCGTCCGGGGCGCGGTCGGCGTGGAACGCATCGGTGCAGATCGCCGAGGGCTTGACCGCGTTGTAGCCGGGCGCCGAGCCGATCGAGCCCACGTGGCAGTTCGTGCACTGCCCCTGCCCGTTGAAGACGGCCTCGCCGCGCTTGGCGGCCGCCGGGTCGAAGCTGCCCTTCGGCGGCTGCGGCACCGGCAGCGCGCGCTGATAGAAGTCGAGCGCGCGCAGCGCCTCCGTCGTCTGGTCGGGCATGCCCGTGGGCTTGTCGGGCGCGGGGAGCACGCCCGAGCCGACGTACGGCGTCGTGTGTCCGAAGCGCCTCTCGGCCGCGATCGGATACTTCGCCGCGTCGTCGAGCCGCTCGTCGCGGAAGGTGCCGATCCCGTGCATTTGCAGGATCGCGACGAAGGCGTTCCAGTACGTGACCGTGCCCCAGCCGCCGCCCCAGGTGTGCAGGTTCTGGCCGTCCTTGCCGAACGCGCTCGGGATCCTTGTCGCGGCCGACTTCGGCGTGCCGTCGGGACCGATCGCCTTGCCGTCCAGGTTCAGCTCCGCGTTGTAGAAGCCCGGGCCCCAGCCGTTCAGCACCGTCTTCACGGTTGCCTCGTCCGCCCCCAGCAGGTCCTCCAGAGGCTTCAGGTTCGGCGCCGCCGCGACGATCGCGCCGACGTTCAGATCCTGGTTCGGCCAGCCGTCGAGACGGTTGCCGATCCCGGGCGCAAAGGAGTCGTCGACGGTCGAGTGGCAGAGCGCGCACGTGATCCCCACGGACTTCAGGCTGCCGCCCTTGTCGAAGAAGCCCCGGACGCCGACGACCGAGTTCAACTTCAGCAGCGTCAGTGTCACCGCCGGGTCGTCGAGGTTCACCTTCCCGGCCTTGATCGCCTGAGCCACGTTCGGCGGGATCGCGGCCGCGTCGACCTTGAGACCGAGCGAGAGCGCGGTCTTCGGGCTGATGCCCGCGCCCACGCCACCGAACTTCGAGCCCTGGATCGCGTCGTGGAGCCGCAGCACGCCCCCCCAGACCGCCTGGTCGCCGAACGTGTCGTAGCGGAACACGCGCTTCCCTTCCGCGACCAGCCGATCGGCGCGCTTCTGGGTCGGGTCGACGTTCGGGCCCTTGCCGGCGCTCGAGACGGCGCTCACCGTCCCGTTGAAGAGCACCCCACCGAGGAGGAGCAGCACAGCCACGCCGCCGAGGACGAACGACGAAGCGACGAGCTTCTTGATCACGGCCATCGCGACAGGCTCCTTCCGAAGACGCACCCGGTCTATACGGGAATAGATGCCGCGAGCCGACGAGTTCTTACGTGCTTCGCTGTGCGGGCTCAGGTCGCGCGAGCAAGGGCGAAGCGTGGCGGCCCTCGAATCCGTGCGCCGAAGCGGCCGTGGACTGCGCACCCCGAGGACAACTTGGAGGAGCGACCCTCGGGGCTAGAGAAAGCGGATGAAGGGACTCGAACCCTCGACCTTCTGCATGGCAAGCAGACGCTCTAGCCAACTGAGCTACATCCGCGCGAGCGCCCAGTGTAGCGAGGGGGGCGCGCGGCGGTCGGCGGCGCGGAACGTCAATCGAACGCCGCGGCGGCCTCCTCACGTTCGGCGCGGAGCGCGTGCGCGCGATTGACGGCATTGACCACGGCGCGGAGCGACGCGGTGACGATCGACGGGTGGATGCCGACGCCCCAGAACGCCTCCTCGTCGACGTCCGCCTCGACGTAGGCCGCCGCGGTCGCGTCCTCGCCCTTCGACATCGCGTGCTCGTGGTACTCGCGCACGTCGACCGCGAGGCCGAAGCGCTCCTCGATAGCGTGCACGAGCGCCGCGATCGGGCCGTTGCCCTCGCCTTCGATCTCGACCTCCTCGCCCTCGACGATCATCCGTGCGACGAGCCGGTCGAGCGGCTCGCCGCTTTCGTGCGTATAGGAGACGAGTGCGTACGGCGTGTCGACCGCGAGATAGTGCTCGGTGAACGCCTCGAGGAGCTCCCCGGTGCCCAGCTCGCCGCCGCGGGCGTCGGTGATCGCCTGCACCTTCTGGGCGAAGTCGACCTGGAGCCCGCGGGGCAGCTCGAGGTGATGCTCGGTCTGCATGAGGTAGGCAACGCCGCCCTTGCCCGACTGCGAGTTCACGCGGATGATCGCCTCGTAGTCGCGGCCGACGTCCTTCGGGTCGATGTGGAGGTATGGGACGTCCCAGACCTCGGCCCCCGCGCGCTCCTGGGCGTCCATGCCCTTCTTGATCGCGTCCTGGTGCGACCCCGAGAACGCCGTGTAGACGAGCTCGCCGACGTACGGGTGGCGCGGGTGGACCTGAAGCTCGTTGCACTCCTCCACGATCCTCCGCGCCTCGTCGAGCTCCGACAGGTCGAGCTCGGGATCGACGCCCTGGCTGAACAGGTTCAGCGCGAGCGTGATCAGGTCGACGTTCCCGGTCCGCTCGCCGTTCCCGAACAGGCAGCCCTCGACCCGTTCCGCGCCCGCCATCAGCCCGAGCTCCGCGGTGGCGACCGCCGTGCCGCGGTCGTTGTGCGGGTGGACGGAGAGAATGGCGGCGTCGCGGTGCGAGAAGTGCCTGCCGAACCACTCCATGCGATCGGCGTAGACGTTCGGCGGGAACGCCTCGACGGTCGTCGGGAGGTTCACGATCATCTTCTCGTCGGGCGTCGGCCCCCACTCGGCGGCGACCGCCTCGCAGATCTCGAGCGCGTACTCGAGCTCGGTGTGGTGGAAGCTCTCGGGCGAGTACTGGAAAACGATCTCCGCGTCGCTCTCGCCGGCGAGGCGCTTGCACAGCCGGGCGCCACCGACCGCGAGCTCCGTGATGCCGTCTCTGTCGAGCCTGAACACGACCCGGCGCTGGGTCGTCGAGGTCGAGTTGTAGAGGTGGACGATCGCGCAGTGTGTGCCCTCGATAGCCTCGAACGTGCGCTCGATCAGCTCCGGGCGCGCCTGCGTCAGCACCGCGATCGTCGTGTCCTCCGGGATCAGACCCTCTTCGACGAGCAGCCGGCAGAACTCGAAGTCCGTCATCGAGGCGGACGGGAAGCCGACCTCGATCTCCTTCACGCCGAGCCGGACGAGCAGGTCGAAGAACCGGCGCTTGCGGGCGGAGTCCATGGGGCTGACGAGCGCCTGGTTCCCGTCCCGCAGGTCGGTCGAGCACCACGTCGGCGCGCGGTCGAGCACGACGTCCGGCCAGGTGCGGTCGGGCAGGTCGACGGTGTCGTAGCGGCGGTAGCGGCGGAAGGGCATGGGCATGGCGGTTCTCCTCGGTCGAAGACGTACCTCTCCCGGTGGTGCAGGGAGCACGGCTCGTGTATGTCGCGTCGCTCGCTTCCCCTAGCGGGGAAGGAGGAGAAGGGCGAGCGCGAGGAGGCCGGGGCGGGCCGTCGGATGAGGTGCGCGCTCGCTGCGCATCCGGAAGACCATACCCGACCCGGGCGAGTAGCGTTGACCCGGTGCTCGACGAACGCTCCTTCGCCACGTCCGTCGTCGAGCTCTGCGGCGCCGATCCCGACCTCGCCGCAATCGTCGAGCACCACGGCGCGCCGGAGTTCTGGTCCCGCGAGCCCGGCTTTCCGACCCTCGTCCTCCTGATCCTCGAGCAGCAAGTGTCGCTTGCCTCGGCGCGCGCCGCCTACGACCGGCTCGTGTCACGGCTCGGCGGGCTGACCCCCCGCGGGGTGCTCGACTCGAGCGACGAGGAGCTGCGCGCGGACGGGTTCAGCCGGCAGAAGAACCGCTACGC
>DASSUT010000023.1:0-4820 GCA_035706725.1 Gaiella sp. | reverse complement strand
GGCTCGGGTCGAGGCGTCCGACGAGGTCGCAGAGGTCGTCGAGCTCACGTCCGTCCGCAAGACGATCGCGAGGCGCCTCATCGAGGCGTGGGCGGCGCCGGTGTTCCAGCTGGGCGTCTCGGCCGACATGGCCGAGGCGCTCGCCCTGCGCGAACGCCTCGTCGAGCGCCTTCCCGAAGGCGACACGAAGCCCACCGTGAACGACGTCCTCGTGAAGCTCGTCGCGGTCGCGCTCGCGCGTCACGCGCCGCTCAATGCGACGTTCACCGGCGAGGAGATCCAGCGCCATCCCCGCCCGCACGTCGGGATCGCGGTCGCGGCGCCGCAGGGCCTGATCGTCCCCGTGATCCGCGACGCCGATCGCAGGACCGTGCAGGAGATCGCCCGGGCGCGGGCCGACCTCGTCGGCCGTGCGCGGGACAGCGCGCTCACGCTCGCCGACCTCGACGGCGGCACGTTCACGATCTCGAACCTGGGCATGTTCGGGGTCGAGCAGTTCACGGCGGTGCTCAACCCGCCGCAGGTCGCGATCCTCGCGGTCGGCGCCGTGAAGGAGGAGCCGGTCGTGCGAGACGGCGACCTCGACGTCGCGCCGATCGTCCACCTCGTCTTGACATGCGACCACAGGGCGATCGACGGCGCCGACGGGGCAGGGTTCCTCCAGACCCTGGTCGCGCTGATCGAGCAGCCCACGCTCGCGCTGTGAGCGCCGCGCAGGCGGGCGTCGTCGTCCGCCGCGGCGGGCCTCAGGACGTGCGCTTCCTGCGCGACATGCTCCACCACGCCTACTACTGGAAGGAGCGGGCACCGGAGGACTCGGGGCCGGGGCCGGTCGCGCTGTACGTGAAGGCCTGGGGGCGCCGCGGGGATACGGCGGTGATCGCGATCGAGGACGGGTTCCCGGTCGGCGCGGCGTGGTACCGGCTGTTCCCGCGCGAGCGCGGCGGATACGGGTTCGTCGACGAGCGGACGCCCGAGCTCGCGATCGCGGTCGTCCCGAGCGCGCGGGGAAAGGGCATCGGCTCCGCGCTCCTCGACGGGCTCCTCGAGCGCGCGCGCGCCGAGGGACACGGTGCGATCTCGCTGAGCGTGGACCGCAACAACGCCCGCGCGATCGAGCTCTACCGGCGCCATGGCTTCGAGCAGGTCGGCGAGGACGACGATTCCGTCACGATGCTTGCCTCGCTGGCCTGAGGCTTCCGGCGGTTAGGTTTCACGGCATGGACGTCGACGTGGCAGTCATCGGAGGGGGCCCCGCCGGGTACACGGCGGCGATCCGGGCCGCCCAGCTCGGCGGCAGGGTCGCGTGCATCGAGCAGGAGCCGGCGCTGGGCGGCACGTGTCTGCGCGTCGGTTGCATCCCGACGAAGGCGTGGGTGCAGACGGCGCACGCATACCACGACGCGCAGGAGACGTTCGCGAAGCTCGGCGTGCGTGTCGAGCAGCCTGCGCTCGACTTCGGCACCGCCGTCCAGTGGAAGGACGCGGTGGTCGACCAGATGACGGGCGGGGTCGGGATGCTGTTCAAGGCGAACGGCGTCGAGTGGGTGCAGGGCACCGGCCGTTTCACAGGCCCGAACACGATCGCGGTCGAGGGCAAGGACGACGTGACGTTCCGGAGCGCGATCGTCGCAACGGGCTCGTTCGCGGTCCGGCCGCCGGTCCCGGGGCTCGACTCGCCCCGCTGCGTCGACTCGACCGGCCTGCTCGCCCAGACCGAGGTCCCCCGCAGGCTCGTGGTGCTCGGCGGCGGCATCATCGGCTGCGAGTTCGCGTCGATCTTCGAGCGCTTCGGGACCGAGGTGACGATCGTCGAGATGCTGCCGACGCTGATCCCCGCCGAGGACGAGGATGCGGCGAAGGAGCTCGAGAAGGCGTTCCGGAAGCGGGGCATCGCGATGCACCTCTCCAAGCAGTGCACGCAGGTCGACGACCACGGCGACCACCTCACCGTGCACTTCGGCGAGGGCGAGACCGTCGACTGCGACCTGATGCTCGTGTCGGTCGGCCGGGCCGCGCTCGTCGAGGGAGTCGGCCTCGAGGCGGCCGGCGTCGAGTTCGACCGTGCGCGTATCGCGACCGACGACCGCCGCCGGACGAACGTGCCGCACATCTACGCCGCGGGTGACGTGGCGGGGTACTGGCAACTCGCGCACACCGGCTTCCGCGAGGGCGAGGTCGCCGCGGAGAACGCAATGGGCCACGACTCGTCGTTCGGCGAGCCCGCGGTCCCGCGGCCGATCTACACGGACCCCGAGATCGCCGGCGCAGGGCTCACCGAGGCCCAGGCGCGTGAGCTCCACGGAGACGCGGTCGTGGTCGGCCGCTGTCCGTGGGTGGCGATCGCGAGGGCCGTCATGTCCGGCGACACGACCGGCTGGATCAAGACGATCCACGAGTCGCAGTACGGCCAGCTGCTCGGGATCGTGATCGTCGGCCCGCACGCGACCGACCTCATCGGCGAGGCCGTCGTCGCGCTGGACGCGGAGTCCACGATCGAGACCATCGCCGACGGCGTCGCGCCGCACCCGACGTTCGCCGAGGGGATCAAGGAGGCCGGGCTCGTCGCGCTCGGCCGGGCGATCCACCTCCCGCCGCGGCGTCGGTAGTACGCTCCTGCCATGCGCGACCGCAGGACCGCGCTCATGTGGGCGATCGGCTGGTGGTTCACGCGCCGCTACCTCCGGCGCCGGGCGGCGCGTGCCGTCTCAGGGGTTACGACGCGCGCGTCGGCACCCAGCGGACGGATCAGGACGGTGCTCGGCGCGCTGGCCCTCGTGGGCGCGCTCGGGGCCGGGCTCGTCGTCTGGCGCCGCTTCATGACGGGCGGGGGGAGCGGAGACGGCGGAGGGTGGAGCCCGCCTCCCCCGGACGAGCCGCCCTTGCCCACCGAGCCGTCTCCGAGCACGCCGGAGGCCGTCGCAGCGTGACGCTCGAAGGCCCGGGGCCGGAGCTCTTCCGGCCCGCCCTCGACGCGCTCGTGCCCTACGAGCCGGGCAAGCCCGCCGAGCTCGTCCAGCGCGAGCTCGGTCTCGAGCACGTCGTCAAGCTCGCGTCGAACGAGGGCCCGTTCGGCCCGTTCCCGGAGGCGCTCGAGGCGATCGGCCGCTCGCTTCCCGAAGCGAACCGGTACCCGGACAGCGGCGCGTACGTGCTGCGGGAGGCGCTCGCGGCGCGCCACGACGTCGCATTCGAGGAGGTGATCGTCGCCGCCGGTGCCGACGCGGTGATCGGCTACGTCTGCCAGGTGTCGCTCGACCCGGGCGACGAGGTCGTGACGCCGTGGCCGTCGTTCCCGAGCTACGTGCTCGACCCGCTCAAGCTCGCGGCCTCCCCGGTCAAGGTCGCGCTGCGCGACGGCCGCGTGGACGTCGACGCGATGCTTGCCGCGATCACGCCCCGAACGAAGCTCGCATACGTGCCGACCGTGAACAACCCGACCGGGACGATGATCACGCGCACCGAGCTGCGGAGGTTCCTCGACGCGGTGCCGGAGCACGTGCTCACGGTCGTCGACGAGGCGTACATCGAGTACGTCGACGATCCCGCGTTCCCCGACGCGATCGAGGAGGCCGCCGGCGCCGGCCGCCACGTGCTCGCGCTGCGGACGTTCTCGAAGATCTACGGGCTCGCCGGGCTCCGGGTCGGCTACGGGGTCGGGCCGCGGGAGGTCGTCGCCGCCATCCGCAAGGTGCAGCGTGCGTTCGACATCACGACGCCGGGCCAGGTGGCAGCGCTCGCGAGCCTCGACGGCGCCGACGAGCTCGCGCGCCGCCGCGCGGTGAACCGCGACTCGATGGCCGAGCTCGAGCGGGTGCTGCGCGCGCAGGGCTTCGACCCCTTGGCGCCGGCGGCCGCGAACTTCCTCTTCGTCGACGTCGGCACCGATGCCGTCGCGCTCAACGACGCGCTTCTGCGGCGCGGCGTGATCGTGCGTCCGATGGGGTCGTTCGGCGCGCCGACGGCGCTCAGGGTCACAGCGGGCACGCGCGAGGAGATCGGGTTCCTCGCCGAGCAGCTCGCCACGGTGTTCGCGACGACCTGACGTCGCCGCACGCCGAAGGTCGGCCGGTCTCTCGGGTACGGTTCAGCCTTCGGGCGCGAGCGCGCCCGCGGCACCCATGCGAACGACGCTGAAGAGAGGAGTCGGCCGCGGCGCGACGCTGAACGGCTCGAACCGGACGACGCTCCCGCCGGGACCGGCCGGGCCGATGACCGTCTACCGGCAGCCGCCTCCCCCGCCGGGTCGCGGACGCTCGCTCGCGCTGCGCATCTTCGGCTGGTCGGCACTCGTCCTCTGCGTGATCGTCGGCGGCACCGCCGCCGGCGCGTACCTCTACCTCCACGAGTCGGTCGCGGCGGTCGCGCCGAAGTCGGTCGAGGTCAAGGCCGCCGCCAAGGAGCTGGACGTCCCGCTGCCCGGTCAGCCGGCGGTCGCGCTCGTGATCGGGTACGACCACCGGGCGAACGAGGCGAAGGGCACGCCGTCGCGCTCCGACACGATCATGCTCGTCCGCGCCGACCCCGGCGAGAAGACGATCTCTCTGCTCTCGTTCCCGCGCGACCTGCGGGTCGACGTGTATTGCCCCCGTCGTGCGACGTTCCGCGACAAGATCAACGCCGCCTACTCGGCCTGCGGCGCCCAGGGGACGCTCGAGACCGTCAGGAAGCTCACCGGCCTCTCGATCAACTACATCATCACGGTGAACTTCCGCGGCTTCCGCCAGCTCGTCGACAAGCTCGGCGGCGTGTGGATGGACGTCGACCGGCGGTACTTCAACGACCACGGCGGCCCGTACGGCTACGCGAAGATCAACCTC
>DASSUT010000022.1:0-2751 GCA_035706725.1 Gaiella sp. | reverse complement strand
TCGACCTGGAACGAGTGGCCGCAGCCGCACGAGGAGACCGCGTTCGGGTTGTCGATCTTGAACCCGGACTCCTGGAGGCCGTTCAGGTAGTCGATCTTCGCGCCCTGGAGGTACGGGGCGCTGAACGGGTCGACGACGACGCGGACGCCCTCGAGCATCAGCTCGTGGTCGCCCTCCGCGACACCGGAGTCGAACCCCAGCCCGTACTGGAACCCGGAGCAGCCGCCTCCCTGGATCGCGACGCGTAGCACGAGCGACTCTGCGTCGGGCTCGGAGGCCATCAGCTCCTTGACCTTCTCCGCGGCGAGCGGCGTCAGGTCGAGCAGGACCTCGGTCGGACGCTCGGCGATCTCCATGCCCTGATCGTAGCGAAGCGGGAAGAGGTCGCGTATCCCCCCGACTTTGTGACACCGGAAACGCCGATGCGGTGCGGGATCCACTCCGTGCTCGTGCGCCCCGATCAGAGTGGTAGCGTTCGCGAGTGCCCCGCTTCGGCAGGGGAGAGGACAAGCGTGCTCGCCGACTGGCTCCCGTTTCTCATCTACGCGTTGTTCGCGGCCGCCATCCCGGCGACGATGATCCTCTTCTCGTTCGTGTTCGCGACCCGGCCGCGCTCGCGCACGAGGGACAGGATGCTGCCGTTCGAGTCCGGCGTGTCCAGGGAGGCGCCGAGCTTCGAGCGGCGCTTCACGGTGAGCTTCTACCTGACCGCGATGCTGTTCATCCTGTTCGACATCGAGATCGTGTTCCTGTACCCGCTCGCGGTGCAGCTCGACGCGCTCGGCTGGTTCGGCTTCGTGGAGTTCCTTGTCTTCGTCGTGATCCTCGCGGTCGCGTACGTCTACATCTGGCGGAAGGGAGCGCTCGAGTGGCGCTAGCCCGACGGCTGCCGCTCGTCTCGGACCGGCCGGCGGCGAAGGCGGGCCTGAAGTCCGAGCGGACGCTCTGGCCCGACCGAGGCCCCGGCGTGTTCGAGCAGGAGCTCGAGTCGATCGAGGACGCGCTGCTGATCACGACCGTCGAGAAGGCCGTCGCGTGGGCGCAGTCGAGCTCGGTCTGGCCCGACACGTTCGGCCTCGCGTGTTGCGCGATCGAGATGATGTCGATCGTCTCGTCCCGCTACGACATCGCGCGCTTCGGGATGGAGCGCTTCAGCTCCTCGCCGCGCCAGGCCGACCTCCTGATCGTCTCCGGCCGCGTGACGCACAAGATGGCGCCGCCGCTCCGCCAGGTCTACGACCAGATGCTGGAGCCGAAGTGGGTGATCGCGATGGGCGCGTGCGCGAGCTCCGGCGGGATGTTCAACAACTACACCGTGCTCCAGGGCGTCGACAAGATCGTGCCCGTCGACATCCACGTGCCGGGCTGCCCGCCCCGACCGGAGGCGCTCATGGAGGGGATCGTCAGGCTCCACGAGAAGATCCGCGCCGGCGTGCCGCCCGCCTACGAGATCCGCGGGGTCGCCGAGTGACCACGGGAGTTCCCGGCGTCGTGGAGACGGTCGAGGCGCACGGCGAGACGACCCTCGTCGTCGACCCGGCACGGGTCGTGGAGGCGTGCACGCACCTGCGCGACGAGCAGGGGTACAACATGCTCGCCGACCTGTCCGGCGTCGACTATCTCGGCTGGGGCGGGAAGGGCGTCGCAGGGTACATCGGCACCGCCACCGGTCGAGATCTCCACGAGCCGGGCGCGCAGGGCTACGCGCGGGTGCCGGCACCGAAGCCCAAGCGCTTCGCGGTCGTCTACCACCTTCTGCGCGTCTCCGACGATCCCGCGCGCGTCCGCGTCAAGGTGTGGCTCGACGACGGCGAGGAGATCGACACCGTGATCGGAGTCTGGCCCGCGGCCGACTGGTACGAGCGGGAGACCTGGGACATGTACGGGATCGTCTTCCGTGGGCATCCATATCTCCGCCGGCTCCTGATGCCGGACGACTGGGAAGGCTTCCCGCTGCGAAAGGACTATCCGCTCGGCGGCGAGCCCATCCGCTTCTCGGGGGAGCGTTAGCCCATGACGGTGGTCCCGACGACCCCGATCTACGAGGGCACGCGGATCCCGTCGCCCTGCCCGACGAAGCTCGACGTCGACCCCGCCGAGCACGACCTCGAGGACATCCTCACGGTCAACTTCGGCCCGAACCACCCGTCCACGCACGGCGTCCTGCGGCTGATCGTCGACCTCGACGGCGAGCACGTGGCGGGGATCGAGGCAGTCGTCGGCTACCTCCACACCGGCTTCGAGAAGAACATGGAGGCGAAGACGTACTGGAAGGGGATCACCTACCCCGAGCGGATCGACTACCTCTCGTTCCAGGCGAACGAGCTCGTGTTCGTGCTCGCGATCGAGAAGCTGCTCGCGCTCTCCCCGCCGGAGAAGGCGGTGTGGATGCGCATGTGCCTCTCGGAGCTCAGCCGCATCCACTCGCACCTCGTGTGGCTCGGCACCTCTGCCCTTGAGCTCGGAGCGATCTCGATGTTCTGGTACGCGTTCCGCGAGCGGGACATGGTGCTCGACCTGTTCGAGATGGTCACCGGCGTCCGGATGCACACGCGGTACTTCCAGGTCGGCGGCCTCGCCGAGGACATCCCGGAGGGGTTCTACGACGCGGCGCGCGCGTTCACGCGGCGCATGCCGCACGCGGTCGACGACTACGAGGGGATCCTCGACCGGAACCAGATCTGGCTCCAGCGCACGAAGGGCATCGGCCTCCTGTCCGCGGAGGACGCCCTCGCGCTCGGGCAGTCGGGG
>DASSUT010000021.1:0-4141 GCA_035706725.1 Gaiella sp. | reverse complement strand
GCGCAGGAGCTCGGGCCGGACGGCATCACGGTGAACACGGTCGCGCCGGGCAGGATCGACACCGACCGCCTGCGCTCCCTCCACGGGAAAGAAGGCATTCCCCCGTCGGAGCTCGAGCAGATCGCTCTCGGCCGCGTCGGCACCGCCTCGGAGGTGGCCGCGGTCGTCTCCTTCCTCGCCTCCGCGCGCGCGTCGTACGTCACCGGCACGGTGATCCCGGTGGACGGCGGGCTCACCCGCGGGCTCCTCTAGAGGTTCGACGACGAACCGTGGCACGTCTGCGTCCCACACCGCTCTCGTTCGTGCTCGCGGGGCTCGCGCTCCTCGCGGCGGTCGTGCTGCTCGCCGCGACCGTCCCGTCCGACGACTACCTCTTCGTGCCGGACACCGCGAAGCCCGTCGCGCCCAAGGTCATGGTCCAGGGCGGCCGAGAACCGGCGAACGGAGGGGGCATCTACTTCGTCGACGTCTCGCTTCGGCAGGCGCGCTGGCTCGAGCGGCTCCTGCCGTTCCTGCGTCCCGACGGGGCGACTCTCGTGCCGCAACAGGCCGTGACCGCGCCGGGTCAGACGTTCGCCGAGCGCCACCAGGAGGCGCTCCAGGAGATGGACCGCTCCGAGCGGGTGGCCGCCGCCGTGGCGTTGAAGGCGGCAGGGCTCCCGGTGAAGACCACTCCGACCGGCGTGCGCGTCGAGGCCGTGGCGATCGACGTCCCCGCGCTGAAGCAGCTTCGGCCCGGCGACCTGATCGTGGGGGCGCGCGGGCGCACGGTCCGCACGGTCGCCCAGCTGCGCGCGGCGACCGCGTCGCTCCGCCCGGGGGGCTCGGTGGTGCTGCGCCTGCACCGCGGCGGCGACACGATCGACCGTACCGTCGAGACCGTTCGCTCCCCGCGCGAGCCGAGCCGCGCGATCATCGGGATCCAGGTCTCCGACGACGCCGCGATCACGCTCCCACGCAAGGTGAACATCGACCTGGGCGACATCGGAGGCCCGTCGGCCGGGCTGCCGTTCGCGCTCCAGGTCTACCAGGAGCTCGGCAACGACGTCGATCGCGGCCTCCGCGTGGCTGCGACCGGCGAGATCGCGCTCGACGGCTCGGTCGAGCAGGTCGGCGGGCTCGAGCAGAAGACCATCGGCGCGCGGCGCGCGGGGGCCGACGTCTTCCTCGTCCCGGCTGGGGATAACGCGGCGACGGCACGCCGGTATGCAGCAGGGTTGCGGGTGATACCTGTGGAGAGTTTTCGACAGGCGTTGCACGCCCTGCAAACGCTTCCGAAGAAATAGCTCTTTTGCAGGGCTTTATTCAGTCCGGGCGACACCCGCAAATTGCGGGAAGTTCGGACCGAGAGGGGGTTGCCAGGCCTTCCGGCCAGGATCACAATGGCCGCTGTTCCGGCAGGGGAAGGGCAGCGAAAGAGGGGAGTCGATGAGCAAGCGCTCGGCTGCGACGTGCGAGGACTGCTACTTCCGTCAGGCAGGCCTCTGCGCACTGGCGGGCAACGTGCCGTGTCCGACGTTCCGGGCGGCGGTCGTGGGGCGCCTCGCGCCTCCGACGCAGCCGCGGCTCGTGCTCCGGGTGCCCGTCGCGCCCGTGGCGCAGGCCGCGACCGCGTAAGATCGCCCCGTGGCGGACGAGCCGCAGCTGCAGCGGTCGCGAACCGAGGGAATCCCGCGCTGGAAGCTGATCCTCTGGGCCGCGATCGCGATCTATGCGGTGATCTTCCTGCTCGTGAACTCGGGCCGCGAGGACGTCAACTTCGTGTTCTTCACGGTGAAGACGCGCCAGATCTGGCTGATCCTGATCAGCATGGCGCTCGGCGCCGCGCTCGCGTCGATCCTGCCGCGCTGGTGGCGGAGCCGCGACAGGTAGGCGCGGGCCCGGTCTCTATACCAGCGACGCGAGGATCCGGACGCCCTCGACGATGCGCTCCGGAGGCTCGTAGGAGAACGCGAGCCGCGCGGCGCTCGCACCACCCTCGGACGGGAAGAAGTCCGAGCCGCGCACGAACGTCACCCCCGCGTCGACTGCGCGTCCGAGGAGCTTGCCGGCGTCCACGCCGGCGCCGAAGTCGGCCCACACGAAGTACCCGCCCGACGGCGAGCTCCACGTCGCGCCGGTCCCGAGCTCGGCCTCGAGCGCCGCGAGCATCGCGTCGCGCTGCGCGCCCAGGATTTGACGGATCCTGTCGAGATTCGGCTCGAAGGCGCCGCGGACGAACAGCTCGTGGACGATGGCCTCGGGCAGGAGCGGCGGGGAGATGTACGTCGACACGGCACGGTCGTCGTAGTCCGCGCGCATCGAATCCGGGACCACGAACCACCCGACGCGGAGACCGGGCGCCACGGTCTTCGAGAACGAGGACGTGAAGGTGACGCGCCGGCCACCCTCGAGCGCGTGGAGCGACGGCGGCGCCTTCCCCTCGTAGCGGACGAGCCCGTACGGGTCGTCCTCGAGCACATGCAGGTCGTGGGTCTCGCAGAGCTCCACGATTCTCCGGCGCCGCTCCTCCGTCAGCGTGCGCCCGCTCGGGTTCTGGAACGTGGGGATCGTGTACAGGAACGAGACCTCGCCGCCGCGGGCGAGCTCGGTCTCGAGCGCCTCGGGGTCGAGCCCCTCGTCGTCCATCGGGATCCCGACCACCTCGGCGCCCTGCCAGCGGAGGAGCTTCAGCGGCCGGTCGTACGTCGGCGCCTCGACCAGCACGCGGCCGGGGCGGCGCTGGAGCTGGACGGTCGCGTAGAGCAGGAAGCCCTGGAGCCCACCGACCGTCGCGAACACGCGTCCCGCGTCGACGCCGTGTCGCTCGGCGAGGAGCTCCCGCAGCGGCCCGTACCCGCCGCCGGTCCCGTACGAGAGGATCGTCGCGCCGTCGCGCGCGAGCGCCGCGGACGCGCAGTCGGCGATCAGCTCGGGGTCGAGGCACGCGGGCGAAGGGGCGCCCCGGGCGAACGAGATCGGAGCCATCGAACGAGCCTACCGTCGGCGTCCGCCGGACCCGCTGCTACCGTTCGGGGCACGGTCGACCGGCGGTCGACCCGTGAGATCCGCTTCGTTCGACTCCCTGTGGGCTCGAGTGTCGTAGGTCTCGAGCCGGTTCCACCCAACACAGGAGTCACATGTCTCAGCAGTCGTTCGGCGCGCTCGGAGTGAGCACGGAGCTCGTGGCGGCGCTCGCCGCGCGCGGCATCACCGCCCCCTTCGAGATCCAGGAACGCGCCGTCCCACCGGCCCTCTCCGGAACGGATCTCCTCGCGAAGTCGCCCACCGGGTCCGGCAAGACGCTCGCGTTCGCCCTCCCGCTCGTGCAGCAGCTCCCGTTGGACGACGCGCGCCCCGCCGCGCTCGTGCTCGTCCCCACCCGGGAGCTCGCGCTCCAGGTGACCGAGGAGATCGACACGCTCGTCCGCGCGCGCGGAGCGAACGTCGCCTGCGTGTACGGCGGCGTCTCGATCCGGCCGCAGGCGAACGCCGCGCGCGACGCGCACGTCGTGGTCGCAACGCCCGGCCGCCTCCAGGACCTCCTCGACCGGCGCCTGATCACGCTCGACGCCGTCGCGATCCTCGTGCTCGACGAGGCCGACCGAATGCTCGACATGGGGTTCAAGCCGCAGGTCGACCGGATCGTCAAGCGCCTGCCGCGCGAGCGGCAGACGATGTTCTTCTCGGCGACGCTCGACGGCGAGGTCGGCGAGCTGGCCCGGGCCTACACGCGGTCGCCGGCCCGCATCGAGGCGGCGCTGCCCTTCGAGCAGACGCCTTCCGACATCGACCACCGGTTCGTGCCGGTGACGCAGGACGGCAAGCTCGACACCCTGATCGAGCTCCTCGACGGCGAGCGGGGGCTCGCGCTCGTGTTCGTGCGCACGAAGCGGGGCGCAGACCGCCTCGCGAGGCGGCTCGACCAGCGCGGCGTGAAGGCGCTGGCGCTCCACGGCGACCTCAACCAGAGCGCCCGGCGGCGCGCGCTCGAGCGGTTCGAGGCGGGGAAGGTGACGACGCTCGTCGCGACGGACGTCGCCGCGCGGGGCCTCGACCTCGACAACGTCACGCACGTGATCAACTTCGACCCGCCCGAGGACGGCAAGGCGTACACGCACCGCGTGGGCCGCACCGGAAGGGCAGGCCGCTCGGGCACCGG
>DASSUT010000020.1:0-6467 GCA_035706725.1 Gaiella sp. | reverse complement strand
AGGCGCCGGCCGTCGTCCGACCACGCGAGCGCACGTACCCGTTCGGCGGGCCCCCCTCGGGTCGCGCGCCAGAGCACGCGGCCCGTGTCGGTCTCCTGGACGCGAACCTCGCTCGCCGAGACGTAGGCGAGGACGTGGCGCGGGCCGGGTCGCCACGCGAGCGGGCCGGTCTCCGCGGGCGCAAGCAGGCGGTCCCCGGTCCCGTCGCCGGCGACCACTCTGAGGCCCGAGCGGTCGACGTACGCGATCCGCGTGTCGGTCTGCGTGCCGCCCCAGCGCGCCGCGCCAGCGCCGGGCCGGGAGAGGGTCCAGTGGACGTCGCCGTCGGGCTCGAGCGCCGCGAGCTCGGTCTCCTTCGTCGCGACGACGAATCGCCCGAAGGGCGACCAGATCGCCTGCCGGTACCCCGGAAGCAGACGCTTCGAGCCGTCGGCTGCCACCACCCACACTCCGTCGTCCGACGCGACGAGCAGCCGTCCGGGCGCGGGGAGCGAGAACAGCGCGGGCTGGGCTCGCTCGACCCCCACCGCCTCGCGCACCCGGTCGACGACCGCCATGCCGGGTGGGCTCGCCACGGCGAGACCGACCGCGACCGCGCCGAGCGCCACCGCGATCGCGATCCTTCTCGCGTGAGGCGGGCGCCGCACGGGCTCGCGTGCGGCGAACGCCCCGAGCGCCACTCGGTACGCCCGCTCGCGGGCCGCTTCTGCCTCGGGAAGCGGCACCCGCTCGAGCGCGGCCCTCACAATGCCTCCCGCATCGCGTCCAGGCCGCGTCGCAGGCGGGAGTTCACGGTTCCGCGCGGCACGTCGAGGATGCGCGCGATCTCGCCGGGCGTATAGCCGAGCAGATGGCGAAGCACTACCACCGCGCGCTGCTCGGGAGGCAAGTTACCGAGGGCCTGCAGGATCGCGTCGTCGACCGGCTCGGGGTCGGGAGCAGCCGGTGCGCCGACGGTGAGCTCCGCTTCTCGACGGAGCGCGCGCGCCCGGGCGGCGTCGATCGCCCGGTTCACCACGATCCGGTGGAGCCACGGCCCGAACGGACGGCGCCGGTCGAAGCGGTCGAGGTTGCGGAGAGCGGCGAGGAATGCCTCCTGGGCGATGTCCTCCGCAAGCGCTGCATCGTGGACGACGAGGTATGCGGCGCGGTGCGCCCGCGGCCAGTGTGCGTCGAAGAGCGCCTCCAGGTCCGAGACGGAGCCGCGCTGGGCGCCCCGCACCCAGGCGCGCTCGTCCCGGCCTGCGCCCACCACCGCAGGACCATACGACCGGGAGACCGCAAGAGGTCCACTCCCCGACCTACGTCTCCGGCGACCGGAGAGGTCCCGGGACCTCTCTCGACCGCTTTGCCGTATCCGTGGCGTGAAGAGGCGTCAGCTCCTCGCCGTGGCGCTCGCGGCCGCCGTCCAGCCTGCGCGGGCGCTCGCTGCCGCGACCGGCGGGGCGACGGTCGCGCTCGTCACCGCCGATCTCGAGTCCCACGTCGCCGCAGTGGAGCTGTCGTCGGGACGCGTCTTGAAACGGATCCGCACAGCGCCAGGGCCGCGCAGCGTCGAGTCCTCGCTCTATGGACAGGTCGTGGTCGGTCACGTCCCGGCCGGCGTCGTCACGATCGTGGACGCCGCGACTCTCTCCGTGCGGGCGGTGCTCCACGGGTTCGACGAGCCGCGCTACACCGCCGTGCACCCCGGCGAACCGCTCGCCTACGTGACCGACTCCGGACTGAGCCAAGTCGTGACGATCGACCTCGACCGCGCCTCGGTCGTCCACCGCACCCGCGTGCCGGGGCCGGCACGCCACGTCTCGGTCGATCCGGGCGGACGAACGCTGTGGACCGCGCTCGGGTCTGCGGCGGAGGGCGTCGCCGTGCTCGACCTCTCGGACTCGCGCCGCCCGCGGCTCGCGCGAGTGATCGACCCGCCGTTCCCCGCGCACGACGTCGTGTTCTCTCCCGACGGGACGCACGTCTGGGTCACGTCAGGTGCCCGTAACGCCCTCGCGCTCTACCGGCTCGCGGGCGGTGCGCCACGCGTGCTCGCGACGGGCGCGCCACCCCAACACGTCTCGTTCGTGCTGTCGCACGCGTACGTCGCGTGCGGGCAGGACGGCACCGTTCAGCGCCGGCGGCTCGACGGGCACCCGATCCGCGCGACGCGTGTGCCGCATGGCTCGTACAACGTCACGTGCGCCGAGCCGGAGCAGAGCTTCGGCCGCCCGGCGGTCGTCACGCCGTCGTTGAACGAGGGCACGGTCGCGGTGCTCGAGCCGAGTGGGCACGTGCGGTTCGTCAGGCACCTCACGCGCTCGGCGCACGACGCCTGCGTCGCGCAGGCAGGTTGAGGAACCGCCACGGCTCGGTCGGTGTATTGCACGGCGTCGAGAAAAACGAGGAGGACTCCCATGAGAGCGAGATTCGTCGTCTGCGTCGCCGTCGCCTCTGGCCTCGTGCTCGCGGGCGTGGCCTCCGCGGCCGGGCCTGCGCCGCCGCTCGTCCAGGGAACGCCGGGGATCGCGGTCGCGGACGGCATGCACGCGGTCACGGTCGCCGGCACGAGCACGTCGACCACGAGGGTGTGGCTCGTGCGGGACCGTGACGGAAAGACCGTCCGCGAGCGGGTCCTGCCCGGGAAGCTCGGCGTGCCGGCGGTCACCTTCTCCGGCGTCGCCGAGGGGACATGGGCGGGTGGCCGGAGGCTGCTGCTCGCATCGTCGATGTACGACGACCCGGCCCACACGACGTTCGTCGCGCTCGACACACGCAGCCTTCGGCCGCTGCGGACGATCAGGCTCCGAGGCGCTTTCGCGTTCGACGCGCTCTCGCCCGACGGGCTCCGGCTGTACCTGCTCCAGTACCCACAGGGCCTGAACGGCGGCATCCACTACGTCGTCCGCTCGCTCGACATGCGCACGGGCCGGCTCGAGCCCGGCGCGATCGTCGACAGGACGGAGCCCGACGAGCGGATGAACGGCGTCGCGCTCGCACGGGTCTGGAGCGCGAACCGCACGTGGGCCTACACCCTGTACAACGGCGGCGAGTCCCACGCGTTCGTCCACGCGCTCGACACGCGCACGCGGACAGCTCGTTGCATCGACCTGCCGTGGGCCGGAGCCGCGCAGTCGATCCTGGACACCGTGCAGATGTCGACGCGCAGGGGCAGCCTGACCCTCCGTGACCCGGGGGGAGGCCTCCTCGCGCGAATCGACACGCGCACGTTCCGGGTCACGAACTGAGCCTTCACGGCGAGTCCGTCCGACAACGCTTGTGGTGAATCACCACAAGCGTTGTCAGCCGGTGCTCGCCCGGCGGCGGTGACTCAGGAGGCGGGAGGTGATTCGGGAGGCGGCTGCGGTCAGGGTCCCGTGGCCGCCTCCGTCGCGTCGGCGATCGCGCGGACGACCTCGACGATGTCCCGGTTCGCGTTGAACACGCGCAGCTGCGCGTCGGCGGAGTTCCCCCGGGCGAGGATCTCGTCGATACCCTCGAGCTCCCGCTCCGAGCCGAGCTCGCGCGCGTGGGGCGCGAGCTCGCGCAGTGTGCGGCGCACGAGCTTCGCGAGCGGCACGCGGATTCGACGCCCCGTCGCGAGGTCCATGAGCGGGGCGTCGACCCCGTACCGCGCGGCGAGCCATTTGTTCTCGCTCGTGAGGATCCGGTGGTGTGTCGGGATCGTCTCGCCACGGTCGTAGCGCTCGGAGAGGTGCTTCACGAACGCCTGGCAGTACGCCGCGATCGCGACCGCATCCTCGATCCGCGTGACCGCGTCGCAGACCCGCACCTCCACCGTTCCCCACTTGGGGTGCGGACGGATGTCCCACCAGATGTGCGTGTAGTCGGCGATGCAGCCCGTCCGCTCGAGCTGCCCGACGACCGCGGCGTAGTCGGCGTAGTCGGCAAAGCGGGGTGGTGGCCCCGAGCGGGGAAACGCCGAGAACACGATCTGCCGGCTCGAGGCGAGGCCCGTGGGCGCCCCACGCCAGAACGGGGAGCTCGCGGAGAGCGCGAGCAGCGGCCCGAGCTGCGGGAGAAGGCCGTTCACGACCTGGATCGCCTTGTCGGGGTCGTCGACCGCGACGTGGATGTGCATCCCGAAGATCAGCTCTCGCCGGGCGACGTACTGGAGCTGGTCGATCAGCGCCCGGTAGCGGTCCTTCGCGGTGATGCGTTGCCGCTCGAAGAGGCTGAACGGGTGCGTTCCGGCCGAGCCGAACCGGAGGCCGTGCGCGCGTCCGACGTCGCGCACGTACGTCCGGAGCGTGGTCAGCTCCCGCATCACATCGGTCGCCGTGGAGCAGACGGGCGTCGCGATCTCGAGGACGGACTGCATTAGCTCGGAGTTGATCTGTGCGGCGAGCTCGTCTCCCTCGATCGCATCGAGCACGGTGTCGATGTGCTGGACGAGGTCGAGGCTGTCGGGGTCGAGCAGCATGTACTCCTCCTCGACGCCGAGCGTGTACGGGTCGCCGTGGCCGAAGCGGTGATCGACGACGCTCGCCGCCGCGACTCCCTCGAGCCCCGTGATCGACGGCGGGACGATTTGCTTCACGGCAAGACGGCCTCCGCCTCGATCTCGACCTTCCACGCGTCGTCGAGCAGTCGCGCGACGACGCAGGTGGCGGCAGGGCGCGTCTCGCGAAAGACGTCGCCGTGCGCCCGGGCGACCTCGTCCCAGTGCTCCGGGTCGGTGACATAGATGTTCGTCCGCACGACGTGCTCGAGGCCCGAGCCCGCGCGCGCGAGCGCCTCGCCGATGATCGCGAGGCAGAGGGACGCCTGCTCGTAGGCGTCCTCGGGCGGCGCCGACCCGTCTTGCGGGATCGGCGCGGTGCCGGAGACGTGGACACGGTCGCCGACGACGACGGCGCGCGAGAAGCCCGCGACGCCCTCGTAGGGCGAGTGGCCCGTGATCAGCCTGCGGCCCATGGGGCGCCTAGTATCGCCCACCCCGGCCGCAGCGCGGCGACGGCGCTACGAGGGCCGGACGATCTCCTGCACGGCCCAGCCGTTCCCGTCGGGATCGCTGAAGAACACGAACCTCCCCCAGGGGAAGTCCTGGACGTCACTGACCTCGACGCCACGCTCGGCGAGCGCAGCGTGCGCCGCCTCGACGTCGTCGACGACGACTTGCAGCCCCTTGACCGACCCGGGGCTCATGTCCGTCAGCCCGCGCCCGATCGCGATCGAGCACGCCGAGCCCGGTGGGGTCAGCTGCACGAACCGGAGATCGTCGCCGACGACGTGGTCGTGGTCGTCGGTGAAGCCCGCCTGCACGTAGAAGCTCTTCGCTCGGTCAACGTCGGAGACGGGGACGGTGACAAGCTCGAGCCGCATCGGGACGTCGCTCATGTTCTGCTCCTCTCGTCGAGAGACGCTAAACTTCTCTTGAGATAAGAAGTTTATGTTATAAGAAGATTAATGTCAAACAAAATCGCGAAACAGGCCCGGATCGACGAATTGATCCTCGAGTTCCGGACGAGCGGCAACCTCGACAGCGCGTTCGACGCGCTGGCGGCTCGGAGGCTCGGAGTGAACATGACCGATCTCCATTGCCTCAATATCCTCGAGAGCCGCAGCGGGCTGACCGCCGGGGAGCTTGCGAGCAATGCGGGCCTGACGAGCGGCGCCGTGACGGGCGTGATCGACCGCCTCGAGCGCGCCGGCTACGCGCGGCGCGCTGCCGATCCACAAGACCGCCGGAAGGTCAGGATCGAGGTCACCCCGGTGTTCTACGAGCTCGCCGACGCGGTCTGGGGACCGCTCAAGCGGGACTGGGACGAGCTGCTCGCGCGTCGCTTCGCCCTCCACCAGCTAGAGGACGTGGTCGTGTTCCTCCGGACGACGAACGAGCTGGCGCGCCGGCACCTCGAGCGCCTGCGGTCGACGACTTGAAGCCGGACGGGCCGGGCGGACAGCGTCCGCGCGTCGGAGCCGCTCACTACGATCGCCGCGTGCGTGCGCTGCACCAGATCGACGCATGGGACGTCCCGTTCGCCGCCGCCGGCGTGACGAGCGTGGCGGGCGTTCTCGCGACCCGCGGCGACACGACGAGCGTCGTGCGTCTCGCCTCCGTCTCGAAGCCGATCGCGGCGCTCGCGACGCTCGTGGCGGCGGAGGAGGGCGTGGTCGACCTCGACGAGCCGGCCGGCCCACCCGGCTCGACCGTCCGCCATCTGCTCGCGCACGCATCCGGGCTGCCGTTCGACGGGGAACGTCCCATCGCCCCGCCGGCCCGGCGCCGCATCTACTCGAACGAGGGCTTCCGTGTCCTCGGCGAGCACGTGGCGGAGCGTGCGGAGATGCCGTTCGCGGACTACGTCCGCGCTGCCGTCGCCGAGCCGCTCGGCCTCGCGCTCGACCCGAGCGGCCATCCGGGCGCCGGCATGCACGCCTCGCTCGACGACGTGCTGGCGCTCGGCCGCGAGTTGCTCGCGCCCCGCCTCGTCGCGCCCGAGACGCTCGCCGAGATG
>DASSUT010000019.1:0-19237 GCA_035706725.1 Gaiella sp. | reverse complement strand
GCGCGGACGCTGTTCGCGCTCGCGAGCGCCCCGACGGCGCTCGCGCGGTCGCTCCTCGACGACGTCGTCGACGGCGACGCCCGGCTTGCGTGGCGCGGCGCCGATGTCGGCCTCGCGAACCCGCCCGGCGCAGGGATCCTGCTCGAGGACGCCCACTTCGTCGTCGTCGACCTCGAGACCACCGGCCTTTCTCCGAAGAACGCGCGGATCTGCGAGATCGGCGCGCAACGCGTCCGCGGGCTCGAGCTCGCAGACGCGTTCGAGACGCTCGTCGACCCAGGCATGCCGCTCCCGCCCGCGGTCACGTCGCTCACCGGGATCAATCCGCGCGAGCTGTCCGGCTCGCCGACCGCCGGCCCGGCGGTGCGGCGTCTGGCGGCCTTCAGCGGCGACGCCGCGCTCGTCGCCCACAACGCCCGCTTCGACCTCGCGTTCCTCGACCGCGAGCTCGAGCGCCTCACGGGACGGCGGATCGCAGGGCCTGTCGTGGACACGCTGTGGCTCGCGCGCAGGCTGCTCGAAGGACGGACGCGACGGGTCGGTCTCGCCGCGCTCGCGCACTTCTTCGGCGTCGCCACCGCGCCGTGCCACCGGGCGCTCCCCGACGCGCGCGCAACCGCGGAGATCCTGCTCGTGCTGATCGGGCTCGCCCAGGAGCGCGGGGCGAGGACGGTCGCAGACCTCGCGGAGCTCGGCGCGCCCCGGGCACGCCGCCTCAACGCCAAGCGGACGCTCGTGGCCGGCGCTCCCCCGCGACCCGGCGTCTACGTCTTCCACGGTGCAGGCGATCTCGTGCTGTACGTCGGCCGCGCGCGCAGCCTCCGTTCGCGGCTGCGCTCGTACTTCTCGGGGACGCGCCAGCGGCCCGCCGTGGAGGCGGCGCTCGGGGCGCTCGAGCGCGTCGAGTGGCGCGAGACCGGGTCGGAGCTCGAGGCGGCGCTCGAGGAGCTCCGTCTGCTGCGCACGCTCCGCCCACCGGCCAACGCGCGCTCGACGAGGCCCGACCGTCACCTCTACCTGCGGCGTCGCGGGACGCGCTGGAGCGTGACCACCGACCCGACGCCGCTCGGCCCGCTCCCGGGCCGCGGGCTCGCCCGGCGGGCGGCACGCGCGCTCGACGGCCACGTGGACGACGAGCCGGCCGCCGCGCTCCCCGCCCTCCGTGGCCGACTCGGCCGGCTCGCCGACGACCGGCGTTTCGAGGATGCGGCCCGGCTGCGCGACCGCGTGCTGGCGCTCGAGGAGGCGGTTGCGGCGCTCCGGGAGCTGGAGCGGCTCCGTGCGCTCCGCGCCTGCGTGGTCGTGCCCTCGCACGAGGCCGGGTTCGTCCGTGCCTACGCCGTCTGTGGCGGCCGGGTGGCGGCGGAGCGTTTCGTCCCCCTCGGGCCGGGGGCCGGCCCCGAGGCGGCCGCGCTCGTCGCCGACGCATGCGCCGCGGACGTCTCTCGTACGCCGGAGGACGCCGACGAGCTCCGGCTCGTAGGGTCGTTCCTCCGCCGACCGCCGCCGGAGCTACGGGTGGTCGGGCTCGACGCCGAGGAGATCCGCGCGGTCGTCGCCCGGCTACCCTTGGCCGCGTGACGGACGCCGCAGGATCGCCTCCGGCCCCGTTCGCCGACCGTCTCGCGGACGCCGTTCAGCGGAAGAGGACGCAGCTCGTCGTCGGGCTCGACCCCGTCGTCGACATGCTTCCGGTCGAGCTTCGCGGCGAGGCGGTCGCCGGACGCGCCGCGGCCGCGAGCGCCGTCGAGCGGTTCTGCACCGGGCTCGTGGACGCGGTCGCGCCGTACGTGGTGGCCGTGAAGCCGCAGGTGGCGTTCTTCGAGTCGCTGGGCAGCGACGGCTGGGGCGCGCTCGAGCAGGTCTCGGCCTACGCGCGAGACGCGGGTCTCCTCGTGATCGGCGACGCGAAGCGCGGCGACGTCGGCTCGACGTCGCGTGCGTACGCGTCCGCCTTCCTCGAGCATCGCGACGGGCATCCCCCGCTCGCGGACGCGCTCACCGTGAGCCCGTACCTCGGCCGCGACTCGCTGGATCCGTTCTTCGCGGCCTGTCGCCGCGACGGCGCGGGGCTCTTCCTCCTCGTCCGCACCTCGAACCCGGGCGCCGCGGATCTGCAGGACGCCGTGCTCTCGGACGGGCGCCCGCTGTGGCGTCAGGTGGCGGAGCTCGTGGACGCCTGGGGCGAGGACCTCGTTGGCTCCTGCGGGCTCTCCAGCGTCGGCGCGGTCGTGGGCGCCACCGTGCCCCGGATCGTCGGCGAGGCGCGGCGGGAGATGCCCCGCGCGGTCATCCTGCTCCCCGGTGTCGGGGCGCAGGGCGCCACCCCGGCGGACGTCGCGCGCGCGTTCACCAGCGGGCCCTCGAGCGCCCTCGTCAACGCGTCGCGCTCCGTCATCTACGCCTACCGCGACGCGCCGTCGGAGGACTGGCGCGCGGCCGCGGGCGCCGAGGCCGCACGGCTCAGCGCCGCCGTCTGGGCGGCGGCCGGCTGGTGACTCGCGTCGTGAGTGGACGCGTCCGCAAGTACGGTTGTGTGCTCGGCAGCCCTCAGGCACGTCGCATCCCGTCGTCCTCGGTCGCCCCGATACCTTTGGGTATCGGAGTTCCCTGCGTCCTAGGGCTGCTCGGCCTGAGACCCGCCAATCACGAACGAACGTACGGACGCGTCCACTAAGCTTGGCGGCACGTGAAGCGCTGGGGGTTGCCCGCCGTCGCGGTCGCCGCGCTCGCACTGTGCGGGCCGGCGCAGGCCTCCGCACCCGCCGTTCACGCCCAGGCGTACATCGTGCAGAGCTCGGTCGACGGACGGACGCTCGCGGCACGAGCCGCCGACACGCCCCGTCCGATGGCGAGCATCACGAAGCTCATGACCGTGCTCGTCGCGCTCGAGCACCTCAGGCTCGACCAGGTCGTCACGGTGACCGCGCAGGCCGCGCGGGTCGGCGAGTCGTCGCTCGATCTCCGGGCCGGCCAGCGGCTGCCGGTCCGCGACCTCGTCGTCGGTGCGCTCGTCCCGAGCGCGAACGACGCGGCGACCGCGCTCGCGATCGCGGCCGAGGGCTCGGTGCCGCGCTTCGTCGCCGCGATGAACCGCACGGCGCGGGCGCTCGGGCTGACCGGGACGCACTACGAGAACCCCCACGGGCTCGACGAGGCGGGTCATCATTCGACCGCACGCGACATCGCGAAGCTCCTCCGCGTCGCGCTCCGGAACCCGGTCATCCGCCGCTACGCGGACACGGCCAGCGCGACGCTCTCCGACGGCCGGGTCGTGGTCTCGACCGACAATCTCATCGGGACGGTTCCCGGGATCGTCGGGGGCAAGACGGGACACACGAACCTCGCCGGGTGGTCGCAGGTCGCGGTCGCGCGCGTCGGCGGCGTCGGGATCACCGCCGCGGTGCTCGGCGAGCCCAGCGAGAGCGTGCGGGACGCCGACCTCGCCGCGCTGCTCCGTTTCGGCCTCGGGAGCTATCGCCCCTCCCGCGTGATCGACCCGCACCGCACGTACGCGGCGGTCACCGTGGGCTGGGGGGAACGGCCGCTGCGGCTCGTGGCGCCGCGGGCGATCGTGCGCCCCGCGCCGGTCGACCGCCCGCTCGTCGAGCGTGTGGTCGTGCCCGCGGTCGCCGCGTTGCCGGTCGGTGCAGGGCAGCGGCTCGGCACGCTCGTCGTGAAGGACGGCGACCGCGTGGTCGCCCGCTCGCCGCTCGTCGCGGCCGGCTCGCGCACGGAGCCCGGGACGCTCGCGAAGGCACAGTGGCTGGCAGGCCGCACGCTCCACCATCTGGCCGGGCTGGTGTCATGAGCCGGGAGGTGAGTGGACGCGTCCGCACGTACGGTTGTCTGCCTGGCCACGAACGAACTCACGGACGCGTCCACACGCGATGATCATCACGGTCACCCTGAATGCCGCGCTCGACCGCTCGCTCACGGTCCCGATCCTGAAACTCGGCCAGCGGCACCGTGCGAGCGACGTCCTGACGCTCGCGGGCGGGAAGGGGATCAACGTCGCGCGGGCCCTCAAGCGGCTCGACCACCCGGTCGTCGCCACCGGACTCGCCGGCGGCCGCACCGGCACGAGGATCGTCGAGCAGCTCACCGAGGAGTCGATCCTCAACGACTTCGTGCGCATCCGGCAGGAGTCGCGCACCTCGACGCTCGTCGTCGACCCGACGTCGGGGACGCAGACCGAGATCAACGAGTGGGGCCCGAAGGTCAGCGAGACCGAGCTCGAGATTCTCGTGGACAAGATCCGCTACCTCTCCCGCAGCGCGGAGGCCGTCGTGTTCGCGGGCTCGCTGCCGCGCGGCGTCGCCACCGGCTTCTACGGGGAGGTCGCGCGCGAGCTCGGACGCCGCGGCGTCCGCGTCGCGCTCGACACCGAGGGGGAGCCGCTGCGGCTCGGCCTCGAGGCCGAGCCCTGGCTCGTGTCGCCGAACCAGCACGAGGCCGAGCAGCTCGTCGGGCAGGAGCTCTCCGACGAGGAGGACTTCCTGATGGCCCTCGACACGATCGCCGAGATGGGCGCGCGGAACGCGCACATCACCGTCGAGAACGGCTGCTTCGCGCTCGTACGGGAAGAGCGCCAGGTGCGCCGCTATCGAGCGGTCGCGCCACCCCTCGAGCCGGCGTCGGTTGTCGGGGCAGGCGACGCGCTTCTCGCCCAGTGGCTGGACGCGGTGCTGGCAGGGGCGCCCGCCGAGGACGCGCTGCGCGTGGCGGTGGCGGCAGGTGCCGCGTCGGTGCTCGAGGTCGGCGCGGGGCGCTTCGACCCCGCCGAGGCAAAGCGTCTCCTGCCCGCGGTCGAGGTGCACGAGCTGACGCACGCGTAGGCCCGCGCCCGGGCGTGGGCGCAGCCGGACGCGCTGTTACGATCGAGTCCTTGGAGAGCCCACGGGACAAGTTCGCGAAGGAAGGGCTGACCTTCGACGACGTCCTCCTGGTGCCGGCGGAGTCGGCGGTGCTCCCGAACGAGGCCGTGACCGCGAGCCGTCTCACACGGACGATCGCGCTCGAGATCCCGATCGTCTCGGCGGCGATGGACACCGTGACCGAGGCGCGGATGGCGATCGCGCTCGCACGGCTCGGCGGGATCGGCGTGCTCCACCGGAACCTCTCGATCGCCGACCAGGTCGCCGAGGTCGACAAGGTCAAGCGTTCGGAGGCGGGCATGATCGTCGAGCCCGTCACCCTGTCGCCCGACGCGCTCGTCGGCGACGCGCTCGAGCTGATGGCGCGCTACCGGGTGTCCGGGATCCCGATCACCGACGCGGACAAGCGGCTCGTCGGGATCCTCACCAACCGCGACCTCCGGTTCGGCGTCCCCTCGACGATGCGCGTCGCGGAGGCGATGACCAGCGAGAGGCTCGTCACCGCGCCGGTGGGCACGACGCTCGACGAAGCGCAGGCGATCCTCGGACGCCACCGGATCGAGAAGCTGCCGATCGTGGACCTCGAGGGGCGGCTCCAGGGCCTGATCACGGTGAAGGACATCGCGAAGCGCCGGGCGTACCCGCTCGCGACCAAGGACGACCGCGGCCGGCTGCGCGTCGCGGCGGCGGTGGGCGTCGGCGCCGACGCGGTCGAGCGCGCCGAGGCGCTCGTCGCCGCCGAGGTCGACGCGCTCGTCGTCGACACGGCTCACGGCCACTCGCGCGGCGTGCTCGACGTCGTCCGCGCGCTCAAGGACGCACACGACGTCCAGATCATCGCCGGAAACATCTCGACCGCCGACGCGGCGGAGGCGCTGATCGACGCGGGCGCGGACGCGCTCAAGGTCGGCGTCGGGCCGTCCGGCATCTGCACGACGCGCGTCGTCGCCGGCGTCGGCGTGCCGCAGATCACCGCGATCTTCGACTGCGCCCAGGTCGCGGCCGACGAGGGCGTCCCCGTCGTCGCGGACGGCGGCATCACCTCCTCCGGCGACATCGCCAAGGCGCTCGCGGCAGGCGCGGACACGGTGATGATCGGCGGCATGCTCGCGGGCACGGACGAGACGCCGGGCGAGGTCCTCGTGGTCCAGGGCGAGCGGTTCAAGGAGTACCGCGGCATGGGGTCGCTCGGCGCGATGAAGGCGCGCGGCTTCTCGAAGGACCGCTATTTCCAGGGCGACGTCGAGGACGTCGAGGAGCTGATCCCCGAGGGCATCGAAGGCCGCGTCCCGTACAAGGGCGCGCTGGGCCCGATCGTCCACCAGCTCGTCGGCGGCCTCCGCCAGGCGATGGGCTACTGCGGGGCGGCGACGATCGAGGATCTCAAGCACGCGCGGTTCGTCCGCATCACCGGCGCCGGGCTCCGCGAGAGCCATCCACACGACGTCACGATCGCGAAGGACGCGCCGAATTACCGTCGAGGCTGAGGGAACGAGCGCCGGTGCCGGGCTTCAGCCCGGCGCCGGCACCGTGTCAGCGGTGCCAGGCTTGAGCCTGGCACCGACTCCGTTGTCCGTGGCGGAGACTGCGCCGAAGGAGCGGCCGGTGCTCGTGCTCGACTTCGGCGGCCAGTACAGCCAGCTGATCGCGCGTCGCGTGCGCGAGGCGCGCGTCTACTCGGAGCTCGTGTCCCACCGCCTCTCGGCCGAGGAGCTGCGCGCGCTCGACCCGGTCGCGCTCGTGCTCTCCGGCGGCCCGGCGTCCGTCTACGCGGAGGGCGCGCCCCATGCCGACCCCGCGATCTTCGAGCTCGGCGTCCCCACGCTCGGCATCTGCTACGGGATGCAGCTCATGGCGCTCGAGCTCGGCGGCGCGGTGGAGTCGAACGACGTGTCGGAGTTCGGCAAGGCGGAGGTCGCGCTCGACGAGTCCGGCGCGCTGTTCCACGACCTGGCGCGGGAGCAGCTCGTGTGGATGAGCCACCGCGACTCGGTCACCGCCGCGCCGCCCGGTGCCCGCGTGACCGCGTCCTCCGACACCACCCCGATCGCGGCGTTCGAGGACCCCGAGCACGGGCTCTACGGGGTGCAGTTCCACCCGGAGGTCGTGCACACGCCCCACGGGCAGCGGATGCTCGAGACGTTCCTCTACGACGTCGCCGGCGCCGCCCCCGCGTGGACGCCCGCGGCTGTGATCGAGGACCAGGTCGAGCGCATCCGGGCGCAGGTCGGCACGGAGAAGGTGATCTGCGGGCTCTCGGGCGGCGTCGACTCGGCGGTCGCGGCGCTGCTCGTGCACAAGGCGGTCGGAGACCAGCTCACGTGCGTGTTCGTCGACCACGGCCTGCTCCGCGAGAACGAGGCCGAGCAGGTCGTCGAGACGTTCGGTACGCACTTCCACGTGCCGCTCGTCCACGTCGACGCCCGCGAGCGCTTCCTCACGCGCCTGGCGGGAGTCTCCGAGCCGGAGGAGAAGCGGCGGATCGTCGGGGAGGAGTTCATCCGTGTGTTCGAGGACGAGGCGCGGAGGCTGGGTGACGTCCGCTTCCTCGTCCAGGGGACGCTCTACTCGGACGTGATCGAGTCGGGCGGCGACGTCGGGGTCGCGGCGAAGATCAAGTCACACCACAACGTCGGCGGCCTTCCCGCCGACATGCGGATGGAGCTCGTCGAGCCGCTCCGCTCGCTGTTCAAGGACGAGGTGCGGCGGGTCGGCGAGCAGCTCGGGCTGCCCGAGCGCATGGTGTGGCGTCATCCGTTCCCTGGCCCGGGGCTCGCGATCAGGATCATCGGTGACGTCACAGAGGAGCGCCTCGCGATCCTGCGGCACGCCGACGCGATCCTGCTCGAGGAGATCCGCCGCGCGGATCTCTACCGCGAGCTCTGGCAGTGCTTCGCGGTGCTGCCGGCAATCCGGTCGGTGGGTGTCCAGGGCGACGAGCGCACGTACGCGTACCCGATCGTGATCCGCGCCGTGACGTCCGAGGACGCGATGACCGCCGACTGGGCGCGCCTGCCCTACGAGCTGCTCGACACGATCGCGAGCCGGATCGTCAACGAGGTGGCGGGCGTCAACCGCGTCGCGCTCGACCTCTCCTCGAAGCCGCCCGCGACGATCGAGTGGGAGTAGGGAGGCCACAGAGCCGCCTCTCTACTCCCACTCCGCCCTGGGACGTGGCTTCAGCCGCGTCCGGTGGAGTCCCGCACCGGCACCTCGACAACTCCGGCCGGGTCGATCTCGACGGAGACGCGGTCGCCGGCAGCGGGCGCCGAGCCGACAGAGAGCGCCTCGAGCTCGACTCCGTCGTCGCGGCGAACGCGCAGGCGGACCACGGCACCGTCCCGCTCGGACGCAACCACCGTCGCGCCGTCCCCGGGCCGGACGCGGACCGCCTCGGGGCGGACGACCGTCGCCCGGTCGCCGTCCCGCTCGACGTTCCGCATGCCGAGGAAGCGCGCGACCCATTCGTCGGCGGGGTGGGCCCAGAGCTCATCCGGCGTCGCCGCCTGTGCGATGCGGCCCGCGCGGAGGATCGCGATGCGGTCTCCGAGGGCGAACGCCTCGCCGACGTCGTGCGTGACGTGCACGACGGTCAGCGCGAGCCGCTCGAAGAGGGCACGGAGGTCCTCCTGGAGTCGTAGGCGAAGCGGCGCGTCGAGCGACCCGAGCGGCTCGTCGAGGAGGAGCGTCGCCGGCCGCGGCGCGAGGGCCCGTGCGAGCGCGACGCGTTGCGCCTCCCCTCCCGACAGCGTCGTCACGTCGCGTTTCTCCGTGCCCGAGAGGCCGACGAGTGCGAGCGCCTCGGCGACCCGCGCGTCGCGATCGGCGCGAGGAAGACCCGCGACCTTCGGGCCGAAGCCGACGTTCTCGGCCACGTTGCGGTGCGGGAACAGCGCCGGGTCCTGGAACACGAGCCCGATGCCGCGGCGATGGGCGGGCACGCCCGTCACGTCGCGTCCGCCGGCGAGCACTCGCCCCGCGGACGGCTGTTGGAGGCCGGCGACGACGCGCAGGAGCGTCGACTTGCCCGAGCCGCTCGGGCCGAGGAGGGCCAGGCGCTCGCCCGACGGCACCTCGAGCGAGACGTCCGCGAGGATTCGCTCGCCGCCGAGGACGACGTCGATCCCCTCGAGCGCGAGCGTCATCGCGAGCCGTGCCTCACCGCTCGTTGCGAGACGAGCGCGACCACGGTCACGAGCGCCATCAGCACCACGCAGAGCGCCATCGCCGTGCCGACGTTGTCGGCGCCGGGCCGGCCGAGGAAGCGGAAGATCGCCACGGGCAGCGTCGGCCAGTCGGCCCGGACGACGAACACGGTCGCCCCGAACTCGCCGAGCGCGACCGCGAACGCGAGCCCGGCGGCCACCGCGAGCGGACGTGCGAGCAGCGGTAGCTCGATCTCGCGCCGCACCTGGGCGGGCGTCGCTCCGAGGACGGCGGCGGCCTCCGGCAGCCGCTCGTCACGCGCCCGAAGCGCGGGGACGAGCGAGCGGACGACGAACGGCGTCGCGACGAGCGCCTGTGCGAGCGGCACGATCGCGAGCGACGAGCGCAGGTCGAGCGGCGGGTCGGCGAACGCGAGCAGGAAGCCGAAGCCGAGCATCGCCGCCGACGCCCCCAGTGGGAGCATCAGCAGCGCGTCGAGCCCGCGGCTCCCGCGTGCGACGGAGATCGCCGCCGGGACGCCCACCGCGAGCGCGATTGCGGCCGCGACGGTGGCGAACAGCAAGGAGTTCAGGACCGCGTGCCACGGCGTCACGAGCAGCGCCGGCGTTGCGTCGAACAGCGCTGCGAAGTGGTCGGTCCCGTAGCCACTCCCGACCTGGAGGGAGCGGACGACCAGCGCGAGCGGCGGCAGGACGAGGAGGCCGAGCGACAGCGCGACGACCGCGGCGACGACGCCGGCGCGGCGTCCGGTCGGCCGCGGTGCCGCCCGGCCCCGCCGTCGCGCGCCCCCGAGGCGCCGTTCGAGCACGCCGGAGACGACCACGACCGCGACGACCGCCGCGAGTTGGATCAACGCGAGCGCGGCCGCGGTGCGGAGGTCGAAGAGCCGCACCGCCTGGTTGTAGATCTCGGTCTCGAGCGTCGAGTAGCGGACGCCGCCGAGCACGACGATCACGCCGAACGACGTGAAGCAGAACAGAAACACGATCGAGGCCGCAGAGGCGAGTGCCGGCGCGAGCAGGGGAAGCGTGAGCCGCCGCCAGCGCTCGAGCGGCCCGGCGCCGAGCGTGGCGGCGGCATCCCAGAGCCGCTCGTCGAGCCCCGCCCAGAACGCGCCCACGACCCGCACGACGACCGCGACGTTGAAGAACACGTGCGCGAGGAGGATCGCCCACACCGACCGTTCGACGCCGTCCGGCAGGAGCGCGATGAACGCCGTGGCGACGACGATCGTCGGCAGCACGAACGGGACGAGCACGAGCGCCTCGACCATCGACCGGCCCGGGAACGAGAAGCGCGCGAGCGCCCACGCGAACGGGAGGCCCGCGACGAGGGTCAGGATCGTCGAGACCGTCGCCTGCCAGAGCGTGAACCACGCGACGTCCCACGTCGACGACGCGGTGAGCACGTCGACGGGCACGTCGAGGGCCCCGTCCACGACGAGGCTGCGCCGGAAGATCGCGACGAGGGGCCACGCGAAGAACACCGCGAGGAACGCGAGCGGGAGCGCGGCCGTCGCCACCCGTGCCGCACGCGAGCTCAGCGCACGACGATGTCGGTCCACGTCGCGAGCCAGCGGTCGCGGTTCGCGTCGATCTCGTGCGGCGGCAGCGACAGGGGGTGCTCGGGGACGATCGCGTTCCGGACGAACGTCTCGGGCAGAGGCACGCCGGCCCGCACCGGGTACACGAACATCGACGTCGGCACGTCGGCCTGGAAGCGGCGGGAGAGCATGAAGTCGATCAGCTCATGCGCGCCCTTCTCGTTGTGCGCGCCGCGGAGGACCCCGGCGTACTCCACCTGCCGGTAGCAGCCGTTCTCGATCGCCGCGGTGGGGGCGCGCTCGATCGGCTTCGACGCGTAGATCACCTCGGCGGCGGGGCTCGACGCGTACGAGACCACGATCGGCCGCTTGCCGGGGCTCCCCGCCGCACCCGAGAACTGCTGGGTGTACGCCTCCTCCCAGCCGTCCACCACGAGCACCCCGTTCGCGCGGAGCGCGCGCCAGTACGTCTCCCAGCGGTCTCCGAAGGTCGCAATCGTCGCGAGCAGGAACGCGAGCCCCGGCGAGGAGGTCGCAGGGTTCTCGACCACGAGCAGGTTGCGGTAGCGCGAGCGGACGAGGTCGTCGAGCGTCTTCGGCGGCGCGATCCGGTGCGAAGCGAACCAGCCGCGGTCGACGTTCAGGCAGACCTCGCCGTGGTCGATCGGCGTCACGTGCGGATCGGGGGAGGAGAAGTCCGGCTGGAGCGAGGCGAGCTCGGGTGAGCGGTACTCCTCGAGGAGGTCGCCTTGGAGCGCGCGGGAAAGGATGCTGTCGTCGATCCCGAAGATCACGTCGCCCTGCGGGTCGCCCGCCGTGAGCAGCGCCTTGTTGAGCGTCTCGTTCGCGTCGCCGCCCTGGAGGATCCGGAGCTCGAGCCCGCTCTCGCGCTCGAACGCCGCCTTCACGCCTTTCGAGATCGCGAACGAGTCGTGGGTCACGAGCACGACGTCCGTCGGCTCCGAGCCGCCGCCGCCGCAACCGGCGCCCAGTACGGCAGCTCCGGCCATCACGGTCAGGCCGAGGGCGACCTTGTAACAGAGTGTTGCAAGCGCTCTCACGGCGCCTCTCGGTGGGGGCGGATCGCGAGCAGGAGCCCGACGTCCAGCGTTACACGGGCCTCGCTCCCCGTGAACACGTTCGAGACGCCGCGGGTGGAACCGGCGACGAGCGTCTCGCCGCGGAGCGGATACTCGAGGCCCTCGGTCACGACGCCGTGTGCCGGGCCGCCGAGCGGGAGCAGGCTGACGAGCTCGCCCGGCGCGCCGCGCATCGTCCGTTCGCTGCGGACGACGTGCACGAGCGCCTCGCCGACGAGCGCGTCGAGCTCCAGCGGCGCGTAGCGGCCGGAGCCGAGCAAGAGCAGCGAGGCGAGGAGGTGATCGAGACGCCCCCCGGCGCTCCCGACGACGAGCACGCGGCGTGCGCCGAGGGAGACGGCCTCGTCGAGCGCCAGCTCGAGGTCGGCGGCGTCCTTCGCCTCGGGATGGCGCACGATCCTCGCGCCCGCGGCCTCGGCCGCGGCGAGCGCGCCCGGCGTCACCGAGTCGAGGTCGCCGACCACGACATCGACTGCGAGACCGAGCGCCTGCGCCCGGTCGAGCCCGCCGTCGGCGGCGACGACGCGGGCCGTGCGCGGCAGCGCGAGCTCCGGCCCGTCCCCGGAGGCGACCACCACGACATCGGGATCCACCACGTCCGTTCCTCCGCTGGCATTACCCAGATCAGGTTCTGCGGGTCGGCGGCGCGTCAGCCGCCCTCTCAGCCCGGTCGCCCGAGCTCCCCGGTTCGTCCTGCGATCCTAGCTGGTCGGTGGCCCTAGTGCTCGATCGCGAAGCCGCGGTCGCCACGCGCGGGCAGGTCGTCGACGTCGAGCCGGTCGACGCGCGCGTCGGGGGGTCCGTGCTCGAACCACCGCACGAGCAGCTCCACGGGCTCCGTCGGGCCCTCGAGCTCGGCCTCGACGGCGCCGTCCCGGCGGTTGCGGACCCACCCTGCGACGCCGAGCCGCTCGGCCTGGCGCCGGGCGCCCTCGCGAAACCAGACGCCCTGCACGCGCCCGTGCGCAACGACGCGCCTCCGCACGAGGCCCGCGCTCACGCTAGACGGGATAGCGCAGGATCCCGGCCGCCGAGCTGCCGCCCGGAACGTCCTCGCGCCGGACCGCGAGGACGCGACCACCGTTCAACCACACCCTGCGGGCGATCTCGTCCACGACGCCGTACGCGACGGCGTCGTCGGTCTCCTCGAACGTGACCGCTCCCGTCTCCTCGTCCACCGAGCCCGGCACGACGTCGTCGATGTCCACCAGCACGGTGTCGACCGCGCCGTACGTCGCCGCCCGAGCGAGGTCGACGAGATCCTGGCTCGAACGCCCCTGCGAGGCCCGCCGCTCGTAGAGCGCGTGCACCTCGTCGAGGGCAGCGCGGTTGACCTCGTCGAGCACCGCCCGGGCGCTCGCGACGAGGTCGGCGTCCGTCGTCGCCTCGGGGCTCCCCTCGACGGTCTGCGCTGCCAGATGGGGATACGTGCTGACGGAGCGGTAGATCGCGTCGAGCGGCTCGGTGGTGGCAAGGATCAGTGGGACGTCGAGCCCGGCGAGCAGCGGGCGGAGCGCCTGGTCGATCTCGCGGCAGTAATGGCGCATGCGCACCTTCTGGCCCTCGGAGCCCTGGATCGCCCCTCGAGGAGCGCGGTCGGCGATCGACGCCATGCCGGCCGCGCTTGCGACGTCGGAGGGGAGATCGGGGACGTCGACCTCCCAGGAGCCGAGCTCGGGCCCGACCTCGAGGACCCGGACCGAGCCCTGCGCGAGCGCGAGGACGAACGCGACCTGCGGAAACGAGCTTGCGCGCAGAAGCGGCTTCAGGTGAAAGCGGTCGGCGACCTGGACCTGCTCGACGAGCCGGCTCGGCAGCCTGAACGTCAGGAGCGAGTCCGGCGTCGCGAACACGCCGAGGCTCCGGGCCTGGTACCGCCAGAACGACCCGTCGGTCCCCAGCTCCGCGAGGTCGTCGCGGAGGGCGGCGACCTCCGCCTTCGGTGTTCCGGCCTCGTCGAGCTGGCGTTCGGCCTCGGCGGCGAGGTTCTTGAGCGCGATGCGCTCGGCGTCGCCGTTCGAGGTAGGGTCGGTCGCGAGGTAGACGGAGACGCTCGCGGGGTGCCTGCTCGTGAGCAGACGGTCGATCTGTGCCCGGGTCGGAATGTCGGTGTGGAGGTGCACGGCGCTCCTCGGTCGCGGTACGGACATGCTGCCCGATCGGGCGTGGCTGCGCGCAGGACGACCGGGAGCCGGAATAGGCTCTCGCGATGCCGGCGCTGGGGCCTACGCGCATCGGTCGCGCCGCGGCCGTCCTCACGGTCGCGCTGATCGCGGTCTCGGCGCTCGCGTGGGTCGGGACGGCTCACGCCGACGCGGAGCAGGACGTCGCCGAGCGGTACGCGCCGGTCGTCCGCCTCGTGGAGCAGCCGGAGGAGTGCGGCCCGGGGGAGCCGTACCGGCCTATGGACGTCGACCTGTTGTTCGGCGACTCGACGGTCGCGCTCCGCGGGCCGTGGAGCGCAACCGATCTCGTGAAGATCGGCCCGACCGCGAAGGACCTCGCGGGGCTCTACGAGTACCACCTCGACTTTCCGGGCAGGGCGCTCGATCCCGGCTGCTCCTACGAGCGGTGGTCGCGGCGCCTGGAACAGGGATCGTCCCCGACGGTCTACGCGCACGTGGCAACCGACCCGGCCTACCCGGGGAAGGTCGCGCTGCAGTACTGGTTCTTCTACGCCTTCAACGACTTCAACAACAAGCACGAGGGCGACTGGGAGATGATCCAGCTCGTCTTCGACGCGGACACCGCGGAGCAGGCGCTCGAGACCGGGAACCCGGTCGAGGTGGGCTACAGCTCCCACGAGGGCGCGGAGCGGTCGGACTGGGACGCCGACAAGCTCGAGGTCGTCGACGGGACACATCCGGTCGTGTACCCCGCCGCCGGCTCCCACGCGAACAAGTACACGGAGGCGCTCTACATCGGGAGCTCCGCCGACGCCGGCGTCGGCTGCGACGACACGCGTGGCCCGCACGTACAGATCCGCCCGGTCGTGCGCACGATCCCGAGCGACCCGGCCACAGCGGCCCGGGAGTATCCGTGGATCACGTTCGAGGGCCGCTGGGGCGAGCTCCAGCAGGCGTTCTTCAACGGGCCGACCGGCCCGAACCTCAAGACGCAGTGGACGGCGCCGATCGAATGGGCCCAGGACTGGCGGGACCGAAGCTACGCGGTGCCGACCGGTGGAGTTCTCGGGACCGGCGCCACCGATCTCTTCTGCTCGGGCGTCGAGCGCGGCTCGTCGGCGCTGATGCGCCTGCTCCGGAACCCCGGGGCGACGCTGCTCGCGCTCGCGATCGTCGTCGGGCTCCTCGTGTTCGCGGTCGTGAAGGCCACGTGGACGCCTGTCGCGCCGTTCCGGATCGGGCGGCGCCGTTCGTGGGGACAGATCCTCTCCGCCTCGGCGCGCATGTACGTGGCGCACATACGGCTGTTCGTCGGCCTCGGGATCCTGCTCGTCCCGGTCGTGATCCTGATCACGATCCTCCAGTGGCTCCTGCTGCAAGTCACGGACCTGTTCGGCAGCGTGACCGGCGACCTCGCCGGCGTGTTCGCGTACATCGCAGTGGTGCTCGGGGTCGTGCTCACGCTGTTCGCGTTCGCAATCGTCCAGGCGGCGACCGCGGGCGCGTTGCGCGAGCTCGACGCAGGGCGGCCGGTCGGGGCGACGGACGCGGGCCGACTCGCGATCCACAAGCTTCGTCCGCTCCTCCGCAGCGTCGCGATCTTCTCGTTCGTCTGGGTGGCGCTCACCACGACCGGCTTCCTGATCCCCGTCGCGATCTGGCTCGCCGTCCGCTGGTGCCTCGTCGCGCCCGTGGTGGAGCTCGAAGGGACTGCCGGGCTGGCCGCCCTCCGCCGCAGCGGCGAGCTCGTACGGGGCCGGTGGATCCGCGTCGGGTCGCTCGTCGGGGTCGGCGCAGCGGTCGGCCTCCTCGCCGGCCCGCTGCTCGGCGCGCTCCTGATCTTCGCCTCGAACTCGTCGCTCGCTCTCCTGAACCTCGTCGCCGGCGTCGTGTACGCGATCGCGCTCCCGTACGTCGCGCTCGTCACCGCGTACGTGTACTTCGACGTCCGGGCACGGCACGAGCTCGAGCGCACCGAGCGCGTGGCGACGCTGCCGGCCGAGATCCCGGTCTAGCCTCGGGGCCGGGCTGCTACACTCCGCCGCCGGTGGTCGCCCGACCGCCCTCTTTTCGAGCGATGACGACCTACACCGCAAAGCCGGGCGAGATCCAGCGTGACTGGTACGTCGTGGACGCCGAGGGCAAGACGCTCGGCCGGCTCGCGACCGCGATCGCGGACACGCTACGCGGGAAGGGGAAGCCCGGGTACACGCCGCACGTCGACACGGGCGACTTCGTGGTCGTCGTGAACGCCGAGAAGATCCACGTGACCGGGAAGAAGCTCGACCAGAAGATGGTGCGCCGCCACTCCGGGTACCCGGGCGGCCTGCGTGAGCGGACGCTCCGCGAGCAACTCGACCGGCGCCCCACCGAGGTGATCCGCAAGGCCGTCAAGGGCATGCTCCCGAAGAACCGCCTCGCAGCGGCGCAGCTCACGAAGCTCAAGGTCTACGCAGGTCCCGAGCATCCGCACGCCGCGCAGGCCCCGAAAGACCTGGTGCTGTAGATGGCCACGCTGGCGACATACCGCGGAACGGGCAAGCGCAAGACGTCCGTCGCGCGCGTGATCCTGCGGCCCGGCGACGGACGCACGTGGATCAACGGCCGGACGATCGAGGAGTACTTCCCGCGCGCGTCGCAGCGGACGCTCGCGCTGGCACCGCTTCAGGTCGCCGACGCGACCGGTCGCTACGACCTTCGCGTGCGCGTCCACGGGGGCGGGACGAGCGGCCAGGCGGGCGCGATCCGCCACGGGATCGCCCGCGCGCTCGTCGAGGCGGATCCCGAGCTCCGCGTGCCGCTCAAGCGCCAGGGGTTTCTCACGCGGGACGCGCGCAAGGTCGAGCGCAAGAAGGCCGGCCTGCACAAGGCGAGAAAAGCGCCGCAGTTCAGCAAACGGTAGGTCACTGCGGGTCGGGCACATCCCTTGCGGGAAGTGCCGGAAGGAACCAGGCTACGTCTGTGGAGGTGGTGCCGATGGTCGGGTTCGACGCCGTGGATCTCGCGATTTCAGGCGTAGCCGGAAAGCGCAGGTGGTTCGGCACCGACGGCGTCCGGGGGATCGTCGGCGAGACGCTGACGCCGGAGCTCGTCGAGCGGCTCGGACGCGCGGTCACGCTGTGGTCCGGTCGCGGCCGCGCGCTCGTCGGCCGGGACACCCGCGCGTCGGGGCCCGCGCTCGAGGAGGCGCTGGCGCGCGGGGTCGTCGCCGCGGGCGGGACGGCGATTCTCGCCGGTGTGCTGCCGACGCCTGCGGTGGCGCTGCTCGCCCAGGACCTCGGTCTCGTCGTGTCGGCGTCCCACAACCCGCCCGAGTACAACGGGGTGAAGGTCTTCGACCGCGAGGGGCACAAGCTCACGGACGCGGACGAGCTCGAGATCGAGGCCCTGATGGACGCGGCCGGCGCAGGGGGCGGCGCCGTGGAGCATGTCGACGACGGTGCGGCGGGCTACGTGGACCACGTCGTGGAGCACTTCGGCTCCGACCTCGGCGGGCTCAGGATCGCCGTCGACTGCGCGAACGGAGCGTTCTCGACGATCGCGCCCGGCGTGTTCGAGCGCCTCGGGGCGGTGGTGACGCCACTCGCGTGCGCGCCGGACGGGACGAACATCAACGTGGGGTGCGGCGCCACGGATCTCTCGCTGCTCCGCTCGACGGTCCAGGCCGGGTCGTACGACCTCGGCGTGGCGTTCGACGGCGACGGCGACCGCATGCTCGCGGTCGACGCGGCCGGCGAGACCGTGGACGGCGACCAGATCCTCGCGATCTGCGCACTCGCCCTCGAGCCCGAGCTCGTGGCCGTGACCACGATGACGAACCTCGGCTTCCACCGGCTGATGGAGGAGCACGGCATCAGGGTCGTCACGACGGACGTCGGCGACCGGTACGTCCTCGAGGCGCTGCGCCGCGAGGGCGGTGTGCTCGGCGGCGAGCAGTCGGGTCACCTGGTGGTGCTCGACGGGCACGTCACCGGCGACGGGCTCGCAGCAGCGCTGACGCTGTGCCGCGCCCTCGGCGGTCGCACGCTCGCGGAGGCCGCCGCCGAGATGCCGCGGTTCGCCCAGGCCACCGAGAACGTGCGGGTCGCCGTCACGGAGGTGCCGCCACGGGTCGTCGACGAGGTCGCGCGACTGAACGCGAGCCTCGAGGGTCGTGGCCGCGTGCTCGTACGGCCCTCGGGCACGGAGCCGGTCGTCCGCGTGCTGGCCGAGCTGGAGGACGCCGAGGGGGCCGAGACCCTCTGTGGTAGCATCGCCGACCTCGTCCGAGCCCAAGCCGGGACGCACTGAATCCCTGCAAATCGCGCGCTGGGGAGGCCGCGAGGAGAGGAGCGCACGATGTGCGGGATCATCGGATACGTCGGGCCTCGCGAGTGCAAGCCGCTGCTGCTCCACGGCCTGCAACGCCTCGAGTACCGCGGCTACGACTCGGCGGGGATCGCGCTCCTCGAGGACGGCGGGCTCCGCTACACGCGCGCGGTCGGGAACCTCGCGAACCTGCGCGAGCGGGCCGGCGTCGTCTCGTCGCCCGCGACCACCGGCCTCGGGCACACCCGCTGGGCGACGCACGGCGGGGTGACCGAGCAGAACGCGCATCCCCTCGCCGCCGAGGAGCCCGAGACGCTCGCGATCGTGCTCAACGGGATCGTCGAGAACTACCGCGAGCTGCGCGAGCGTCTCTCCGCGAGCGGCCACGTGTTCTCCTCGGAGACGGACGCGGAGACCGTGACCCATCTCGTCGAGGAGCACTACGAGGGCGATCTCACGGAGGCGGTCCGGCGCGCGTACGGAGAGCTCGAGGGGCACTTCGCGTTCGCGGTCATCCACCGCGATCATCCGGGCACGCTCGTCGGGGCGCGGCTCCAGTGCCCGATGGTCGTCGGGCTCGCCGAGGGCGAGACCTACCTGGCGTCGAACGCCGCGGCGTTCCTGCGCGAGACGCGGGTCGTGCAGTTCCCGAACGACGGCGAGGTGGCGGTGGTCACGCCCGAGGGCTCCCGGTTCTTGCGCGCGGAGGACGGCGCACCCGTCGAGCACGAGGTCGTCGAGCTCGACTGGGACGACGAGGGCGCGGTGAAGGCCGGGTTCGAGACGTTCATGCTGAAGGAGATCCACGAGCAGCCCGACGCCGTCGCAGAGACGATCGGCGACCGGCTGCGCAAGGGGCGCCTCTGCCTCGAAGGGCTCGGGATGAACGACGACGAGCTCCGGCACCTGCGGCGCATCGTGATCCTCGCCGCCGGGACCGCCTACCACGCGGGCGTCGCGGCCCGGTATGCGATCGAGGAGTGGGCGCGGGTCCCGGTCGAGCACGACATCGCCTCCGAGTGGATCTACCGCAATCCCGTGCTCGACGCGGACACGCTCGTGATCGGCATCTCCCAGTCCGGCGAGACCCGCGACACGATCGAGGCGATGAAGCTC
>DASSUT010000018.1:0-4226 GCA_035706725.1 Gaiella sp. | reverse complement strand
GACACGAGCGTGGTCTCGATCGGCTCGGTCGTCCGGTTGCGCGACGTCGACGCGAAGCAGACCGTCGAGTACCACATCGTCGGCTCCGCGGAGGCGAACCCCGCCGAGCAGAAGCTCTCGAACGAGTCCCCGGTCGGCAGGGCGATCATCGGCCGCAAGAAGGGCGAGACCGTCGAGGTCACGACCCCGCGCGGCTCCGTGGTGAAGTTCAAGATCATGGAGATCAAGGCCGCGTGAGGCGTAGGTGTCCGACTTCGGTCGGACACCTGTCGGCCCGGTGGTGTCGCTGTCGTTCGTCGGCGCGTCGGCACCACTTCGGCGCAATGCCGCTGTCGTTCCGTCGGCACCGCTTCGGCGCAATGCCCCTGTCGTTCGTCGGCGCGCCGGCACCGCTTCGGCGCAGTGCCGCTGTCGTTCGTCGGCGCGTCGGCACCACTTCGGCGCAATGCCGCTGTCGTTCGTCGGCGCGTCGGCACCACTTCGGCGCAATGCCCCTGTCGTTCGTCGGCGCGTCGGCGCGTCGGCACCACTTCGGCGCAGTGCCGCGTCACCGCGCCGCATTCGCGCTACCTTCGCAGCCGGCCTCAGCACCTTGTGACACTGTGTTGCATGGATCGGTGACGGCCGGCGCGACGTACGATCCCGCGCATGCCGGATCAGCCTGCGCCCAAGCGCTTCCCGGATCGCGACGACATCGCCGCGGTCCGGGCCGAGGCGGAGCCGCTCGAGAACGGCGCCCACGCCGACACGACGCGGCGGATCGCCGGCCGCGCGATGGCGCGCCGGGAGATGGGGAAGCTCGTGTTCCTCGACGTCGTCGACCGCTCCGGGCGGATCCAGGCGATCTGCGACACCGCCGTGACCGGCGAGGTGGACGTCCACCTCGGCGACGTCGTGGGCGTCGTCGGGCACCCGGGCAAGTCGAGGCGCGGCGAGCCCTCGGTGCTCGCGCAGAGCGTCGATGTCCTCTCGCGCAACACGCAGCCGCTGCCAGACACGTTCCACGGGCTGACGGACGTCGAGCTCCGCTACCGCAAGCGCTATCTCGATCTCCTGATGAACGAGGACACGCGCGAGGTGTTCCTCACCCGGGCGCGGATCGTCAGCGCGATCCGCCGCATCCTCGACGAGTGGGGCTTCGTCGAGGTCGAGACGCCCGTGCTCCAACCGCGCTACGGCGGCGCCTTCGCGCGGCCGTTCACGACGCACCACAACGAGCTCGACGCCGACCTCTACCTCAGGATCGCGACGGAGCTCTACCTCAAGCGGCTCATCGTGGGCGGGCTCGAGCGGGTCTACGAGATCGGGAAGGACTTCCGCAACGAGGGCGTCTCGTTCAAGCACAACCCCGAGTTCACGATGCTCGAGTGGTACGAGGCGTACGCGGACTATCGGGACACGATGGCGCGGATCGAGCAGCTCGTCGATCAGGTCGCGCGCGACGTGTGCGGCACGACCAGGGTCACGTTCCGCGGCAACGAGATCGATCTCGCGGGCCCGTGGCAACGCGTGACCTTCGTCGAGTCGCTCGAGCAGCACGAGCTGTGGAGCCGCGATCCCGACGAGCTGCGCGCATGGCTGACCGAGCGTGGGGTGGACACCGAGGCGGACAAGGACTGGACGCAGCTCGTCGACCACGCGTTCTCGCACTACGTCGAGCCGGGGCTCATCGCGCCGACGATCGTGCACGACTACCCCCTCGAGCTCTCGCCGTTCGCGCGGCCGACCGACGGCGATCCGACCCTCACGGAGCGGTTCGAGTACTTCGCCGGTGGGATGGAGCTCGGCAACGCGTTCACCGAGATCAACGACGCGGCGATGCAGCAGGAGCGGTTCGAGCAGCAGTCCGAGCAGGTCGAGGGCGAGCGCGGAGACCCCGACTACGTCGAGGCGCTCTCGTACGGGATGCCTCCCACGGGCGGGATCGGGCTCGGGATCGACCGGCTCGTGATGCTGTTCACCGGCAAGGAGTCGATCCGCGACGTCGTGCTGTTTCCCGCGCTCCGCGCCGCCCAGAGCTAGTTGCAACTTGCACCTTGCCCCACCCGACGGGGAGCAGCGAACCGCCCTTTCGGTCATGGACATCCCGACGGCCGTGCGTACGATGACTCTCGTGCGCCGGATCCTCGTCACTTTCGCCGCCGCTCTCGTCGTGCTCGTCGGCGCCGCCACCGCGCAGGCCGCCAACCCGGTCTTCGCAGCGGCGAAGCGCACGGCGGACGCGCGGAGCTCGCTGTTCGACATGCAGATGACCGTCGAGGTCGGCGGCCAGCGGGTCGCGATCAGCGGGAGCGGCGCCATGCGCGGGCAGGACACGGCGAAGCTGACGATGCGCACCAGCGCCGCCGGCAAGAGCGTCGCGTTCGACATGCTGATGCTGCGCGAGGCCGGCCGCGTCGTGATGTACATGCGCTCGCCGGCGTTCAACGCCTCGCTCCCGAAGGGGAAGACCTGGATGCGCGTCGATCTCGATCGCGCGGCGTCGAAGCTCGGTATCGACTACTCGGAGCTGATCGAGACCTCGCGGATGCTCGGCCCGCTCGAGCACGGACTGGTGTCGACCAAGCGGGTGGGGCGGGCCACGGTGGCAGGCAAGCCGGCCACGCAGTATCGCGCCGTGGTCGACACGAAGCGGGCGGCGAAGGAAGTTCCCGCGTTCGCGAAGCAGCTCCGCGCGATCGAGCGCGCGGGAGTGTCCCTGCCACGCCTGACCGAGGACGTGTGGGTCGGAAGCGACGGCCGGATCAGCCGCGTCGGCTTCTCGATCCCCTTCGTGCAGCAGGGGGTCACCGCGAAGAGCTCGATGACCATGACGTACCGCGCCTACGACGTGCCGGTCTCGGTCTCGGCGCCGCCGCGCGCTCAGGTCTTCGACTTCAGCTGATCCCGTCCATCAGGCGGTCGCGGGAGACTTCCAGCCCTCGCCCACGTCGACCGCGCGTTCGTGATCGGGGACGACCGAGACGTCCTCCTCCGGGTGCGCGGCGCGGTGCTCGCGGAACCACGCGACGGAGCGCGCGATACCTTCGTCGAGCGGCACTCGGGGCTCGTACCCCAGCAGTGAGCGTGCCTTGGAGAGGTCCGCGACGTAGTGCGTCACCTCGCCGAGGAGGGAGGGCGCGAGCGTCATGTCGGGCTCGACTCCCAGCTCGGCCGCGATGAGCTCCGCGCACCGGACCAGCGTGTTCCCGTGCCCGTAGGCGAGGTTGATCGTCTGGTTGACCACGCGCCCGGCGGCCAGCGCCTCGATCCCGCGCACGATCCCGTCGATGCAGTCGTCGACGTAGGTGAAGTCGAGCGTCTTGTCGCGACCGCCGTAGATCGTGATCGGCTCGCCGCGCAGCATCGAGTGCGTGAAGAGCGGTATCACGCGCACCATGCGACGGAGGTCGTTGTCGAAGCGGCCGTAGACGTTCGAGAACCGGAACACGAGGTAGGGCAGCCCGTAGCAGCGCGCGTACGAGTAGATGAACGCCTCCCCCGCGATCTTCGACGCGGAGTACGTGCTCTCCGTGTACGCGAAGTCCGCGACCTGCTCGCTGTACCCCTCGAACCGGTGGACGTCGCCGTAGACCTCGCGGCTCGACGAGAACACGATCGGCAGCCTGGCCTGACGGGCGTACTCGAGGACGTTGAACGTCATCATCGCGTTCTCGAGCGCCCGGTGCGGCTCGCGCACGAGCTGGTGGACCTTGGCGTGCGCCGCGAGGTGCACCACGAGGTCCGTCTCCGGGTACTCGACGCCGTTGATTCCGCCTGGAAACGGCGCGTAATGCCCCGCGAGATCCTGCAGGAGGTACGGGAACTCGTCGGTCCACGTGTTCAGGCGCTTGTCGACCCCGAACACCTCGTGGCCGTCCGACAGCAGGCGGAGCGCGAGGTTCGTCCCGATCTGGCCAGACGAACCGGTGAGCAGGATCCGCATCGGGCGCCAAGGCTACCCCCTCCCCGCGACGAAACCGCGCCGTCGGTGACGTTTGAAGCGTGCGGTACGATCAGTCATAGCTTCGACCCGGAGCTCGCGGCACCCGTAGGCTCCGGTTCAGCAGGAAAGGAGGGGTCGAGGCAGCCGTGTTCGAGCGCTTTACAGAACGGGCGAGACAGGTGGTCGTCCTCGCGCAGGACGAAGCACGTGCGCTGAAGCACAACTACATCGGGACCGAGCACATCCTGCTCGGGCTGCTCCGTGAGGAGGAGGGCCTCGCTGCCCGCGTCCTCGAGCAGCT
>DASSUT010000017.1:0-18972 GCA_035706725.1 Gaiella sp. | reverse complement strand
GGGTTCTCGTGGCTCGTCGGGGACGCGCGGGAGGACAACGTCCTGGCGTACGCGCGCTTCTCCGCGGACGGCGCACGGACGCTCGTCTGCCTCGTGAACTTCTCGCCGGTCGTGCGGCACCACTGGCGGGTGCCTTTGCCGGCCGGCGGCACGTGGCGCGAGGTGCTGAACACCGACGCGGCCGAGTTCGGGGGCTCGGGAGTGGGGAACCTCGGCGGAGTCGAGGCGGTCGCCGAGCCGCTCCACGGCCGTCCGTTCTCGGCGGCCGTCACGCTGCCGCCGCTGGCCGCGCTCTGGTTGGCGCCGGAGGTGTAGACCCGGTACCCCGGTGTCCGACACGCGGGACGGCGCGTCTATCGTCCCGAGGTGACTCGCGAGAACAGCATCGTGGCAGAGGGGCTCGTCCGCGAGTTCAGGAAGGGCCCGCGGGCGGTTGACGGGATCGACCTCCGCGTGGAGCCCGGCGAGATCTACGGCTTCCTCGGCCCCAACGGCGCAGGGAAGTCCACCACCGTGCTCATGCTCACGACCCTCCTGCCGCCGACCGCGGGGACGGCGCGCGTCGCGGGGTACGACGTCGTCCGCGAAGGCCCGCAGGTCCGTGCCTCCATCGGCGCGGCGTTGCAGGAGGCGGCGCTCGACGGCCTGCTGACGGGGCGGGACCACCTGAGACTGCAGACCATGCTGCACGGCCTGCCGAAGGCCGAGCGGACGCGTCGTACGGACGAGCTCCTCGCACGCGTGGGGCTCACCGAGGCGGCCGACCGCAAGGTACGCGGCTACTCGGGCGGGATGAAGCGTCGGCTCGATCTCGCGCTCGCGCTCGTCCACCGCCCGCGCGTGCTGTTCCTCGACGAGCCGACGACCGGCCTCGACCCCCAGAGCCGCACCGCGCTGTGGGAGGAGGTCGCGCGCCTCGCGCGCGAGGACGGGGTCACGGTGTTCCTCACCACGCAGTACCTCGAGGAGGCCGACGTGCTCGCCGACCGCGTCGGGATCATCGACAACGGCCGGATCGTCGCGGAGGGCACGCCGACCGCGCTGAAGGCCGGCATCGGCCGGCCGAGCGTCCATGCGATCCCGGGTCACGACGCCGACCGGCCGCGGATCGAAACGCTCCTCGCCCGCTACGGCGAGCCGCTCGGCGACGGCGAGCTCGCGGTGCGCCTGCGCGACGGGGTCGGGCTGCAGGACGTGATCCGCGGCGTCGACGCGGAGGGCGTCGAGCTCGCCGACATCGAGCTCCGGGCGCCGACGCTCGACGACGTGTTCCTCGCGAAGACGGGCCGGACGCTCGAGGGCGCGGCTGCCGGCGACGAGGGGATCCGCTGAGACCCGTCGCGGCGCAGGTCGGGGCGGTCGCGGGCCGCTCGCTCCGGCGGACGCTCCGCCAGCCGGCGTACTCGATCCCGCCGATCGTCTTCCCGGTCACGCTGATGATCGTCAACGCGGCCGGGCTCCAGGCGTCGACCAAGCTGCCCGGCTTCCCGACCGACTCGTTCCTCGCGTTCGCGCTCGCGGTGCCGTTCATCCAGGGGGCGCTGTTCGCGACCATGAACGCCGGCACCGACCTGGCGCGGGACATCCAGACGGGCTTTCTCAACCGCCTCGCGCTCACACCGCTCCGCGGCTCGGCGCTTCTCGTCGGCCAGCTCACGGGGATCGTGGTGCTCGGATTCGTGCAGGGCCTCTTCTACGTCCTCGTCGGGCTCGCGGCCGGGGTCGACTTCGCCGCGGGCGCGGGCGGCATCCTCGTGCTGCTCGGCTTCGCGATGCTCGTGTCGCTCGGGTTCGGCGCGATCGGGTCGTTCCTCGCGCTGCGGACGGGAAGCGGGGAGGCGGTGCAGGGCATGTTCCCGCTCCTGTTCGTGTTCCTGTTCATCTCGTCCGTGAACGCGCCGCGGAACCTGATCGCGGTCGACTGGTTTCGCTGGGCCGCGACCGCCAACCCGGTCTCGTACCTCGTCGAGTGCGTCCGCAGCCTGATCATCACGGGCTGGGACGGGGAGGCGCTCGCGCTCGGGTTCGGGATCGCCGCCGTCCTCGCTGTCGTCTCGCTCGCGTTCGCCTCGTGGGCGATGAAGGTGAGGATGAGCCGCACGTGAGGGTGTGGCACGTCGCCCGCGGCGTCGCCTGGAGGACGCTGCACGTGATCGTCACGACCCCGTCCCTGCTCCTGCCCGGGATCCTGTTCCCGCTGTTCTTCTTCACCGCGTTCGCCGCCGGCCTCTCGCAGGTCGGCGAGGTGCCGGGGTTCGACTACGCGGGCGACTACACGTCGTTCCAGTTCGTGTTCGTGCTGCTCCAGTCGGCGGCGTTCGGCGGGGTCTTCACCGGCTTCGGCATCGCGCGCGACTTCGAGGGCGGGTTCGGCCGGAGGCTCCTGCTCGCGTCGCCGAACCGGCTCGGGATCCTCGTCGGCTACGCCCTCGCCGCGCTCGGGCGGTGGGGCATTACCGCGGCGATCCTGACCGTCGTCGCGCTCGTGGTGGGGATGGACGTCGGCGGCGGGCCGGTCGACCTCGTCGGGCTCTACACGCTCGCGTTGCTCGTGAACGTCGCGGCGGTGCTGTGGGCGTCGGGCGTCGCGCTGCGCTTCCGGACGATCCAGATCGGGCCGCTGATGCAGCTGCCGGTGTTCCTGCTCCTGTTCTTCGCGCCCGTCTACGTCCCGCTCGCGCTGCTCACCGGGTGGATCGAGACGGTCGCGACGTACAACCCGATCACGTACGTGCTCGAGGCGGGTCGCGGCTTCATGTCCGGCTCGCCCACCGAGGTCGCGCTCGCGTTCGGCCTCGCCGCCTGCCTGATCGCGGGATTCTCGCTGTGGGCGCTGCGGGGCCTCCGCAGCGCGGAGGCTGCAGGCTAGGCGGAGAGGGGTCCCGTCCAGCGTCGCGGTTAGGGTGCTCCGGTGAGTCGCACCGTCTGGCCGGGAAGGCCGTTTCCGCTCGGCCCGACCTGGGACGGCGCCGGGACGAACGTCTCCCTCTTCAGCGAGAACGCGGAGCGCGTCGAGCTGTGCCTGTTCGACGACGAGGGGCGTGAGGAGCGTGTCCAGCTCGGGGAGCAGACCGCGCACGTCTGGCACGCGTACCTCCCCGGCGTCGGGCCGGGGCAGCGCTACGGCTACCGCGTCCACGGCCCGTGGGACCCCGGCTCGGGCCACCGCTTCAACCCGGCGAAGCTCCTGATCGACCCGTACGCGAAGGCGATCGACGGGTCGATCGCATACGACCGCGCCCGGACGTTCGCGTATGCGCCCGGGCAGGAGGACCTCCGCGACGGCGCAGACTCCTCGCCGGCGATGCCGCGCTGCGTGGTGATCGACGAGTCGTTCGACTGGGAGGGGGACGTCCGTCTCGACCGGCCGTGGGCGGAGACCGTGATCTACGAGCTCCACGTGAAGGGCTTCACGAAGCTCATGGACGGCGTGCGGGAGGACCTGCGCGGCACGTACGCAGGGCTCGCGTCCGAGGAGGCGATCGGCTACCTGCGCGACCTCGGCGTGACCGCCGTGGAGCTCCTGCCCGTGCACCACATCGCCGACGAGCACGCGCTCGTAGAGCGCGGGCTCACGAACTACTGGGGCTACTCGACGATCGGGTTCTTCGCGCCGCACGCGGGGTATGCGGCGACCGGCGTCCGCGGCGAGCAGGTGCGCGAGTTCAAAGGGATGGTGAAGGCGCTCCACCGCGCGGGGATCGAGGTGATCCTCGACGTCGTCTACAACCACACCGCGGAGGGGAACCACCTCGGGCCCACGCTGTCGTTCAAGGGCGTCGACAACGCCGCGTACTACCGGCTCGTGCCGGACGACCCGCGGCACTACATGGACTTCACCGGCACGGGCAACTCGCTCAACCCGGTGCACCCGTCGGTGCTGCGGCTGATCATGGACTCGCTGCGGTACTTCGTCACGCAGTGCCACGTCGACGGGTTCCGGTTCGATCTCGCCTCGGCTCTCGCGCGCGAGCTGTACGACGTCGACCGGCTGTCGGCGTTCTTCGACGTGATCCACCAGGATCCGGTGCTCTCCCAGGTGAAGCTCATCGCGGAGCCGTGGGACGTCGGGCCCGGCGGCTACCAGGTCGGAAACTTCCCGATCCTCTGGTCGGAGTGGAACGGCCTCTATCGCGACTCGGTGCGGGACTTCTGGCGCGGTCACACCGCCGTCGCCGAGTTCGCGAGGCGCTTCACGGGCTCGAGCGACCTCTACCAGTCGGACGGGCGGCACCCCTCTGCGTCGATCAACTTCGTCACCGCGCACGACGGCTTCACGCTGCGAGACCTCGTCTCGTACGACCGCAAGCACAACGAGGCGAACGGCGAGGGCAACCACGACGGCTCGGACGACAACCGCTCCTGGAACTGCGGGGTCGAGGGGGAGACCGACGACCCCGAGGTGAACGAGCTCCGCGACCGGCAGAGCCGGAACATCCTCGCGACCCTCCTCCTTTCCCAGGGCACGCCGATGCTGCTCGCGGGTGACGAGCTCCGAAACACCCAGCACGGGAACAACAACGCCTACTGCCAGGACAACGAGCTCTCGTGGCTCGACTGGGAGCTCGACGACCGCACGAGGGTGCTGCACGACTTCGCGAAGCGGCTCCTGCGCCTGCGTGCCGAGCACCCGGTCTTCCGGCGCTCGGCCTTCCTGACCGGCGAGGAACGCCACGGCTCCGGGGCGCCCGACGTCTGGTGGTTCAGGCCCGACGGGCGGAAGATGACCCAGGCGGACTGGGCGCGGGGCGACGCGTTCGCGCTCGGCGCGTTCCTGAACGGCGCCGAGATCCCCACGCTCACTCCCGAGGGCCATGCGGTCGTCGACGAGTCCTTCATCGTGCTCTTCAACGCGTGGCGCGAGCCCGTGACCTTCGTGCTGCCCCCGGCCCGCTTCGGCCGCCGCTGGGGACACGAGCTCTGCACCGCCGAGCCGGCGCTCCTGCCGAACGGCGCGATCTACCGCGCGCGGGCCGCGGTCCCCCTCGAGGCGCGCGCGCTCCGCGTCCTGCGCCGCGTCGGCTGACGGCCGCCGCGGGCGCTCAGTCGAGCGAGTCGAGCGGCGGCGGCTGGCGCAGCACGCGCAGGCAGATCTCGACGACCTGCGGGTCGAACTGGGTCCCGGCGGCGTCCGCCAGGCGCCTGAAGGCCTCGTCGACCGTCAGCGCGTCGCGGTACGGACGGTCGGTGGTCATCGCGTGGAACGCGTCGCAGGCGAAGATGATCCGCGCCTCGAGCGGGATACCGTCCCCGCGGAGGCCGTCCGGGTAGCCGCGGCCGTCGTAGCGCTCGTGGCAGGCGCGGACGATCGGGCGGACCTGCGCGAGCTGCTCGATCGGCGCGAGGATCCGCTCCCCGAGCTCCGGGTGCCGCTCGATCACCGCGCGCTCCTCGGGGGTGAGCGGCCCGGCCTTCATGAGGATCGAGGCCGGGATCCCGATCTTCCCGATGTCGTGGAACAGCGCCCCGAGCTCGACGCGCTTCAGGCGGTCGGGGTCGAGACCGAGCTCCGTTCCGACCTCGATCGCCATGTCGCAGATCCAGCGCGTGTGCGAGCTCGTGTAGGCGTCCTTCGCCTCGAGGGCGTTCGCGAGCGCCTCGACGGTGGAGAGGAACGTGCGCTCGAGCGTCGCGAAGCTGCCCGCGTTCGTGATCGCGAGGCGCGCCTGGCTTGCGATTCCCGCGAGGAGCTCCAGCTCGCGCGCGCCCACGTCCGCCTCGACCGCGACCGCGAGCGCCCCGAGGCCGTGGTCGAGCGGCACGACAGCGATCGCGTGCGCGGGCGCAGCGCCGTGCACGCCCAGGGCCCGTCCGATGCGTGTCGCGTCCTCCGTGCGCATCACGAAAGGCTCGTCCGAGCGGGTGAACGGCGCCACGAGCTCGGGCGGAATCACGCGTCCGTGCAGTGCCGAGTACGGTGCGCCGCCGGCGGTCGCGCGACACACGAGCCCGCCCTCCGCCGTCGGGAGCCAGACCGAGCAGCGCGCCGAGCCCATGATGCGGGCGGCCCCGGCCGCGACCTGCTCGAGCACCCCGTCGAGGTTCGTCACCGAGGACAGCTCGCGCGTGAGCTCGAGCAGGGCTTTCGCGCTCTCGGCCTCGCGCCGCTGGGCCTCGTAGAGCCGTGCGTTGACGAGGGCCACCGAGGCGTGTCCCGCGAGGACCTCCAGCAGCCGCAGGTCGTCCGCGTCGAACTGGTCGATGCCGAGCTTCGAGACCACGATGACCCCGACCACTCCCGGGCCATAGCGCAGCGGCACCGCGAGGAGCGACTCCTCGATCTCCTCCGTCCCCGGGATCCGCCGGGCGATCTCGCAGTGTGCCGCGTCACCGGCGATGAACGGCCGGCCGGTGGCGGCGACGTGACCCGTGATGCCGTCGCCGACCCGCGTCGCGAGCGCCTCGGGCGCCGCCGCCTGCGCCCGGAGGTCGCCGCGAAACGCGATCAGCCGGAGGTCGTCCCCCTCGCGGACGAACACGCGGCAGTTGTGGTAGTCGATGAGGAGCCTGAGCTCGTCGGCGATCGTCGACCCGATCTCGGCCACGTCGTTGAGGCGGCTGAGCTTCGTCGAGACGCCGTGGAGCATCTTCAGGTGCGCGATCGATCGGAACTCCGCGCTCCGGCCGGGAGCCTCGTCGGAGGGGCGCTCCGGCCCGTCCTCGTGGAACACGACGATCTGGCCCTTCCCGCGCGTCTTCGCGGTCATCATCGCGACCTCCGCGCACGCGACGAGCTCGCGCGGGTTGGCCGCGTGCTCGGGGCCGGACGCGATCCCGATCGAGAGGCTCACCGGGCCGACGGGGCCGAACTCGGTCGCCGAGACGTGCTCCTGGACACGCTCCGCGAGCCGGTACGCGTCCGAGAGCGCCTTGGTCGGCGCGATGATCGCGAACTCCTCGCCGCCGATCCTGCAGACGCTGTCGCTGCCGCGCACCGAGCCGAGCAGGATCCCGGCCACCTCGGAGAGCACCTGGTCTCCGGTCGCGTGGCTGTAGACGTCGTTCACCCGCTTGAAGTCGTCGAGGTCGAGCATGATCAGCGCGACCGAGGTCTGGTCGCCCGAGGCGCTGACGACCTCCTGCCGGAGCCGCTCGTGGAACGTGCGGTGGTTCCAGAGGCCGGTGAGCGGGTCAGTCTGGGCCTGGCGCTCGAGCGAGGCGCGGATGTGCGCGTTGTCGATCGCGAGCGCCGCCGCGTCGCCGAAGCGGACGACGAGCAGGAACTCGTCCTCGGTGAACTCCTGAAAGCCGGAGCGGTAGATGTTCAGCGTCCCTTTCAGCCGTCCGCGTGCGACGAGCGGGACCACGATCAGCGACTCGGGGTCCGGCATCGTGTTCGCGACGAACCGCACACGCGGATCGAGCTCCGCCCGGTTCGCGAGGACCGGCTCCCGGTGCTCGACGGCCCAGCCCGTGATCCCGACGCCGTACGGGAACGGGTCGTCCGCGAGCACCTTCTCGGCATCCTCGCCCGAGGCGAAGACCGCCCGCAGCTCCTGGGCGGCGTCGTTCGCCTCGTAGAACGTGATGTCGTCGTACGGGATCAACTCCCCGACGGTGTCCGCGATCCGCTGCAGGAGGTCGTCGAGCGACTGCTCCGAGAGGACGTCGTGGAAGACGTCCGCGAGCTTGCGGTACGACTCGACGACCGGGTCGAGCGGTTCGTCCGCAGGGGCGGAGACGTCGGTGGCCGACGCAGGGGTGTCTGACGGAGGAATCACTGCCGCCGTCCTTCCATCGGCGTTTCGGCCCCGATCCTTGAGGACCCGCCTGGCTCCGCGCGGCCCGATCGGCAAGAATGGCGGCATGGCAGGGAAGCTCGTCGTGGGGATCGACGGGTCGCCGCAGGCGGCCGCCGCGCTGCGCTGGGCGGCCGACGAGGCGGCGCTCCGCTCTGCCGCGCTCGAGGCCGTCCACGCCTGGACCTTCGTCCCGGTCAGCACGCCCGCCGACTCCGGCCTCGTTCCGATGGCGTGGACGGACAACGTCGAGCTGCTCGACGTCACCCGTCGCGCCGCGGAGGAGGCTGCCGCCGCGCAGGTGGCCGCGGTGCTCGGGCCCGACAACGCCGCGCACGTCACGGTCGTCGAGGGCTCGCCCGACGACGTGCTGCTCGCGGCCGCGCAGGACGCCGACCTGCTCGTGGTCGGAAACCGAGGCCGCGGCAACCTCGCCGCGGCGCTCCTCGGCTCGACGTCGGCGAAGGTCGCAGACGAGTCGCCCTGCCCGGTCGTGATCGTCCGGGCGCACGACGACGACACGTAGCCCTCCTGCTTGGGCGTGGAGGGGTCGGCGACGGGCGGGGAAGGAAGGGGCCACGGGCCGGTGAATACGCGCATCGTGCGCCGCCTCGCCGTGCTCCTTTCGCTCGCGGCGCTCGCCGCGGCGGCCGCCTCCGAGCCCGGAGCTGCGTCGCCTCGCGGCCACGTGTGGTTCCTCCACGGCGACGAGCCGGTCGCCGTCGGGCGCGTCGCGCCGACCGTGCCCCGCCTCGTCCGTGCGCTGCTCGCGGGCCCCACCCGGGCCGAGGGGGCGCGAGGGGTGTCGAGCGCGATCCCGCAGGGGACGCCGCTGCTCGACGTCGCGATCGCACACCGCGTGGTCACGGTCGACCTCGGAGCGCGCTTCGCCGCCGGCCGCAACGAGGACGCGCTCACCGCGCGCGTGGGGCAGCTCGTCCGGACGCTCCGCTCCGTGCCGGGCGTCGTCGGCGTCCGCGTGCAGATCGAGGGCGGCGTGCCCGTCGGGCTGTTCCCGGGCTACGACCTGCGGCGCACCGTGCGTGACCCACTGCCGCCTCGCCCGGCCCCGACGCTCCGCCAGCTCCAGCAGCTGCTCGTCGACCTCGGGTTCATGGCGCCGAGTGGGGTCACCGGCCGTCCCGGCGACGAGACCTCGGTCGCGGTGCTCGCGTTCGAGAAATGGACCGGGCTGCCGCGCGACGGCGTGCTCGACGACGACGTCGCGAAGGCGCTCGAGCACGCGACGCGGCCGCAGCCCGTGCTCCGCGCGCCCGGGAAGCGCGTCGAGCTGCTCCTCGACCGGCAGCTCGCGCTCGAGGTCGAGGACAACCGCGTCGCGCGCGTGTTCCACGTCTCCTCCGGCTCCGGCGGCAGGACGCCGGCAGGATCGTTCCGCGTCTACCGCAAGGAGCGCATGTCGTGGTCGGTGCCGTTCTCCGTCTGGATGCCGTGGGCCAGCTACTTCGTGGGCGGCATCGCGTTCCACGCGTACGGGTATGTCCCTGCGTACCCCGCCTCGCACGGTTGCGTCCGGATGATGCCGCGTGACGCGCCGCTGATGTACGCGTTCGCAACGCACGGAACGCCGGTGGACGTGTTGCGAGGAGCCGCGTGAGACGCCTCGCGGCGGCCGTCTTCGCGCTGACGTGCATTGCGGCGTTCGCGGCCGGAAGCGGTGCTGCGGCGCCCGCGCCGCCGCCCGTCGGAGCACCGGGCGGACTCGTCGTCGCGCTCGACCTCGGCGACGCCTCGCTGCAGGCCGGGGTCGTGAGGGGAGGCGCAGTCCTGCTCGCGCGTGGCTTCGAGGTCGAGGTCGCGAAGGCTCTGGCCCGCCGGCTCGGTTCGGGGCGCGCCCGCTTCGTCGAGATGAGACCCGCCGTTCGGCTGCTCGCGGGCGCTCCTGCGGGATGGCAGCTCGCGCTCGCGTCGATCGAGCCGACACGGGCGGCACGCGCCGCAGCCGACCTCAGCGTCCCGTACCTGACCACCGACGTCGCGGTCGTCCTGCGCCGCGGTGCGCCGCGGCCACGCGGCATCGGCGATCTCCGGGGCCTGGTGCTGTGCGCCGGGAAGGGATCGGAAGCGGTTCGGGTCCTCAGGGGCACGGTGCGTCCGCGACGGACGCCACTGGTCGCGTCCGACGACGATCGCCTCCGCACCTTGCTCCGCACGGGAGCCTGCGACGCCGGGCTCGTTCCGGCCGTCGAGGCGGGGCGCTTCGTCCACGGGCACGGCGGCGAGCTCGGAGCGGTCACGGGCCGCATCCGGGAAGGAGACGGCCTCGTGGTCGCGGTCGCGCGCGGGGCGGGTCTCGACGTCGCGGCGGTCGACCGTGCGCTCCGCCGCCTGCGCGCGGACGGCACGCTCGGACGCCTCGCGCGGAGCTGGCTCGGGCTCGACCCCGCCCGGCTGCGCGTCCTGCGCTGACTCGGCCCGGCGATCCCGGTACGTCTTGCCCGGAACGGGCAACAATGGGTGCCGATGCCCTCTTCGGCTCCACGCCTACTCGCCGCGCTCGCCCTCGGCGCGTTCCTCGCGAGCCTCGGCGTCGCGGTCGCGCTCGGGCTCGGCGGCGGCGAGAGCGACGCGGTCCGCACGCCGGTCGCGCGGGCCGCGACCACGGCGAGCCCGAAGAAGCCGAAGCCCAAGCCCAAGCCGAAGCTCGCTCCGTTCGTGAGGCTCACCGCGGTCGGCGCGTTCGACCCGGAGGGCGACGGCCGCGAGCGAAACGAAGAGGCGGCCTTCGCGGTCGACGGGCGCGAGGACACCGCCTGGCGGACGGAGCACTACTCGAGCTTCTTCAAGTCGGGGGTCGGGCTCGTGCTCGACATGGGGCGCCGGGCCCGGGTGGAGCGCGTCGTCGTGGATTCCCCGAGCCGCGGCTCGAGCGCGCAGATCAAGCTCGGCGACTCGCCCCAGGGCCCGTTCCGTGTGGTCTCGGCGACGCGGCCGCTGACGGCGCGGACAGACTATGCGGTGCCGAGGCAGGCGGCGCGTTACGTCCTCGTCTGGGTCGTCGGGATGCCGAACGACAGCGCGACCGAGATCTCTGAGGTCCGGGTGCGCGCCCGCACCTGACCCGTCACTACGATCGGGCGATGGAGTCGATCCGGCTCGGCCGCTCGACGCTCGCGGTCTCTCGCGTCGGGCTCGGGTGCAACAACTTCGGCCGTCGGGTCGACCGCGCCGGCACGCGCAGGGTCGTCGAGGCCGCGCTCGGCGCCGGTATCGCGTTCTTCGACACCGCGGAGTCGTACGGCTCCGGCGAGAGCGAGCGGTTCCTCGGCGACGCGCTCGCGCACAGGCGGGACGAGGTCGTGGTCGCGACGAAGTTCGGGTGGGCGAGCGACGACCTGCCGGGCGGTTCGCCCGAACGAGCGCGGCGCGCGGTCGAGGGCTCGCTGGCGCGCCTCGGGACGGACCGCGTCGATCTCTACTACTACCACCGGCCCGACGGAGTGACGCCCGTCGCCGAGACGCTCGGCGCGATGCAGCAGCTCGTCGAAGAGGGCAAGGTGCGCGCGCTCGGGCTCTCGAACGTGGACGGTGCCCTGCTCCGCGAGGCCGTCGCGACCGGCGTCGAGATCGCGGCCGTGCAGAACCGGTACAGCCTCGTGAACCGCGCCGACGACGAGGAGGTGCTGCCGCTCTGCCGTGAACACGGGATCGGGTACGTCCCCTACTTCCCGCTCGAGAGCGGCCTCCTCACCGGGAAGTACCGCCGCGGCGAGCCGGCGCCTCGTGGCGCGCGGCTGGAGGGTGGGGTCCCGGACGAGGACTTCGACGCGGTGGAGCGGCTCGAGGCGTTCGCGGCAGACCGCCGGCACACGCTGCTCGAGCTCGCGGTCGGCGGCCTCGTGTCGATCGACGGAATCGCCTCGGTGATCGCGGGCGCCACCACGCCGGAGCAGGTGCGCTCGAACGCGGCGGCCGGCTCCCGGCGGCTGACGCCGGACGAGCTCGCCGCGCTTCCGGTCTGAGGGCCGGCCCGCGGAAGCCGGGGCGGCTCAGGTCGCCGACTCGGTGGGGCGCCCCTGCGCGATCCGCTCGCTGAGCGTGAGCGCGAGGACCTGCGAGGGCTTCGCCGCCGGCTGGCGCTCGCGCGGGGGCCGCTCGGCCCGTTGCTCTCGCCCGCGGCGAGACGCGGGCTCCGCCGACGGCTCTGCCGCGGGCGGGGTCGGCTCCGACGTCGCCTCGGCGAGGGCCTGGGTCGCGGCCGCGGCCGCCTCCTTCGCGGCAGCGCGGGCGTTCCACAGGTCGGCCTCGAGGCGGTCGATCTCGTCGACGAGCATGAGAATTGCCTTGCCCGCGGCGCGCAGCTCGTCGCGCGCGTTCGTCGAGAGCCCCGTACCCCAGTCTCTCAGGGTCTCGAGGCGCTCCTCGTCGAGCCGCTCGACCACCAGGTGAGCCTAGTGCACCGAGGCGCCGCGCGGACCGGCCGAAGGTCCGGCACCCCCTGGCCTTGGTCCGGTCCCGCCGGCGGGCGGCAGACGCCGCCCGCCGGCCTCGCGGTTCGCGTTATGCGTACGCCTCCTCGTGACGGCGCTCCCGCTGCTCCGCTCCCTCGAGCGAGTGCACGACACGCTCGGTCGTGAGCTCGTGGACGGTGAGACCCGCGATCGCGAGCGCCACCATCCCGGCGGCTGCGCCGAACGTGATCCAGGTCAACGCTGCGCCGTTGAAGACGAGGCTCTCGACGATCGTCCAGACGGCGAGCACCGCGACGGCGGCGTCGAGGCCGCGCTGCGCCCAGCCCCGGCGCGGAAGCGCTGCGGCTCCCGCCGTCATGACGAGCACGAACACGCCGGTGACCGCGAACGCGATCCAGCCTGCGACGTTCGAGGAGAACGCGAACGTGGCGACGATGACGAAGCCCGCCGCGAGAGCGAGGACGATGTTCGTGGCATAGCGAGTAGACATGGCCACTCCTTCCGTGTGAGGACGGACTCGGGTGACACGTCGTCGCCGCTCCGGGCGTCGCATCGAGGGTACGGGGAAGGCGGCGACGCGCGTGCCCTGACTGATTCATCGTATCACGATTTACCTGGCGGCCGCGTGACCGCCCGTCGCGTGCTCGAGCGAAACCGGATCTCGCTGTACCCGCCGCCGGGGGACCGGCATGCTCGTGCTGGATGACCGGCGAGCCCGCAGCCCCGACGGCACCGCCCGAGCCGCCGCGCGCGCACGAGGGTCTCACGGGCGACGAGGCCGCGCGCCGCCTGCGCGAGCGGGGGCCGCTCGAGGCTCCCTCGTCGAGCCGCTCCTACGCGTCGATCGTCCGGGCGAACGTCCTCACGGTCTTCAACCTGATCCTCGCGGTGTTCGGCGCGCTGATGCTGGCGTTCGGCTCCTGGCAGGACGCGCTGTTCCTCGGGATCCTCGTCGCGAACTCGACGATCGGGATCGTCCAGGAGGTGCGGGCGAAGCGGGCGCTCGACCGTCTCTCCGCGCTCGTGGTGCCGACCGCGACCGTGCTCCGTGACGGCGAGCCGCGCCCTCTTCCGCGCGAGGAGGTGCTCGTCGGCGACCTCGTGACGCTCGAGCCAGGCGACCAGCTCGTCGCGGACGGCGAGCTCGTCTCCGCGGAGGGGCTGCTGCTCGACGAGTCGATCCTCACGGGCGAGTCGGAGTCCGTCCCGCGCGTTCCGGGCGACGGTCTCCGCTCGGGGGCGTTCGTCTCCGAGGGCACGGGCCGCTACACCGTGACCGCGGTCGGCGCCGCGAGCTATGCGACGCGGGTCACCGGGCAAGCGCGCGCGTTCCGGCATCCCCGCTCACCGCTCGAGCGGGGGATGAACCGCCTGCTGTACCTGCTCGTCGGCGTGATGATCCCGCTCGGCACCCTGCTCGGGTACGCGCTCTGGGAGCGCCAGGCCCCGACGCGCGAGGCGGTCACGACCGCGGTCGCCGCGGTCGTCACGCTCGTGCCGGAGGGGCTGATCCTCCTCGTGAGCCTCGCGTTCGCCGTGTCCGCGGTGCGCATGGCCCGGCGCGGCGCGCTGGCCCAGCAGCTGAACGCCCTCGAGTCGCTCGCGTCGGTGGACGTGATCTGCCTCGACAAGACGGGCACGCTGACGGAGGCCGAGCTGCGCGTGACCGACGTCGTCCCGGCCCCGGGCTGGGACGAGGAGCGGCTCGGGGCGGCGCTCGCGTCGTTCGCCGCGGGTGCCGCTGTCCGGAACACGACCCTGCGCGCGATCGCGGCGTCGTTCCCCGTCGACCCGCTTCGGCCGGAGGACGAGGTTCCGTTCTCGTCCAGGCGGCGCTGGAGCGGCGTTCGCACGGGCGGCGTGACCTCGGTGCTCGGGGCGCCCGAGGTCCTGCCCTCGGGCGAGCTGTCCGCGCGGATCGATGAGGAGGCGCGCTCGGGCCGCCGCGTGCTGGCCTTCGCGCAGACCCGCGCACCGTTCTCGGGGGCGGACTCGGACCGGCCGCTCCCGTCCGGTCTCGAGCTCGCCGGTGCCGTCGTGATCGCCGAGCGCATCCGGCCCCATGCGGCGGAGACCGTCGCGTTCTTCCGCTCGCAGGGCGTCGCGCTGAAGGTGATCTCGGGCGACCGTCCCGAGACCGTCGCCGCGATCGCGGCCGACGTCGGGATCGACGTGGGCCCGGGGCCGGTCGACGGACGGACGCTGCCACGTGACGAGCGTGAGCTACGTGCGCTCCTGCGCGAGCGAAACGTGATCGGCCGCATCTCGCCGGAGGACAAGGCGCGGGTGGTCGAGGCCCTCCGAGCCGAGGGGCACTACGTCGCGATGGTGGGCGACGGCGTCAACGACGTGCCGGGCCTGAAGGCCGCGCGGCTCGCGATCGCGCAGGGCAGCGGCGTCCAGATGGCGCGGAGCGTGGCCGACCTCGTGCTCGTGCGAAGCGACTTCGAGGTCGTTCCGGCCCTCGTCGCCGAGGGCCGGCGCATCCTCCGGAACCTCCAGCGCGTGACGAAGCTCTTCGTCTCGAAGGCGGCGTTCGCCGCGTTCCTCATCCTCTCGGTCGGGATCACGCCGACGGCGTACCCGCTGCTTCCGCGGCACCTGACGCTCGGTGCGTCGCTCGCGATCGGCATCCCGGCGTTCTTCCTCGCGCTCGCGCCGAGCAAGGGACCGTTCAGGCTGCAGGGCTTTCTGCGCGGGGTGTTCGAGTTCGCGGTGCCTGCCGGCGCTGCAGTGGGTTTCGGGGTGCTCTCGAGCTATCTCGCGGCGCTCGAGGTCTTCAACCTCTCGCTCGTGGAGTCGAGGACGGTCGCGACGACCGTGATGGTCGTGCTGGGCTGGTATCTGATCGTCGCGCTCGAGGGCTCGGGCAAGCTGCGCGGCGCGGCGGTCGTCACGATGTGCCTGCTGCTCGCGGCGGCGTACGCCCTCGTGCTGCTCGTGCCGTTCGCCCGCGACTTCTTCGCGCTCGCGGCCCCGAGCCTCCCGATCCTGCTGATCGCGGCCGGCGGCTGCGTGGTCGCGATCGGCGGGCTCGTCGCAACCTCGGATGCCTTCATCCCCGGGCGGGGCGCGAGCAGGACCTAGAGGCTTGATGCGGGTTGCACGCACGCACGGATGGGGGCCTGCGCGCGGCGCATCGCCGCCGTCTCGGTTGGCATGCAGGCGTCCAGTCTGCACGCCGCCCGAGCCGACGCCGCTGCTTGGCGCATGCCCTCCCCGCACGCACCTCCAACCCACATCAAGCCTCTAGGCGCGTTCTGCGGCCCGCAGGCCGGCGATCTGGCGGCGCCAGGCTTCGACGACGTCGGCCGGGTCGCCGCGCTCGACCGCGAACGAGATACCGCTCGTGACCGGCATCCCGACGTGGTCGTCGGACTCGACCGAGTCGACCTCGAGCTCGAAGCAGTCCAGGTTGAGCTCCGGCTCCGACGTCAGGGACCGTGCGGAGCCGCGGAGGTAGAGGACCGTGCGTGGCGCGACGTGGCAGAAGAGGACGCGTTCACCGCGGGTCAAGTTCTCGCACGTCCGGCTGCCCTTCCAGAGCGCGAACCGCAGGCGGCGGTCGTCGACCGCGAGCACCTCGCCGGCGCTCAACATGCAGGGACGCGGCGTTCCGTCGTCGTCGGCCGTGACGAGGAGGTAAGCGGGGCCGAGCTTCTCCTCGAGGCGCTCGCCGTCGAGCTCCTCTCGGAGGCCGGACGGGATCGTGTCTCCGATGAGCTTCGACATATCTTGACGATAAGATATCTCGATGCGCTCGCGAAGGGCGGGATTCGCCGTCGTGACGGGCGGCTACCTCGCGACGACGACGGCCGAGGCCACGCTCGCGCCGGCGTTTCCGCTCGTCGCCCGCGAGCTCGACCTCGGGCCGGGGTTCGCGGGCGTCGCGTTCGGCGTGCTGGCCGCGGCGATCGCGGTCGGCAGCCTGGTCGGCGGCGTCGCGCTCGCGCGGCTCGGCCCCAGGGCGGGCCTCGGGCCCGGGGTCACGCTCGTCGCGGCCGGATGCATGTTGACCGCGCTCGCGGGAGGCACCCTCGGATTGGTCGCCGGGCAGGTCGTGCTCGGGCTGGGCTCGGGGCTGTTCTTCGCCTCGGGGCTCCGCTCCGCGGCCGTGTTCGCCGGCTACCGGCGGCGGGGACGGGCGATGGGGCTCTTCGGCGTCGCGTTCTCCGCCGGCCTGGCCCTCGGCGGTGCGCTGGCGGCGCTCGGAGACGTGTGGGGCTGGCGCACGTCGTTCGTCGCCGCCGCAGGGCTCGCCGCGGTCAGCGCGGTCGCGCTCGCGCTCGTGCGCGTCCCGGACGAGGAGACCGCCTCGCGGGCGTCGCGGCCCGCACACCGCCTCCGCGACACGTTCGGCGTGCCGGTCGCGGTCGGCGGGGTCGCCTCGGCGTCCCAGTACGGGACGATCGGGTTCCTCGCGCTCTACGCCGTCGGACACTGGGGCGTCTCGCCCGCGACCGCCGCGCTCCTGCTCACCGCCGGCCGCATCCTCTCGGTCCCGGCGAAGCTCGTCTCGGGAAACGCGTCGGACTCGGGCGGCGCGCTTCCGACCGCGCGCCGTCTCGCGCTCGTGCTGGCGGTCCTCGGAGCCTGCTGGACGTTGCTGCCGGGGCCGGCGCTCACGGTCTGGGCGGCCCTCCTGTTCATCGCGTGCGTCAGCGCGCTCGGCCCGCTGGCGAACGTCCTCGCGCTCGAGCGGCTCGAGTCTCGCGCCGAGCTCCTCGGCGCCTTCCGGGCGGCACAGATCGGGATCGCCTCGTTGACCGCCCTGCTTCTCGGCGCCGGCGCCGAGCTCGTGGGCCTGCGGGCCACCGTCGTCGTCGCCGCGGTCGCGATTCCGTCGTCGCTCCTGCTGGTCGGGCGCCGTGAGCGCCGCACTCAGTCGCGGCCGGCGCTCAACTGATCGAGGAGCGTCGCGACCGCGGTCTCGGGCGCGTCGGCGAGCGGCACGATGCTCAACCCCGGAACGCGAAGCGCGCGGTCGACGTTCTCCCGGTCGACGGCGCTCGTCGGCCCCTCGGAGAGCCCGAGGACGAGTGGCCGTTGCTCCTTGAGCGTGACGTCCGCGGAGCGGTAGACGAGGTTCGTGGCGAGCCCCATCGCGATGGCGGCGAGCGAGCGCCTGTCACACGGGGCCACGATCATGCCCACCGTCAGGAACGACCCGCTCGAGATGCGCGCCGCCTGGTTCCCGTGCGCGTAGCAGTGGTCGGCGAGCGCGCGCACGCCGTCGAGCGCGTCGCCGAGAGCCTGCTCGGCTTCGGGCGTCAGCACGAGGTGCGTCTCGAGCGGGCCGCCCCGGAGGGTCTCGAGCAGGCGGATGCCGTAGGCGAAGCTTCCCGCCCCGGCCATCGCGACGACGACGCGTCGACGATTCGAGTTGTCCCGACCTTGACCCAAAGTCTCTAGACGTTAAGATAACTCCCCTACCGTGTCGGGCCACGTCCTAGCGGCGGTCGGAAGCGTGAGGTTTGGAGCGCATCGCTGTGCCGCGCGTGGAACGCAACGCCAACCCACGGCGTCCGTTCGTCGTCTGACTCGGACCGTGTGGGAGGCGCCCTCGAGAGGAGAGGAATGATGAGAAGTCATCGCGCTGTGGCACTCGTAGTCGGCGTGATCGCGGCGCTTGCGGCCGCGATGCTCGCCGCGACGAGCTTTGCCGGCAGCAGCGCATCGTCTGGCTCGGTCACGATCGCGATCGGCGGGGAGCCGTCGACGCTCGATCCGCTGGTGCGGGACGACGGAAACGAGCGGGCCGTGACGCAGAGCATCTTCGAGACGCTCATGGGGCGCACGCCCGATGGCAAGCGCCTCTATCCAAAGCTCGCGATCGCAGCTCCGAAGCGGGTCTCCCCGTCCGCGTGGCGGTTCAAGCTCCGCCCCGGGGTCAAGTTCACGGACGGTGAGCCGTTCAACGCGGACTCCGTCGTGGCGAGCGTGAAGCACGTCCTCGACCCGAAGGCGAACTCCGAGCAGGTCGGATATCTCGGGTCGTTGAAGGGAGCGAAGAAGGTCAACAACATGACCGTCGACATCCTGACGAAGGGCACCGACCCGATCCTGCCCTCGCGGATGTACTGGCTCCGGATGATCCCCGCGAAGTGGCAGAGCATCTCCGACTTCGCCTCGAAGCCCGTCGGGACAGGCCCGTACGTCTTCTCGGAGTGGTCCCGCGGCGACCACATCACGCTGACCGCGAACCCGAACTACTGGGGCTCGCCGAAGCCGTCGATCCAGAGCGTGACGTACAAGTTCGTGCCCGAGGGGTCGACGCAGGTCGCCGGCCTCGCCGCGGGGAACTTCAACCTCATCACGAACCTCATCCCCGAGGACGCGAAGCGGGCGCCCAAGGCGATCGCGGTCAGGAGCACCGAGCATCCGATCTTCATCCTCAACGCGCGCCCGGGCTCGCAGACGACCGCAAACGTCAAGGTCCGCCAGGCGATGAACTACGCGCTCGACAAGAACGCGATCGCGTCGAAGCTGTTCCTCGGCTACGCGACCGTCGACGCGGGGCAGCTGCTCAGCCCGTCGGCGTTCGGCTTCGACCCGAAGACGAAGGCCTACCCGTACGACGTGGCGAAGGCGAAGCAGCTCGTCCAGCAGGCCGGCGCCACGGGGAAGAAGGTCAGCATCGTCGGCGAGTCGGGCCGCTGGCTCAAGGACCGTGAGCTGATCGAGCTCGCGGCGCAGTCCTGGCGCTCGATCGGGCTCGACGTCGACGTCAAGTTCTACGCGTTCCCGCAGTACCTGAACCGGCTGTTCGACCAGAAGAACCGGCCGGACGTCGTGTTCGT
>DASSUT010000016.1:0-11976 GCA_035706725.1 Gaiella sp. | reverse complement strand
GATCTCCAGATCTCCACATCACCAGATCTCCAGATCTATTCCGCCGTTTCGCCCGGTTTGAGCTCGAGCACTTCAATCCCGCTCCCCTGCAGGTGTTCCTTCAGCTGATCCGGCGTGCCGGTCAGCAGCGGGAAGGTGCCGTAGTGGCTCGGCACGCAGCGGCGCACGCCGAGCAGCTCCAGGGCGAGCGCCGCCTCGCGCGGCCCCATCGTGTAGTGGTCGCCGATCGGCAGCACCGCGACGTCCGGCGCGTACAGGCGGCGGATGATCGCCATGTCGCCGAAGACGTTCGTGTCGCCAGCGAAGTAGATCGTCGGCGCCCCGTCCTGCCGGATAACGATCCCCGTGGGCTCGCCCGTGTAGACGATCTTCCCCTCTTGCCAGTTGCTCGACGAGTGGTTCGCGTCGGTCAGCGTGAGCCGGACGCCCGCAAACGAGACCGTGCCGCCCTTGTTCGGCGACTGCTCGTTCGCCTCGGGCAGCCCGTGCACGTCCGTGAGCCAGTCGCGCAGCTCCACCGGTGCGACGACCGGGCACTCGAAGCGCTTCGCAAGGTCGACGGTGTCGCCGAGGTGGTCGCCGTGCCCGTGCGTGAGCACGACGAGGTCGCACCGCTCGGGCTTCTGCTCGCTCTCCGGGCACTTCGGGTTGCCCGTGAGGAAGGGGTCCACGTAGACGCGCGTGCCGGCCTCGGTGTCGAGCCGGAACGCCGCGTGGCCGAGCCAGGTGAGTGTGGTAGCCATGCAGCCGAGCGTACACCTGGCGACCAGGACTGCAGCGCAGTGGCCGAGCCGGTCGCCCGGCGGCCCGCGGGCTCAGAGCGGCAGCGAGGCCGCCGCGTCGCGAGCGAGGTCGACGAGCGGCTGGACGAAGAAGAACGAGCCGATCGTGACCACGATCCCCGCCGCGACGGCGGTCTCGAGCGCGAGGTCGCGCGGCGGCGAGCCGCCTGCCGCCACGACCGTCCCGGGAGCGACCGTCCCCGGCCGCATGTAGAGGGCGCGCACGATCCAGAGGTAGTACGCGAGCGAAAGGGCCGTCGCGAGCACGCCGATCACCACGAGCCACCACCACCCTGCCTCGTAGATCGCGGAAAACACGAACAGCTTCCCGAGGAACCCGCCGGTGAGCGGAAAGCCGGCAAGGCTGAGCATGAACACCCACATGCCGACGCCGAGGAACGGCCGCTCCCAGCCGAGCCCCTCGAGCGACTCGACCGTGACGGCACGGCCGAGCTCGCGCTCTCTTGCGGCGACGACCACGAACGCGCCGGCCGTCGCCGCGACGTACGGGATCAGGTAGTAGAGAAGCGACGTTGCGCCATCCTCGGAGTTGGCCGCCACGGCGATCAGCAGGAACCCGGCGTGTGAGATGGACGAGTAGGCGAGCATCCGCTTGACGTCCTTCTGCGCGATCGCGGCGAGGTTGCCGATCGCAAGCGAGCAGACGGCGATCACCGCGACGGCGACCGACCAGATCTCAGCCTGCTCGGGGAACGCGGTGACGAGGATCCGATAGGTGACGACGAGCGCCGAGAGCTTCGTCGCGGTGGCCATGAACGCCGTCACCGAGGTCGGGGCGCCCTGGTAGACGTCCGGCGTCCACATGTGGAACGGCGCTGCGGAGACCTTGAACGCGAGGCCTGCGAGGATCATCGCCATCCCGGTGACGAACATCGGGTTGTCCGCGCCGGTCGCCTCCCGGATCGCGTCGAACCCGAGCTCACCCGTCGCGCCGTAGACGAGGGCGCAACCGAACAGCAGGATGCCCGAGCTGAAGCTTCCGATGATGAGGTACTTGAGGCCCGCCTCGAGGGACTCCCGCCGGTGCGTGTCGAGCGAGCAGAGGACGTAGAGCGAGATCGACAGCCATTCGAGCGCGAGGAACATCGTCATCAGGCTCGAGGTCGAGACGAAGAAGACCATGCCCGCGGCCGACGCGGCGAGGAGGGCGTAGTACTCGCCCACATGGTCGCGGCGACGGTCGCCCCACGAGGCGAGCACCACCGCGAGCCCGACCAGCGCGAGCAGGAGCGCGGCGAACGCGCCGAGCCGGTCGCGTGTCATCGACTCGGAGAGGAGAAGCGTGGGATCGGCGGAGCGATCGAAGAGGACCGCCGCGAACACCGCCGAGACGACGAATCCGGCTCCCGTGACCGCGACCGAGAAGGCGCGTACGGAGGCCCGCGGGACGAGCACCGCACCGAGCAGCGCGATACCGGACGCGCCGAGCAGCGAGAGCGTCGGCGCGAGCGCGAACCAGTCGACGTGCGGCGTCGAGATCATCCCGACGGCGTCTCCTGCGCGCTGATGAACGACGACGGCTGGTCGAGCGGGAACGAGCGCTCGCTGATCAGCGCGGGATACGCAGAGAGGACGGCGAGGATCGCGACCAGCGGGATCACGAGCACGAGCTCGCCGCCGACGAGGTCGCCGGTGTCCGTTCCGCCGCTCCCGCGCCGGTCGTGCAGGATCGCGGAGATCAGACGGAGGGCGTACATCGCGGCGAGCACCATCCCTGCCGCGCCGACCGCCGCGTAGCCCCAACCGCGGTCGAACACCCCGGCGAGGATCGCGAACTCACCCGCGAAGTTCGTCGAGCCCGGAACGGCCAGCGTGAACATCCCGAGCATCAGCACGATGCTCGCGAGCGCCGGACGACCCTTTGCGAGACCGCCGAGCCGCGCGAACTCGCCGGTCCCCGCACGGGTCTCGATGATCCCCGCGAGCAGGAAGAAGCCGGCCGAGACGAGCCCGTGGTTGACCGAGTGCAGGATCGCGCCGTCGAGCCCCAGGTCGTTGACCGCGAAGATGCCGAACATGATCAGCCCCATCTGCGCCATCGACGAGTAGGCGACGACACCGCGGATGTCGGGCTGGCGGAAGGCGAGGAGGGAGCCGTAGACCAGCGTCGCGGCCGCGAGCACGAGCACGAGCCCGCGAAAGTCGTCGACCGGCCCGGGGAAGTGCGGCAACACGATCCAGACGAGCCCGAAGACCGCTGCCTTCGGGACGACGCCGGAGAGGATCGCCGACAGCTCGGGTGGCGCCTCCGTGTACGTGATCCGGAGCCAGCCGTGGAACGGCAGGATCGGCGACTTGACGAAGAACGCAGCGAGGAAGCCGAGGAAGATCCAGTCGTTCGAGCTCGTGCCGATCTCCGAGAGCTCGAACGTCCCCTGTGTGATCCCGAACGCGACCACCGACGCGAGCATCAGCATCGAGCCGAGCATCGTGTAGAGCACGAACGTGACCGTCGCCTTCAGCCGTCGCGGCCCGCCCCACACCCCGATCAGCACGTAGATCGGGATCAGCATCGCCTCGAAGAAGACGTAGAAGAGCAGCAGATCCTGGGAGGAGAACATGCCGACGAGCGACCCGACGAGGAAGAGCATCAGGCCGTAGTACGCCCGCGGCCGCTCGCGTCCGGCCCAGATCGCGTATCCGATCGCCGCCGCGCCGACGACGATCGTCAACCCGACCAGCCAGTACTGGAAGCCGTACAGGCCGACCGAGTACGAGATCCCGAGGTCCGAGAACCACTCGCGGCTCGCCGAGTACTGCTGAGTCTGGCTCGAGAAGTCGAAGTTGCGGGCGCCGCCCACCCACAGCCCGACTTCCGCGAGGACGGCGAGCAGCGCGAGACCCGAGGTGGACTCGCTCGAGAGCGGCAGGATCCACACGACCACGGCGGCGACGAGGGGGACCGCGATGAGGAGCGTGGTCAGCATCTCGTCCTGCCTTCGGCGCCACGAGCTGCCAGAGGCGTGATCTGCTCGCGCTGCGGGGTCATCGCACCACGAGGAAGACGAGGGCGAGAATCGACACCGCGACGGCGAACGCGAGCGCGTAGGTACGCAGGAGGCCGCTCTCGGCGCGGCCTGCGACGGAGGCGGCCTCGATCGTTCCGTCGGCGACCTCGTCGAGCCCGCCCTGTACCAGGGGCTGCTCGATCTGCTCCCGCAGCAGCGCGGCCACCATCTGCGCCGGGCGGCAGAACACCGCGTCGTAGAGGTCGTCGAACCAGAACTTGTGCTCGAGGAGCGTTCTGATCGGGCCCGCGGACACGAGCTCCCGCCCGGCGCGGAACGCCCTCCAGGCGACGTACGAGCCGAACGTCGCGAGCGCCAGCGAGATCATGCTCGACAGCCACTCCTGGCCGGTGGACGGGGTCACGAGCGGTGGCACCACGTCCTCCAGGAACTCTGCGAACGGCTCCCAGACGCCCGGGATCTGGAGGAGACCGATGAAGGTCGCCCCGATCGCCAGCACTACGACGGGCACGGTCATCGAAAGGTCACCCTCGCCGTGGTGGGCCTCCTCGCCGTGGGCGGCAGCCTCCACCTTCGCCGACGGCTCGCCGTGGAAGACGTAGAAGTACATGCGGAACGAGTAGAGGCCGGTCAGCAGCGAGCCGATCAGGCAGCCGATGTAGAGCACCCAGCCGAGCGCGCCGCCCAGTGCGAACGAGGACGCGATGATCGCGTCCTTCGACCAGAACCCGGCGAACGGAATGATCGCGACGAGCGCCAGCGTGCCGACCAGGAACGTCAAGTGCGTGAGCGGCATGGAGCGGCGCAGGCCGCCCATCTGGCGCATGTCCTGCTCCCCCGAGAGCCGGTGGATCACGAGCCCGGCTGCGAGGAACAAGAGCCCCTTGAAGAACGCATGGGTCACGAGGTGGAACATCGCGAACCCGTAGGCGCCGATCCCGGCGCCGACGAACATGTAGCCGATCTGGCTCATCGTCGAGTAAGCGATCACCCGCTTGATGTCCCACTGCACGAGCGCGACGACGCCGGCGACGAGCAGCGTCGCGAGGCCGAGCAGCGCCGCGAGGTGCTGGACGGCGGACGCCGCCTCGAAAATCGGGTGCGCGCGGCAGATCAGGTAGACGCCGGCGGTCACCATCGTCGCCGCGTGGATCAGCGCGGACACGGGGGTCGGGCCTTCCATCGCGTCCGGCAGCCAGGTGTGGAGTGGGATCTGCGCCGACTTCGCGAGCGCGCCGCCGAGGAGCCCGAGCGCGATCAACGTGACCACCGTGTCGGACAGCTCACCCGAGGACGCCGCCTGGAACACGGGCCCGAAGTCGAGGCTTCCGGTCTTGGCGATCGCGAGGAAGAGCCCGAGCGCCATGGTCGCGTCGCCGACCGCGTTCATCAGGAACGCCTTCTTCCCGGCGGTGACCGCGGCGGGCCGGTGGTGGTCGAACGCGATCAGGAGGTACGACGCGAGGCCGACCAGCCCCCAGCCGGCCAGCAGGAGCAGCAGGTTGGCGCTCTCGACGAGGAGCAGCATCGAGAACACGAAGAACGCCATGTACGCGAAGTAGCGTCGCTCCTCGTCGTTCCCCTTCATGTAGCCGTTCGAGTAGAGGATGATCAGCCCGCCGATCCCGCTGACGACGAGCATCATCACGACCGAGAGCGGGTCGACGAGCAGGTCGAGGCTGACCTTGAACTCGCCGGCCTGGAGCCACGTCCAGGCGGTCGTCACCTCGCTGCGGTCGGCGGTGTCGCGGCCGAGCATGTCGACGAACGCGATCACCGCGCCTGCGAACCCGACGAACACCGAGGCCGTGGAGAGGATCCCCGCCTGGCGGCGCGTGATCCTCGTCCCTGCGAGCAGGATCGCGAGGAAGCCGGCGAGCGGTGCGAGGAGGCAGAGCCAGCCGCCGAAGATCACGCGAACGACCTCAAGTCTCTAGCCCTTGAGCTCCGAGAAGACGTCGACGTCGAGCGGCAGCCGCCGGCGCGCCATCGCGACGATCAGCCCGAGCCCCACGCACACCTCCGCGGCGGCGACCGCCATCACCGTGAGCGCGAATATCTGCCCGTCCATCTCTCCGTGCAACCGCGAGAAGCCGACGAAGGCGAGGTTCGCGGCGTTCAGCATGATCTCGAGCGAGAGCAGCACGATGAGCGGGCTGCGCCGGAGCAGCACGCCGGCGACGCCCGTCGCGAACAGGATCGCGGAGACCGCGAGATACCACGGAATCCCGGGCCCGCTCACTGCGCGTCCTTCCCCAGGACCCGGTCGGAAGAGGCAGCGTGGGTGGCAGGCTTCAGGCTGGCATCCACGCCGCTTTCCCGCATCCCGAGCACGACGCCGCCGATCGCGGCGATGAGCAGCACGATCGAGGTGATCTCGAAGGCGAGCAGGTGGTCGGTGAGGAACAGCTGGCCGATCGCGGCCGGCGAGCCGAACGCGCGCGAGACCTGCGCCTCGTTCGAGAGCTGGTCGCTTGCCTCGAGCATGAGGGCGACGAGCGTGACCGCGAGCAGCGCCACCGCGGCGATGACCGAGGACACCTGGATCAGGCGCGTCCCGCCCGCCCAAGGCGCGTCCGCGCGGCCGCCCAGGTAGGCGATCACGAACAGGAACATCACCATCACCGCACCGGCGTAGACGAGCACCTGCGCGGCGGCGACGAACTCGCCCGACGCGAGCAGGTACAGCACCGCGAGCGACGCGAGGTTCCCGATCAGCGAGAGCGCGGAGGAGAACGGGTTCGACGCGGTCACGACGCGGAGCCCCGTGCCGATGCAGGCCGCGGCGGCGACGAGCCAGACGATCCAGACGATGACGTTGCCCACTACGACTCGCGCTTGTAGGCGGGGATCGGGGTGTCGTACAGCACGGGATCCTGCACCGGGACGCGCTTGATCGGCTCCGCGAGGAGCATGTCCTTCGTGTAGATCAGGTCGTCGCGCGAGTACTCGGAGAGCTCGAACTCGTTGCCGAGCGTGATCGCGTCGAACGGGCAGGCGAGCTCGCAGTAGCCGCAGAAGATGCACCGCGAGAGGTTGATCTCGTAGATCCGCGCGTAGCGCTCGCCCGCGGACACGCGGTGCTCGGCGGTGTTCTCCGCCGCGACCACGCGAATGCAGTCCGCGGGGCAGGCGGCGGCGCAGAGCGAGCAGCCGACGCACTTCTCGAGCCCGTTCGCGTGGCGGTGCAGCCGGTGGCGTCCCCGGAACCGCGGGTACACCGGCCGCTTGTACTCCGGGTACTGCTGCGTGATCGGCTGCTTGAAGATGTGCTTGAACGTGACCCCGAAGCCCTTGAGCGTCCCGAACGGCTGCAAGCTCAGCGCCTCCCTTCGGTCGGCGCTGAGCTGGATGGAAGAACACCGGTGGGCATCGCGCGGAGGGTATTCACCCGGCACTTCTGGCGGGTGCTCATAGAGCGACCACCAGAAGTGCCGTAACCACGGCGTTCAGCGTCGCGACGGGCAAGAGCACCTTCCAGCCGAAGCGCATCAGCTGGTCGTAGCGAAGTCGGGGGAGCGTCGTCCGTATCCAGATGAACAGGAACAGCAGCACCGCGAGCTTGAGCAGGAACCAGACGATTCCGGGCAGCCACGGCCCGTGCCAGCCACCGAGGAACAGCGTCACCGCGAGCCCCGAGAGCGTGATCAGGTTGATGTATTCGGACATCGAGTACAGCCCGAACCGCATGCCGCCGTACTCGGTGTGGTAGCCCGCCACGAGCTCCTGCTCCGCCTCCGGCAGATCGAACGGCGCTCGCGAGGTCTCCGCCGTCCCCGCGACGATGAACACCAGGAACCCCACGAACTGCGGGATCACGTACCAGACCTCGGCGTCCTGGGCGGCGACCACGTCCACGAGCGAGAGCGACTTCGCCATCACCACGACCCCGAGCACCGAGAGCGCGAGCGACACCTCGTACGAGACGAGCTGCGCGCAGGTACGCATCGAGCCGAGCAGCGAGTACTTCGAGTTCGACGCCCAGCCCCCGACGATGAAGCCGTAGACCCCGATCGAGCCGAGCGCGAACACGAGGAGCAGCGCGATCGGAACGTCGGCGACATAGCCGTTCACCTGATAGCCGCCGATCACCCAGCCGGGGCCCCAGGGGATCACCGAGAACGTCGTCAGCGCGGTGAACGCCGCGAGGAACGGCGACAGGATGTACAGGACATCGACCGCCTGGGCCGGGAAGAAGCTCTCCTTCCGAATGAGCTTCACGAGGTCGGCGATCGGCTGCAGCGTCCCGAAGGGCCCCGCCCGGTTCGGCCCATAGCGGACCTGCATCCGCCCCATCACCTTTCGCTCGATCAGCGTCAGGTAGGCGAAGCCGAACAGGACGAGGTTGATGACGACGAAGGCCTTGATCAGCGCGATCCACCAGGGCTCGCCGTTCGCGCCGCTCGCGAGGAACAGCGCGCTCACGCCTTCACGACCTCCACGTCGAGATGCAGGTCGGCGGCGTGCTCGTCGGCGACCCGCACGACGCCCTCGACGAGCCTGCGGTCGACGCGCGCACGCAACTCGACCGAGCTGCCGTTCGAGCGGAGCGCGACCATGTCGCCCGTCGCGATGCCGCGCCGCGCGGCGTCCGGCGTGGAGAGCGCGACCTCCTTCTGGGGGCGCTGGAACTGGAGCTCCTCGACGCGCTCCACCTGCGGGCCGGAGAACAACGGCCGATAGCGGAGAAGCCGCAGTGTTCCGACGAAGTGCTGGTCGGGCACGTTCGGCTCCGCCGAACGTGCCGGGGACCGGGTGGCGGGCTCAGGCGGCTCGTACGCCGTGCGCCGGGGAAGCGCAGCGTGCTCGCCCAGCTCGCCGAGCCCGAGCCCGCCGTAGATCCGCGCGGACAGCTCCTCGAACACGACCTCGGGATAGGGCGACAGCTCGACGCCGAGCCGGCCGGCGAGCTTCGACAGCCACGCGAGCTCGTCCGGAACGGGGGGGATCACGGCCCGCCGGAGCCGTTGGACGCGACCCTCGACGTTCATCGCGGTGCCCTCGCGCTCGAGTGCGCCGGTGGCGGGCAGCACGAGGTCGGCCCACCCCGAGGCGAGCGACGAGAACATCGAGATCGCAAGCACGTGCTCGGCCCGTTCGGCGAGCGCCCGCACACCGGGGTCGGAGGCGGCCTCGTCGCCGGACACGACGAGCAGGCCGATGCGCTCCGGCTCCACCTCGTCCTCGTCCGCCGCGGCAGCCCATGCCTCGCCCGCAGCGCGGGCGTTCGGGGTGGCGGGCAGGTGGAACGCGGCGCAGCCCGGCTTGTCCGCGAAGCCGAGAGCGTGCGCGGCTTCGGCGAGCCGCGCGCCGCCGCCGCCGCCCGCCCCCGACCAGACGAGCACCGCGCGCTCCGCGGCGCGCAGCCGTTGCCCGAGCGCGTCGTTCGGGCCGAGAAGCCTCTCGAGCGCGGCGGCCGTCTCACCTGCGGGAGCGGCGACCGAGCCGCGCGCGCCGATCGTCACCACGTCGGCGCCGTTCCGCCGCGCGCGTCGAATCCAGAGGTCGACGGCCGGAGCGCGGTCGACGACGTCGTCGTCGCCCACGACCACCACGAGCTCCGCGGCGCCGATCGTCGACAGCGGCGCCCTGAACGCATCGAGCGCGGCCGAGGTCGACTCGTGCAGCACCGCCGAGTGCGCACCGAGCCCACGCCTGAGGAGGACGCCGAGCCCGTAGGCGATCTCAGTCGTCTCCGAGCCGCTGAGCACGGTGACCGTCTCCGTCCCCGCGTCGCGCAGGAGCCGCTCCGCCCGGGCGAGCGCGTCGTCCCAGCTCACCGGCTCGAGGCCACGTGGCCCCCGGGCGAGCGGCTCGAGCACGCGGTCCTGCGAGGAGAGATGCGGGAACGCGAACCGGCCCTTGTCGCACAGCCACCCGCCGTCGACTTCCGGGTGGTTGCGGGACTGCACGCGCTTGACGTCCCCCTCGCGCGTCGTCGCCCGGATGTTGCAGCCGACCGGGCAGAGGCCGCACACCGTGGGTACGTCCTGGATCTCCCAGGGCCTCGCCTCGAAGCGGTACAGGGTCGACGTGAGGGCGCCCACGGGACAGAGCTCGATCACGTTGCCCGAGAACGGTGCGCGATAGGCGTCGTCCGCGAACGTTGCGATCTGCGTATACGCGCCCCGGTTCTGCGCGATCAGCTGGCCGTCCTCGGCGACGTCGCTCGAGAACCGCGTGCAGCGGTAGCAGAGGATGCAGCGCTCGCGGTCGAGCGCGATCAGCGGCGAGACCGGAATCGGCTTGTCGAACGTCAGCTTCGAGAACGTCATCCGCGTCGAGCCGGGCCCGTAGCGGAACGTCAGGTCCTGCAGCGGGCATTCGCCGCCCTTGTCGCAGACCGGGCAGTCGAGCGGGTGGTTGACGAGGATGAACTCGAGCGTTCCCTTCTGCCCCTCTGCGGCGCGCGCGGACGTGGCGGCGGTGTGCACGACCATCCCGTCCTGCGCGACCAACGTGCATCCTGCCTGGAGCTTCGGCAGCCCCTCGACCTCGACGAGGCACATGCGGCAGGCGCCCACGGCCGGCCCCAGGCGAGGCTCGTAGCAGAACACCGGGATCTCGATCCCCGCCGCCTCCGCGGTCTCGACGAGCCCCGTGCCCTTCGCGACCTCGACCTCGCGGTCGTCGATCGTCACCTTTACGAGGTCGGTCATGCGACCACCTCGAGCGGACGGTGGATCTCCGCCGGCCCGACATGGGCATCGTGGACGTCGGTCGGCGCGACGATGCCCTCGAGCGACGAGGCGCCGCCGAAGGGGCAGCCTCCCTCCTCGATGTGGGCGAGGAACTCGTCGCGGAACTTCGCGACGTAGCTCGCGACAGCGATCGCGTCGGAGTCGCCCAGCGGGCAGAGGCAGGTTCCGTTGACGTGGTCGCCGACGTCGAGCAGCAGGTCGAGATCGGCGTGTGTGCCGTGCCCGGACTCGATCTTCTTGAGGATCTGCGTGAGCCAGCGGGTGCCCACCCGGCACGGTGTGCACTTGCCGCACGACTCGTGCTCGTAGAACTGCGAGACGCGGACGCCGAGCTGCACCATGCAGCAGCGGTCGTCCATCACGATTACTGCGGCCGACCCGATCATCGTGCCCGCCTGCACGAGCGAGTCGAAGTCGAGCGTGACCTGCTCGGCCTCGGCCGCGGTGAGCACGGGCGTGGAGGAGCCGCCGGGGATCACGGCCTTGAGCGGACGGCCGTCCGGGATGCCGCCGCCGACGTCGTGGATCAGGTCTTTGAGCGGGAAGCCGTGCGGCAGCTCGTAGTTCCCCGGTCGCACGACGTTGCCGGAGAGCGAGAACACCCGGGTGCCGGTCGAGCTCTCGGGGCCGATCTTCGCGTACTCCGCCCCGCCCATCTCGATGATCGGCGTGACGGTGGTGATCGACTCGACGTTGTTCACGGCGGTCGGCGACGCGTACAGGCCGGCGATCGCGGGGAAGGGCGGCTTCGTGCGCGGCTGCCCGCGCTCGCCCTCGAGCGACTCGAGCAGCGCGGTCTCCTCGCCGCAGATGTACGCCCCGGCCCCGCGGTGGATCACGATCGTGACGTCGCCGAGCAGCGCGCGCGCCTTCATCTGCTCGAGCGCCGAGACCAGCACCTCGAACTCGCGGAGGTACTCGCCGCGGATGTAGACGAACACGTGCTTCGACTCGATCCCGCGCGCGGCGATCAGGCAGCCCTCGAGGAAGCGGAACGGGACGCGGAGCATGATCTCGCGGTCCTTGAACGTCCCCGGCTCCGACTCGTCGGCGTTCACGACGAGGTAGTGCGGCCGCGGGTTCTGCTCGGGCTTCGGGACGAAGCTCCACTTGCGGCCCGTCGGGAAGAACGCGCCGCCGCGTCCGCGGAGATTGGACGCGTCGAGCTCGGCGACGATCTCGTCGGGCGTCATCCCGAGCGCGCGGCGGAGCGCCGCGAGGCCCCCGCGCGCCTCGTAGTCGTCGAGGTCCGTGACCGCGCCGCCGTCCGTTCCCGCGAAGACGATCTCAGCCGTCGCCACGGAGCTCCTTCGCGATCTCCGGCACGTCGGCCGCGCGGACACGAAGCCGGTGGTGGTTGTCGACCGCCACGACGGTGGCCCAGCCGCAGCCGCCGAGGCACTCGACGGTGCGCAGCGTGACGCTGCCGTCCTCGGCGGTCTCGCCGACGTGGACTCCGAGCTCGCGCTCGAGCGCGGCGACGACGTCCTGGGCGCCCACCAG
>DASSUT010000015.1:0-7296 GCA_035706725.1 Gaiella sp. | reverse complement strand
AGGAACGGCAGGAAGATCGTGAAGATCAGCCACCCGGTCTTGCCCCAACCCGAGAGGTCGTGCCTGCGGAAGATGTCCGCGAAGACCGTGATCAGGAGCCAGAACCACATGATCCAGAGGAAGAACACGATCATCGTCCAGAAGACGTCGAGGAACGGGTAGTCCGCGGCTAGCACGTCAGGTCTCCCTTCGTCGGGTTGACGGGCCGACCCTACGTCGGTCGGCGAGCGCCGCGCAAGGGAGCTCGTGTGGCCCGGTCGGCATGCCTCCACGCTACGACGGCGCTCGTCGCGCGGAAACGGGCGCGTTCGGATTCACCCGGGTGAAGCCGGGCGGCCGCCGATCGCTAGCCTGGACCGCCGATGTCGAGCGACGTGATCTACACCATGTATCGGGCCGACAAGTTCTACGGCCCCGACCGGCAGGTGCTCGCGAACATCTCGCTCTCGTTTCTCCACGGGGCGAAGATCGGGGTGCTCGGCCCGAACGGCGCCGGGAAGTCGACGCTGCTCCGGATCATGGCGGGCCTCGAGGAGCCGTCGTCCGGCGTCGCGGAGCTCGACCCCAAGGCGAGCGTCGGCCTTCTCCCGCAGGAGCCGGAGCTCGATCCCGCGAAGGACGTGCGCGGCAACGTGGAGGACGGCGTCCGCGACCTGCGCGACCTGCTCGACCGCTTCGAGGCGATCTCGGCCGCGTTCGCGGAGCCCGACGCGGACTTCGACGCGCTCCTCTCCGAGCAGGCGTTCGTGCAGGAGCGGATCGACCGCGCGGACGCCTGGAGCCTCGACCAGACCCTCGACCGCGCCATGGACGCACTCCGCCTCCCCGAGGGTGACCGCGACGTCACGACGCTCTCCGGCGGCGAGCGGCGCCGCGTCGCGCTGTGCCGCCTGCTGCTCTCCGCGCCCGACCTGCTGCTCCTGGACGAGCCGACGAACCACTTGGACGCGGAGTCGGTCGCCTGGCTCGAGCGGCACCTCGAGAGCTACCGCGGCACGGTGATCGCGGTCACGCACGACCGCTACTTCCTGGACAACGTCGCCGGCTGGATCCTCGAGCTCGATCGTGGTCGCGGGATCCCGTTCCAGGGCAACTACTCGTCGTGGCTCGAGCAGAAGGAGGCGCGGCTCGCGACGGAGGAGAAGCAGAGCGGCGCTCGCCGCCGCACGCTCCAGCGCGAGCTCGAGTGGGTGCGGATGAGCCCGACCGCGCGCCACGCGAAGTCGAAGGCCCGCCTCGCCGCGTACGAGAAGCTCCTGGCCGAGGACCAGGCGACGCGGCTCGACGCGGTCGAGATCCACATCCCCGCCGGCCCGCGGCTCGGCGACGTGGTCGTCCGCGCCGACCACGTGCAGAAGGGCTTCGGCGACCGGCTCCTGGTGGAAGACCTCACCTTCGACCTGCCTCCCGGCGGGATCGTGGGCGTGATCGGCCCGAACGGCGCGGGCAAGACGACGCTGTTCCGCATGATCGCCGGGGAGGAGGAGCCCGACTCCGGGTCGCTCGAGGTCGGCGAGACCGTCGAGCTCGCGTACGTCGACCAGTCGCGCTCGTCGCTCGAGGGCGGGAACACGGTCTGGAAGGAGATCTCGGGGAACCAGGACACGATCCAGCTCGGGAAGCGCGAGGTGAATTCCCGGCAGTACGTCTCCTGGTTCAACTTCCGCGGCGGCGACCAGCAGAAGCTCGTCAAGGACCTCTCCGGTGGCGAGCGGAACCGCGTGCACCTCGCGAAGCTCCTGCGTTCGGGTGGCAACCTGCTGCTGCTCGACGAGCCGACGAACGACCTCGACGTCGACACCCTGCGCGCGCTCGAGGAAGCGCTCGTCGACTTCGCCGGCTGCGCGGTCGTGATCTCGCACGACCGCTGGTTCCTCGACCGCGTCGCGACCCACATGCTCGCGTTCGAGGGCGATTCGCAGGTGACGTGGTTCGAGGGCTCCTACGCCGAGTACGCCGACTGGGTGCGTGAGACGCGCGGCCCCGAGGCCCTCGAGCCGCACCGCATCGCCTACAAGCCCCTCGTCCGCCCGGGCTGAGGCACGTGTCCGACGTCAGTCGGACACACGGAGCGCCTCCGACACCATCGCCTGGAAGTGGGCGATGAGCTGCTCGGACTCCGGCAGCAGGACGCCCGACGCGAGCGCGCCGCTCGCGATGCCGCGCTGCACCGACTCGACGAGCGCGCGGTCCTCAGCGCCGACCTGCTCGTCGAGTTGGAGGTAGTCGTGGAGCCACTTCTCGTCGGCGTCCTCGCCGACGAAGTAGTCGAGGAAGCGGTACGTACGCTCGGGTCCGCGCGGGACGATCGGCCCGATCGAGAGGTTCTGCCGCCCCGGCATCACGTTGACCACCGTCGCGGGGAAGAGCAGGTGGAACTGGCCGCGCGCGACCGATCCGTCGCTGCCGTAGATCCCTCCGCCACCAGCGCGCGGCGAGCCGACCTGCGAGAGCAGCGACCCTTCGTGCCGGAGGTCGTACGCGTCGGGGGAGACGTCGATCGCCTGCGAGAAGCTCGGATGCGCGACCGCGCAGTGGTAGCACTCGAGGTAGTTCTCGGCGCAGACCTTCCAGTTGCATTCGAGGTCCCCCTCCGCGCGCGAGTGGAAGCGCAGCGCGTCCACCTCGAGGCCACCTTCGGCGAGCTGCCGCGGGAGCCCGCCGAGTGCCTCCTCGAGCGGGGGCGCGTCCCGGTCGGGGCTCACGAACACGAACGGGCCCCACGTGTCGACCGAGAGCGGGACGAGCGACAACGGGCCCGGGTCGAACGCGCGCTCGCGCTCGGCGCGCGGCGCCGCGCGGAGCGTGCCGTCGAGGTCGTACGTCCACGCGTGGTACGGGCACTGAATCGTCTCGCGGCTTGCGTCGGCCTCGCAGAGGAGATGCCCGCGGTGGCGGCAGACGTTCACGAACGCCCGCAGCGCTTCGTCCCGGCCCCGGACGACGAGCACGGGCAACGACCCGGCCCACGCCGGCGACATGCTGCCGGGCTCGGCCACGAGGTCGGCCCGCGTCGCGTACTGCCACGCGCGTGAGAAGATGCGCTCCTGCTCCTCCCGCAGCACGGCCGGGTCGGCGTACCACGCGTACGGCAGCGTCGGCGCCGCAGGCGTCAGCGGCCGAGCTCCCAGGCGAGGTGCGCGAGCTCGGGCTCGAGGAGGCGCTCCCACGCGAGCTGCACGGCCTTCGGCGAGCCGGGCGTCGAGACGACGACCGCGCCGCGATACGTGCCGGCGGTCGCGCGCGAGAGCATCGCGGCCGCGCCGACCTGGTCGAAGCTGAGCATGCGGAAGAGCTCGCCGAAGCCCGGCAGCGTCTTCTCGAGCATCGACGCGAGCGTGTCGTACGTCGTGTCGCGGCTCGAGATGCCCGTCCCGCCGTTGACGACGACGACCCGCGCGTCCTCGACGAGTGCGTCCACGGCGACGCGAACCTCGTCCGGCTCGTCGTGCACGATCCGGTAGCCCGACACCACGTTCCCACCGGCCTCGATGCGCTCCCGCAGCCAGATGCCGTTCGTGTCGGTCTCCGGTGTGCGGCTGTCGCTCACGGTCACGACCCCGATCGGGATCGGCCCCTCGGCGGCCGCAGCGGCGCGGTGCGCGTCGGTGCCCACGACGCCGGATCGTAGACAGATACCCTGGGCCGCCGTGAGCGATACGCAGACCCTGCTCGAGGAGGCCGAGGAGGCGCTCCGCCCGCTCTTCGTGGAGGCCGCCCGCGCCTGGTGGGACGCGAACACCGACGCGACCGAGGAGAACGAGCGCCGGCGCGTGGCGGCCGAGCTCGCGCTGACCGACGCGCTCGCCGACCCGGCCCTCTACCGCGCGGTCTCGGACGCCCGGACAAACGGCGCGGACGGACTCGTACGGCGTCAGCTCGACGTCCTCTACGACGCGCTCGTCCCGAACCAGGTGGACGAGGCACTCCGGCATCGGATCGTGACGCTCGAGGCGTCCGTGGAATCGCGGTTCGCACGGCATCGAGGGGTCGTTCGCGGCACCGAGCTCGACGACAACGAGATCCGGCGGATCCTGCGCGAGAGCGACGACGTCGCGGAGCGGCAGGAGGCGTGGGGGGCGTCGAAGACCGTCGGCGCGGCGGTCGCGGACGACGTGCGCGCGCTCGCCCGGCTGCGGAACGAGGCAGCCCGCAGCCTCGGCTACCGTGACTGGTTCGCGCTCGCGATCGAGACGATGGAGATGGACGAGGAGCGCCTCTTCGCGACGCTCCGCGAGTGCGACGCGCTCACCGCGGCGCCGTTCGCGGCGTGGAAGGCGGAGACGGACGCCGAGCTCGCCCGCCGCTTCGGCTGTGTCACCGCGGAGCTCCGTCCCTGGCACTACGAGGACGTGTTCTTCCAGGAGGTGCCCGTGACCGGCAGCGTGGACACGAGCGACGTGTTCGCCGGCGCCGACGTCGTCGCGCTCGCGCGGGCGACCTACGACGGGCTCGGGCTCGAGACGGCCCCGATCGTCGAGCGCAGCGACCTCTTCCCCCGACCGGGAAAGTCGCAGCATGCGTTCTGCATCGACGTCGACCGCGAGGGCGACGTGCGCGTGCTCGCGAACGTCGAGCACGACGCGTACTGGGCCGACACGATGCTGCACGAGCTCGGCCACGGCGTGTTCGACCTCGGTCTCGACCGCTCGCTGCCCTGGCTCCTCCGGGACACCCACCTCACGGTCACCGAGGCGATCGCGATCATGATGGGCACCCTTGCGCAGGACGCGTCGTGGCTCCGCGAGGTCGTGGGGCTGCCGGCGGCCGAGGCGGAGAGGCTCGACGCGGGGCTTCGCCGACGGCGCGCGGCGGAGGCGGTCGTGTTCGCCCGCTGGGTGCTCGTGATGACGAACTTCGAGCGGGCGCTCTACGCCGATCCCGAGGCCGACCTCGCGACGACCTGGTGGGAGCTCGTCTCCCGCTACCAGCTTCTGACCCCGCCCGAGGGACGGCACGAGCCCGACTGGGCCGCGAAGATCCACGTCGCCTGCAGCCCGGTCTACTACCACACGTACCTGTACGGCAACCTCGTCGCAGCGCAGCTCCGCGCGGCGCTCGAGCGTGACGCAGGCGGGCTCGTCGGACGGCCGCAGGCGGGCGCGTTCCTCGCCGAGCGCGTCTTCCGGTTCGGTCAGTCGGTGCGCTGGGACCTGCTGGTCGAGCAGGCGACCGGCGAGCCGCTCGCCGCGACCCATTTCGCGCGCGAGATCGAGCTCGGGCTTCGCTAGACCGCCGACTCGGTGGCGTCCCGCGCAGCCGACGTCCCGCCCGCGGGGTCGAGCAGACGGTGGAGGACGCGAATCGCGACCGACCCCTCGCCGGCCGCGGAGGCGACCCGCTTGATCGAGCCGTGACGTACGTCGCCCACCGCGAGGACGCCGGGCAGGGTCGTCTCGAGCGGGAAGGGATCGCGATCGAGGTGCCAGGCGCCGTCTCGAGGGACGTCGGCGCCCGTCAGCACGAACCCCTGGTCGTCGCGGGCGACGGCCTCGGGTAGCCAATCCGTGCGCGGGTTCGCGCCGATCGCGAGGAACAACCCGTCGGCGGCGACGGTCTCCTCGCCTCCGGTCTCCCGGTCGCGCAGCACGAGGTGAGTGAGCCAGCCGTCGCCGCCGCCTCCGGCGACCTCGGTCGCGAGCCGTACGTCGACGTTGGGTGTCGCCCGGAGCTGCCGGACGAGGTACTGCGACATGCCGGCCTCGAGCGAGCTCGCGCGTACCACGAGCGTGGCACGGCGGGCGAAGCGCGCGAGATGGAGCGCCGCCTGGCCGGCGGAGTTCGCGCCGCCCAGCACGTAGACGTCCTGACCCGCTGCGCGATTCGCATCGGCGCCGGCCCCGCCGTAGAAGACGCCGGCGCCGCCGAGGGCCTCGAGGGCCGGGATCCCGAGGCGGCGATAGTCCGCGCCCGTCGCGAGCAGAACCGCCCTGGCGCGGACCTCCCCGGACTCCGAGAGGCCGGCCGCGAAGCGGTCGCCGTCGCGCCGCAGTGCGGTCACGCTCTGCATGAACACGAAGCGTGCGCCGAGCACCCAGGCCTGCTCGTACGCCTGGCGGGCGAGGAGGGCGCCGCTGATGCCACGCGGGAACCCGAGGTAGTTGCGGATCATCGAGCTCGCTCTCGCCTGTCCGCCGATCCCCGCCGTGTCGACGACGAGTGTCACGAACCCCTCCGAGGCGCCGTACACGGCCGCGGACAACCCCGCCGGCCCGGCGCCCACGATCAGCAGGTCGATGTCGCTGTCCTCCGGCTCGACCGACGAGCCCGTGGCGCGCGTGAGCTCCGCGTCGCTCGGGTTCGTGAGCGTCGTGCCGTCGGGCAGGATCACGACGGGCAGCTCGCCGGGGGGCGCGCTGCCGAGCAGGCTCCGGCCCTTGGGCGAGTCCGCGAGGCAGAAGGCGTGCGGGAACGCACAGCTCTCGAGCACCGATCGCAGCTCGTACGCCCGTCCCGACCACGAGTCGCCGACGATCTGGATCGCGTACGGCGCCGTCCGTCGTTCCTCCGCCCACTCCAGCAGGAACGTCGAGACCGCCTGATGGAACTGCTCGTCCGGCGGCCCGGCCGGCCGGACGACGTAGTGGTCGATCCGCCCGTGCTCGATCGCGTCGCGGATCGCATGTCCCGTCTCGCGGTAGCCCCACTCGCCCCAGCCGACGAGCAGGGCGCGTCTGGCGTGCGGATGGGCTCGTCGGGCGTCTGCGAACAACGCCCCCGTGCTCTCGCCGTCCTCCTGGGCGGCGAGGACGAGCGCGAGCGGGTCGCCGGAGGCCTCGACGGCGGCGAGGTGCTCGCGCGCCTCGGTCGACGACCCCACGCAGATCACATGGTAGTGGCGCTCGTAGCGGTCGCGGAGCTCTCGGTCGATTGCCCCGAGTGCTGCCGCGTCGGGGTCGACGGCGAGGATGACCGGCGACCCCATGGCCCGTCGATCGTAGCCCGGTCGCGTCCGAGTGCCTAGCCGGCGCCCGCGACCGCGTAGGTCGCCGCGACGTCCGCCGTGAGGTACGCCGCAGACGGGCTGCCCGCGGGCGTGAAGACCCCGAGCACCACGAGCTCCTCGCTCTCGTTCACGTTCTCGACGATGTGCACCTCGCGCGGGTGCAGGCGAAACGCCGAGCCCGGCGCGAGCGGCTCGACGACCTCACCGACGTGGAGGCGGCCCGCGCCGCGGAGCACCCACACGATCTCGTCGTAGAGGTGGTAGTGCCACGGCGCCTTGCCCGGCGGGATGTAGCCGACGAACATCGTCGCGCGCGTCGAGCCGTTGTGCGGGCCGAACAGCACCTGGAA
>DASSUT010000014.1:0-11723 GCA_035706725.1 Gaiella sp. | reverse complement strand
GGCGGCGTCGAACGCGCGCTCGGCGTCGCGCGCGCTGCGGACGATCTCCATCCCCTTTCCGCCGCCTCCGGCCGCCGCCTTCACGATCAGCGGGTAGCCGAGCTCCGCTCCCAGCTCGGCGACCCGTTCCGGAGAGCCGACCGGGTCGACGGCGCCGGGAACGATCGGAACGCCGGCTGCGCGCATCGCCGTCCTCGCGGCCGTCTTCGAGCCCATCAGCTCGATCGCTTCGGGCGGCGGGCCGATCCACACGAGGCCCGCCTCCTCGACCAGACGGGCGAACGCGGCGTTCTCGGCGAGGAAGCCGTAGCCGGGATGGACCGCGTCGGCCCCCGCCCGGAGCGCGGCTTCGACGACGAGGTCGCCCCGGAGGTAGCTCTCGGTCGCGGGGCCCGGACCGAGGCGGTACGCCTCGTCCGCCGCCCGCACGTGCGCGGCCCGCCGGTCGATGTCCGAGAAGACCCCCACGCACCCGATCCCGAGCTCGCGGAGCGTGCGGAAGACGCGGATCGCGATCTCGCCGCGGTTCGCGACGAGCACCTTCGAGAACGGAGGCATGCGCCGCGTATTCTCCCCGAACCGTGACGCTGCCCGACCAGCTGACTCTCGCGCGGGCGCTTGCAGTGCCGGTCGTCGTGGTGCTGTTCGCCTGGGACTTCACCGACCACCTCTACTGGGCGACCGCCGTGTTCGCGGTCGCGATGGCGACCGACCAGCTCGACGGGTGGCTTGCGCGGCGCTGGAACCAGACGTCGGCGTTCGGCTCGCTGCTCGACCCGATCGCCGACAAGGTCCTCGTCCTCGCCACGCTCGTGATGCTGATCGCAGAGGGCGTCGCGCCGGCGTGGATGGTTGCCGCCATCGTCGCGCGTGAGATCGCGGTCTCCGGGCTCCGCCTCGCGGCGCTCGAGCGCGGCGTCGTGGTCGGCGCCCGTGACCTCGGAAAACTGAAGACGTGGGTGCAGACCCTCGCGGCGGTGATCGCGGGACTCCAGGCGGCCGGCGCCTGGCACGCGGACGTCGCGTGGTGGGTGCTGCTGGCGGCGACGGTCCTGACGTGGATCTCGGGGCTGGACTACGCGCGCGTCGCGCCGCGCGTGCTCCGCCGAGAGGGCGCGACGTCGTAGGCCGAGCCACGACGAGGCCCCGCGTCTTCCGCGAGCCGCGTCCCTGAGCCTCGTCGCGCCCGGTCGACGGGCCGGGCCCACCCGAGGGACTCCGCGACACCGGCCCTCCACCACGCTCCGCGCTCGACCGGCCGCGGTGCGAGAACGACGCCCACGCGCGCGGCAGCGCGGCGGACGGCCTCCGCCACCCACGGATCAGCATCTGGACCGAGTACGAGCATCGGTCAGGACCGTACGTGATCCAGGACGGTAGAGCTCCTGTCTGCACGAGGGTGGCTCTGCCACTCGCGCTTCTTACTCCCAAGTTTGCTTATAGGAGCTATATCATCTAGTAATATCCATTACTCCAGTGGACAAGGTCGAGAAAGGAGATCGGATGACTCGCCGAACCATCGCCGCGCTGGTGTCGCTCGTCTTGGGGATCGCGCTCGCGGCCGCGGGCGGCGCGGGGGCGCGCACGGGCGACACGACGCTCAGCCTGGTCGCGTACTCGGTCCCCCGCGACGCGCTCGGGGCGGTGATCAAGGCATGGCAGCAGACGCCCGACGGGCGCGGGGTGGGCTTCACGCAGTCGTACGGCGCGTCCGGAGACCAGGCCCGGGCGGTCGCCGCAGGGCTCGACGCCGACGTCGTCCAGCTCTCGACAGGTCTCGACGTCGACGCGCTCGTCAGGGCGGGCCTCGTCGACCGGACGTGGGACAGGCAGACCGCGGGCGGAATCGCGACGAACTCGGTGGTCGTGTTCGCGGTGCGCGACGGGAACCCCGAGCACATCAGGAGCTGGAGCGACCTCGTCAGACCCGGCGTCCAGATCGTGACGCCGAACCCAGCCTCGTCGGGAGCCGCGAAGTGGAACGTGATGGCCGCCTACGGGGCGCAGCGGCGGCTCGGCAAGACCGACAGACAGGCGGTCGCGTTCGTCGAGAAGCTGACGCGGAACGTGGTCTCGCTCGACACGTCGGCCAGGAATGCGACGAACACGTTCCTCTCCGGGCGGGGCGACGTGTTCGTCACGTACGAGAACGAGGCACGCCTCGCAAAGCTGCAGTACGTCATCCCGCGGCAGACGCTGCTCATCGAGGCGCCGATCGCGCTGGTCGAGACGAGCGACCACAAGACCCTCGCGAGGAAGTTCATCCGCTTCACGCGCAGTCCGCAGGCACAACGGATCTTCGCGCAGTACGGGTTCCGCCCGGTGCTTCCCTCCGTCTACCAGGAGTTCCTTGACCAGTACCCGAAGCGGCCGGGGATCTTCCGGATCACCGACAGGTATCTCGGCGGCTGGTCGGCGGTCGAGAAGCGGTGGTTCGATCCCGACAAGGGTCTCTGGGTCGGCATCGCGAAGCGCACCGGCGTCGGCGCGTGACCGCGGTCGACGTCGCGAGCCGCGCGCCCGCCCAGGGCCTCCGCGGGGAGAGGGCGACGGCTCTCTCCCTCGGCGTCGTCGTCGGCTATCTGTCCGTGGTCGTCGCCCTTCCGATGGCAGCGCTCGTCTCGGCGTCTGCGGCGGACGGATGGTCGGGCTTCCGGGAGGTGGTGACGAGCCCGCAGGCGACCGCGGCGCTCCAGCTGAGCTTCGGGGCGGCGCTCGCGGTGGCGCTCGTCAACGGGCTGATCGGGACGCTGATCGCCTGGGTCCTGGTGCGGGACGAGTTCCGGGGCAAACGCCTGGTCGACGCGGTCATCGACCTTCCGTTCGCGCTGCCGACGATCGTCGCAGGGCTCGTGCTGCTGGCCCTCTACGGGCCGGCGTCGCCCGTCGGCGTCGACGTCGCGTTCACGCGTACGGCCGTCGTGCTCGCGCTGCTCTTCGTGACGCTCCCGTTCGTCGTTCGGACCGTCCAGCCCGTGCTCCGCGAGCTCGACCGGGAGATGGAGGAGGCCGCGCGGTCTCTCGGAGCCTCGGGGCTCGCGACATTCCGGCGGATCGTGCTGCCGAACATCCTCCCGGGGATCCTCTCGGGAGTCGCGCTCGCGTTCGCCCGCGCGATCGGCGAGATCGGCGCGCTCGTGGTCATCTCCGGCAGCCTGCCGTTCCGGACCGAGGTTGCCTCGGTGTACGTCCTGGCGCGTATCGAGAGCGGCGACCAGGCGGGCGCAGCTGCGGTCGCGGTCGTGCTCCTCGCCGTTTCCTTCCTCGTGATCCTCGGGATCGGCGCCGTCAGGCGCCTCACGACCCGCCACGAGGCGGCGGTGCGACCATGAGAAACGTGACGACGCTCGAGCGCAGCGCCGGGCGCCACGCGCTCCGCGGGATCGCACTCGTGTACCTCGTCGCAGTGCTCGTCGGCCCGCTCGCGCTCGTCTTCGGGCGGACGTTCGAGGACGGCGTCGCGCCCGCGTGGAACGCGCTGACGACGCCGGAGACGCTCCACGCGTTCCGCCTGACCCTGGTCGTGACCGCGATAGCCGTGCCGCTCAACACCGTGTTCGGCGTTGTCTGCGGGCTGTTGATCGTGCGGCACCGCTTTTCGGGAAAGGGGTTCCTCAACGCGTTCGTCGACCTGCCGCTCGCGCTGTCGCCCGTCGTCGTCGGCCTCTCTCTGTTTCTCCTCTACGGCCGCGAGGGCTGGTTCGGCGCCTGGCTCGAGCGGCACGACGTCCAGGTGCTGTTCGCGCTCCCCGGGATGGTGCTCGCGACCCTGTTCGTCTCGCTTCCGTTCGTGTGCCGCGAGGTGGTGCCGACGCTCCGGGAGATCGGCGACGAGCAGGAGCAGGCCGCACGGACGCTGGGCGCGAACGGGTTGCAGACGCTGCGGCGCATCACGCTGCCAGCGATCCGCTGGGCGATCGTGTACGGCGTCGTGCTCACGGCCGCGCGCTGTCTCGGGGAGTACGGCGCGGTCGCGATCGTCTCGGGCCGCGTGCAGGGGCAGACGGAGACCGCAACGCTCCGCGTCGACGAGCGCTACGACAGCTTCGACCTCCGCGGGGCGTACGCGATCTCCCTCGTGCTGGCGCTCCTCGCCGTGCTCGTGCTGATCGCGATGACCGTGTTCCAGCGCAGAGAGGAGACGGCTTGATGTCCATCGTGGTGCGGAACGTGTCCAAGCGCTTCGGCGACTTCGTGGCCCTCGACGGGGTGTCGCTCGAGGTCCCGGGTGGCTCGCTCACGGCGCTGCTCGGCCCGAGCGGCTCCGGAAAGTCGACGCTCCTGCGCGTGATCGCCGGGCTCGAGCGGGCGGACGAGGGCGACGTCGTGCTCTCGGGGGAGCACGCGACGGCGCTCGCCCCGCAGAAGCGGAACGTCGGGTTCGTCTTCCAGCACTACGCGGCGTTCAAGCACATGACCGTGCGTGACAACGTCGCGTTCGGGCTCACCGTCCGGCGGCGGCCGAAGTCCGAGATCCGGACGCGTGTCGACGAGCTTCTCCGGCTCGTCCAGCTCGAAGGGCTCGGCGGGCGCTACCCGGCGCAGCTCTCCGGCGGCCAGCGGCAGAGGATGGCGCTCGCGCGGGCGCTCGCGCCGAAGCCGCAGGTGCTCCTGCTCGACGAGCCGTTCGGGGCGCTCGACGCACGCGTACGGTCAGAGCTGCGCGACTGGCTCCTGCGCCTGCACGTGGAGGTGCACGTGACCACGGTCTTCGTCACGCACGACCAGGAGGAGGCGATGGACGTCGCCGACCAGATCGCCGTCATGAACCACGGCCGCGTCGAGCAGGTCGGCTCGCCGACCGAGCTGTACGACCGTCCGGCGAACGAGTTCGTGCTGCGCTTCGTCGGCGACGCGAACCGACTCGGAACCTCGTGGGTGCGTCCCCACGAGCTTGCGTTCGTCCACGAGCCGGAGGCGGGCGCCGTCGAGGCTCTCGTGGAGCGGATCACGCCGCGGGGCTTCGACGCCCGTGTCGACCTCGTCGCGGCCGACGGGACGCCGCTCGTCGCCCAACTCACGCGCGAGCGGCTCGACCTGCTCGAGCTCGAGGAGCGCCAGATCGTGTGGGTGCGCGCGGCCCGCCAGCGGACGTTCGCCTGACCGCCGACGCACTCGGACGGGGCGGCAGCATGTCTCGCGGCCGGGCCCGTCAGCGCGCTCGAGGTGATTCCGTCGGGCCCGGCGCGACCGGTGCCCGCGCGACGACGTCGGCGAGCGTGGTCTCCTCGAGCACGCCGCGCATCGCGGACCGGAGCTCCAGCCAGACCGGCTGGAGCCCCACGGCGACGCCCACGTACTCGACCTCCTCGGGCCGGGCGCCCCGGACCGTCGCGATCGGCCCCTCGACCGCTCGGATCACGTCGGCGAGGCTGACCTCCTCGGCGGGCCGCCCGAGCGCGTACCCGCCCTCGACCCCGCGCCGGCTCGTGACGAGCTCTGCGTGCCGCAGCTCGACGAGGATGCTCTCCAGGAACTTCTGCGGTATGCCCTGGGCGGTGGCGAGCTGCTCGCCCTTCACCAGCCCGCCGGCGGCGGCGAGCTCGAGCATCGCCCGCAACGCGTAGTCGACCTTCGCGGAGACGCGCACGCGGAGAACGGTAACCCGACCCGCTCGAGCGTCGTGAGCTACGAGCGCCGGTCGTCGATCCGCTTCGCCTTGCCCTGCGACCGCTCGACGGCTCCGGGCGCAACGACCTGAACCTCGATCGTGACGCCCACCGCGTGCTTCACGCGGTCCGCGAGCTCCGCCCCCCGCGCCTCCGCCCCCTCCGCCCAGGTGCCGGGCTCGGCTTCGACCCTCACCGTGAGCGTGTCGAGGCGCCCGGGGCGCTCGAGCACGCACAGGTAGTGCGGCGCGAGCCCCGGCGTGCGCAGGATCTGCTCCTCGACCTGGCTCGGGAACACGTTCACGCCGCGCACGATCATCATGTCGTCGCTGCGCCCCGTCACCCGCTCCATCCGCCGGTGTGGCGCGTGCACGGTTCCCGCCAGGAGACGCGTGAGGTCGCGCGTGCGGTAGCGGACGACCGGCATCGCCTCCTTCGTGAGCGACGTGAGGACGAGCTCGCCTTCCTCGCCGTCCTCGAGCACCTCGAGGGTCTCGGCGTCGACGATCTCCGGGAGGAAGTGGTCCTCCCAGACGTGGAGCCCGTCCTTCGTCTCCACCGACTCGGCGGAGATGCCCGGGCCGAGCACCTCCGAGAGCCCGTAGACGTCGACCGCGTCCATCGCGCAGCGCTCCTCGATCTCGCGTCGCATCTCGTTCGTCCAGGGCTCCGCGCCGAACACGCCGACCTCGATGGAGGTCTCCGCCGGGTCGACCCCGAGTCGCTCCATCTCGTCCACGATCGCGAGGAAGTACGAGGGCGTGACCATGATGACCCGTGGCCGGAAGTCCTCGATGAGGCGTACCTGGCGGTCCGTCATGCCGCCCGACATCGGCACCACGGTGCACCCGAGCCGCTCGGCGCCGTAGTGCATCCCGAGCCCGCCGGTGAAGAGCCCGTAGCCGTAGACGATGTGGACGAGATCGCCGCGCCGTCCACCCGCCGCCTCGATGGAACGAGACACGAGCTCCGCCCAGGTGTCGACGTCGCGCTGGGTGTATCCGACCACGGTCGGCTTGCCGGTCGTGCCCGACGATGCGTGGATGCGAACGACGTCCTCCCGCGGGACCGCGAAGAGCCCGAACGGGTAGTTCGCGCGGAGGTCGTCCTTCGTCGTGAACGGGAAGCGTGCGAGGTCCTCGAGCGTCTCGAGGTCACCGGGCACGACGCCGGCCTCGTCGAATGCGCGACGGTAGTGCGGCACGCGCTCGTAGACGCGTTCCAGCGTCGCGCGCAGCCGCTCGAGCTGGAGCGCGCGAAGGCTCCCCAGGTCGTCGATCGTCATGTCAGCTCGGCCAGGGCTCGAGGACGTTTGCGAGGTGTCGCGCCGGCGCCTCTCCCCACTCGCGCCACTCCTCCCCGGTCGCCTCGGCGAGGCACTCCCACCAGGTGAACGATCGGTTGACCGGCTGCGTGACCACCGCGGCAGCCATGAGATCGCTCAGCTCGTCGCGAGTGACGAGGTCGCTCCACGGCTCGTGGTAGGCGGCCAGGAGCTCGTACCACGGCGCCGTCGAGTCGTGGTGCGTGACCGCCCAGGGGATGCACAGAGACTCGAGCGGGTGGGCCCACTGCGCGTCGCCGAAGTCGAAGAAATGCAGCTCGTCGCCTACCGCGAAGACGTTCCAGAGGTGCAGGTCACCGTGCTGAAGGGTGACGGGAAGCGGCGAGTCTGCAAGCACGCGCGCCGCGTCGACCACGCGCGGTCGGGCCTCGTGCAGGCGTCTGGCCCGATCCTCCGTGAGGTGGGCGGGATGGTCTTCCGGCAGGGCGGAGAGCGCGATGATCATGCGATCGAGCCGCTCGGGAACCGTCGGCGGGGCGCAGTCCGGAACGCCGGCGTCCAGCACCGCGCGGCCGCGAGAGGCGACATCGCGTTGCAGCGACGCCCACGCCGCGACGATGCGGCGCCAATCGTCCACCGTCGGCGTGCGGCTCTCGCCGAGCGTCGCGCCCCGGTCGCGCGTCAGCATCCATGCCCGTTCCTGGTCCACCGCGAGCGGCTCGTCCACGCGATCCGGCGCCAACCCTGCGAGTAGCTCCTGGAGACGCGGCTCGAATGCCTGCGCGGTGCAGTTCGCCTTGAGCCACACCACGCCGCCGTCGGTCGGCACGACGAGCTGCGTCGACCACGGTCGGACGCGGCGCTGCTCGATCGCCCCGGTCGCCGCGAGGCCCGCGACGGTCAGCTGCGTCGTGATCCACGCCTCGGCCTCCGCGCGCCACTCGGGTGTCGTGACCGTCTGCGAGAACGGCGTCACGCCGCGGAGCTTATGCGGCGGCTCCCTGACCTTCCCCCGCGCACCTCGCGGGCGCCGGGGAGGAAATGGACGCGTTCCTCCCCGACGCCCGCGCGGTCAGCGACCGGTCTCGTACGCGGACGGGTCGTGCATCGACGAGCCGCCGCTCTCGCGGGCCTGATCGCGCAAGGTCGACGACAGGTCGGTCTCGCCGTCGCTCCCGAGCTCCGCCTGCGCGGTCTCCATCGCCGCCTGCCCTGCGTGTTGCGCGGCCTCACGGCCGCGCTCCATCGCCTGGCGACCCGCGTCGGCGGCAGACGACTTGAGGTCGTCGGCGATCGGACCGACCCGCTCGTCCTCCATGCGGGTCGAGGGCAGCAGAAGCCCGGCGACGAAGCCGATCGCCGCGCCGCCGAGCGCGAGCCCGATCGGGTTCCTCTCCGCGCTCTGCTTCATGCCCGTCATTCGGTGCTTCACGTGCTCGCGGTCCGGGGTGACGTCGCCGACCTTGGAGGTCACGGCGTCCTTCTTGTCGCCGATCCAGTCCTTCGACCGCGTCGGGACGTCCGCCTTGTACGCGAGCGCGTCGACCGTCTCCCCCATTTCCGTCCGGGTTCGTTCTATGTCGCTTCTGATCTCGTCCGACCCTTGAGCCATTGGACGTCCTCCTTCACCGATTCGGCGGTTTTCTCGGGCATCGGTTGGCCGACCTCACCGAGCCTCTCCCTTCCGAGCAGCGCGAGCACCGCAGCGACCATCGCCCAGAGCGCGGTGACGACGAGCGCCGCCCCCCACGCGGGGATCGCCTCCGCGAGAGCGAGGATCAGCACGGCCGTCATGGCGCCGAGGGTCAAGAGTCCCGCGACGGCGGCACCGGCGAGCAGGCCCGCGCCGACACCCGCGTGCTTGCCCTTCTCGGTCATCTCGGCCTTGGCCAGCTCGATCTCCTGCCGCGCGAGCGTGCGTACCTGCTCCGAGAGCTCGCGGATCAGCTCGCCCGTCGAGCGCTCCTTGAGGCGGTCGACCGGCTGCGCAGTCATCGCCGGCCTCCCGTCCCCGCGAGCGCCGTGTCGGGCGTCGGAGGAAGTGCGCCGCGCCTCGGCTCGGCAGACGCCCAGGCGCCGGAGCGGCCGTCCCGCATCGCGCCCGACGTCTCGTAGCGCCTCGTGCTCGAGGCCTTCAACAGCCGGGACGCGGCAAAGCCCGCCCCGAGCGCGACCGCGCCGACGAGCCACGGCCGACGCCGTGCGAAGTCCTCGACGTCGCCGAGCACGCTGTCGGCATTCGAGCGCTCGAGGTAGCTCCCGACGTCGTCCGCCCTGCGGCCGATCTGCTCGACGAGCGTCGCCGAGCCCTCCTTGCCCTCGCTCCGAAGCTGGTCGGAGCTTCGTCTGAGGGCGTGACCGACTGCACGGACCTGCTCGGCCGCCTGCGTGGAACGCTCGTCGACCTGCTTCCTGAGCTGACCGCCTGCCTCCCCGCGGAGACCCTCGGCTTTCTGCTTCACCTGCGTCTGCGCCTCGGAGACGAGCTCCTCACCCTTTTGCTTCGCCTCTTCGAGGGCCCCGTCTGGGCGATTGCTTCCTGTCGTCGACATCGCCTTCTCCTCTCGGAAAGCGTTGATCACATGTCCCCGTCGCTCCGGGGTGCCACGGGATACCCCGCGCCCCGGGCCGCAAACACCCGGGCACTCCCGGGGCGTCTGGCGAGGGAGGGCCCCTCTAGAGGGGGATGTTCCCGTGCTTGCGCCTCGGCGCCGGCTCTCGCTTCGAGAGCGTCGCCTCGAGCGCGCGGACGAGGTAGGGACGCGTGGAGCGGGGCTCGATCACGTCGTCCACGTACCCGCGCTCGGCCGCCGAGTACGGGTTCGCAAAGCGCTCCTTGTAGTCCGCGATCAGCTCGGCCCGGCGCGCATCGGGATCTTCGGCCGCCTCGAGCTCCTTGCGGAACACGATGTTGACCGCGCCGTCCGGGCCCATCACCGCGACCTCCGCCGTCGGCCAGGCGACGTTCACGTCGGCGCGGATGTGCTTCGAGCTCATCACGTCGTACGCCCCGCCGTACGCCTTGCGGGTTATGACCGTGAGCTTCGGCACCGTCGCCTCCGCGTACGCGTAGAGGAGCTTCGCGCCGTGGCGGATGATCCCGCCCCACTCCTGGGCGGTCCCTGGGAGAAAGCCCGGGACGTCCACGAACGTCACGAGCGGGACGTTGAACGCGTCGCACGTGCGAACGAACCGCGCGGCCTTCACCGAGGCGTCGATGTCGAGCACGCCCGCGAGCGCCGACGGCTGGTTGCCCACGATGCCGACCGCGTGGCCGCCGAGCCGCGCGAACCCGCAGACGATGTTCTCCGCATGGAGAGGCTGCAGCTCGAGGAACTCGCCGTCGTCGACGACGATCTCGATCACCTGCTTCATGTCGTACGGCCTGTTCGGGGCGTCCGGGATCAGCGTGTCGAGGTCGGGCGACTCCCGCTCGACCGGATCGGTCGGTGGGGCGTACGGCGCCGTCTCGAGGTTGTTCTGCGGCAGGAACGTGAGGAGGTAGCGCGCGTCCTCGATGCAGGCCTGCTCGTCGGGCGCGACGAGGTGCGCGACGCCGGACTTCGTCGCATGGGCGGCGGCGCCGCCGAGCTCCTCGAAGCTCACGTCTTCGCCGGTCACGGTCCGAACGACGTCGGGGCCGGTGATGAACATGTACGACGAGCCCTCGGTCATCAGGACGAAGTCCGTGATCGCGGGCGAATAGACGGCGCCGCCCGCGCACGGCCCCATGATCAGAGAGATCTGCGGGACGACGCCCGAGGCCTGGACGTTGCGCCAGAAGATCTCCGCGTAGCCGGCGAGCGACACGACGCCCTCCTGGATCCGCGCGCCGCCCGAGTCGTTGATCCCGACCACGGGGCACCCGACCTTGACGGCCATGTCCATGACCTTGCAGACCTTCTCGGCGAAGACCTCGGACAGCGAGCCCCCGAACACCGTGAAGTCCTGGCTGAAGACGCAGACCGGGCGGCCGAAGACCGTGCCGTAGCCGGTCACGACCGCGTCGCCCCACGGGCGGTTGTCGCGCATGCCGAACTCGCTCTCCCGATGGCGGACGAACCGGTCGAGCTCGACGAAGGAACCCGGGTCGAGCAGGAGGTCGACGCGCTCCCGCGCGAGGAGCTTGCCCCGCTCGTGCTGGCGCTCGACGGCCGCCTCCGAGCCCGCGTGGGCCGCCGCCTCGCCGAGCTCCCGCAACCATGCGAGCTTCGCCTCGGTCGTCTCGTGGCGTGTCGACATCGCGCGTGAGCCTAACGTGGGGCGGCGCCCCTCAGCCGCGTCGCGGGGCCCACGGCCCGACGCCGCCGATCCGCTCGACCGTGATGTGCATCACGACCCCGGGCGGCGGGTCCGGCATCGGCGGAAACCTGACCTCCGAGCCGAGGTAGCGGTACGCGAACTCCTGGAGCAGCTCCGGCGCCCCGCCCTCCGTCAGCCGCGCGCGGCCGTGGACGACGAGGTACTGGAGAAGCCCCGGCGGCTGGATCTCCGTCCCCTCGATCGAGAGCGAGACGCGAGGATCTCGTCGCACGTTGCGAAGCTTCTGCTGCGTCGAGACGAGATGGGCGCACACGATCTCGTCGCCGTGCAGCCCGACCCAGACGCACGACACCTGCGGCGAGCCGTCCGGGCTCACCGTGACGAGATGCGCCAGCCGGCCGGACTCGATCATTGCTCTGGCGCTCTCCGGTAGCCGCACCCGCGCATCGTAGGCCGGGGCCGGCCGTGAGGCGTTACGTTCACCGCCGATGGCCGACATTCCCTACGCCCGGCTGCCGGTCGACTCCGCGACGCCGGTTCGCTATGCCCATGGCCCCGACTCTTTC
>DASSUT010000013.1:0-4924 GCA_035706725.1 Gaiella sp. | reverse complement strand
CGTGCTGGACGAGCTCGGCAGGATCATCACGCGCGCGATCGGCTCCCGGGACGGGAGCGGATGAGCGGCATCGGCCTGGCGGCCACCGCCCACTACCTCCCGGAGCGCTGGATGACCGCAGCGGAGGTCGCTGCTGCGAGCGGCATCCCGGAGGACGTCGTGGTCTCGAAGTTCGGCCTGCGCGGCAAGCACGTCGCCGCGCCGGACGAGCACGTGAGCGACCTCGCCGTCGCCGCAGGTCAGCGTCTGCTCGTCGAGCAGGATGTCGACCCGTCGTCGGTCGGCGCGGTTCTCTACTACGGCTCGACGTGGAAGGACTATCCGGTCTGGCAGGCGGCGCCGTGGATCGCGCACCGGCTCGGCTGTGCGCGCGCGTACGCGATCGAGTACGACAACGTCTCGATGGGGACTCCCGTCGCGCTGCGGCTCGCGAAGGCGCTGCTCGTCGCCGAGCCCGAGCTCGGGACGGTGCTCCTCGTCGCCGCGTGCCGTGAGTCGTACCTCCTCGACTACGCCAACGAGCGCTCACGGTTCATGTTCAACTTCGGCGACGGCGCGGTGGCAGGCCTTCTGGCCGTCGACGCGGAGCGCAACCTGCTGCTCGCCTCGCACGCGATCACGGACGGCTCCTTCGCGCTGCAGGTGAAGGTGCCCGCGGGCGGCAGCGTCGAGCCCGCATCGCACGCGAGCGTCGACGGGCGGCGGCACTTCCTCGACGTGGCCGACCCGGCCACGATGAAGAACGGGCTCGACGACGTGTCCCTCGGGAACTTCGTCGCGGCCGCCACCGGCGCGCTCGAGCGGAGTGGCGCCACGCTCGCCGACGTCTCGTACCTCTGCGGGATCCACATGAAGCGCTCCATGCACGAGGCGATCGCCGCCGCGCTCGGAGTCCCGCTCCAGCGCGCGGCCTACCTCGACGACACGGGGCACATGAGCGGCGTCGACCCGCTGCTCGCGCTCGACCGTGCGGTGCGGGCCGGCGACGTGCGCGACGGCGACCTCGTGCTGCTGCTCGCGGCGGGTACCGGGTACACGTGGGCGGCGAGCGTCATAGAGTGGGGGCCGCGATGAGCGCGTTCACGGATCTCGTGGGGAAGGACCTCGGCCCGACCGAGTGGTTCGAGGTCTCGCAGGAGCGGATCGACGAGTTCGCGCGCGCGACCGACGACCCGCAGTGGATCCACGTCGACCCGGTGCGCGCGGCGGAGGGGCCGTTCGGGACCACGATCGCGCACGGGTACCTCACCCTCTCCCTCTGCGTGCCGCTGATGTCCCGGACGCTGAACCTGACCGGGTACCGGATGGGGATCAACTACGGCGTGAACAAGGTGCGCTTCCCGGCGCCTTTGCCGTCCGGCTCGCGCATTCGCGGTCGCTTCACGGTGCAGTCGGTCGACGAGGTCCCGGGCGGTGAGCAAGGCGTCGTGCTCGCGACGATCGAGCGCGAAGACGGCGACAAGCCCGTCTGCGTGGCGGAAGTCGTGCTGAGGATGATCCGGTGACGCGCTTCGAGGGCCAGACCGCGCTCGTGACGGGCGGCGCGAAGGGAATCGGCGCCGCGACCGCCGAGCGGCTCGCGTCGGAGGGCGCGCATGTCGTGATCGCGGACTTCGACGAGGCGAGCGCAACCGAGACCGCGGAGAAGATCGGCGGTCGTGCGGTGCGCTGCGACGTCACCTCCCGTGAGGACGTGGATACGGCCGTCGCTGCGGCCCTCGAGACCGGCCGGCTCGACATCCTCGTGACGTGCGCGGGGATCATCCGCGACAACCTCCTGCACAAGATGACGGACGACGACTGGGAAGCCGTGATCGCGACGCACCTGCGCGGCACGTTTCTCGCCGCCCGGGCGGCCCAGGCCCCGATGGTCGAGCAGAAGAGCGGCTCGATGGTGCTCATCTCGTCGGTGTCCGCGCTCGGCAACCGCGGTCAGGCGAACTACTCGGCGGCCAAGGCCGGTATCCAGGGGCTCTCGAAGACGCTCGCGCTCGAGCTCGGGCGGTTCGGCGTCCGCGCGAACTGCGTCGCGCCGGGCTTCATCGTGACCGCGATGACCGCGCAGACCGCGGAGCGGGTCGGCATGTCGTTCGAGGACTTCCAGGCGGCGGGCGCTGCGCAGACGCCGCTCGGACGGGTGGGGCAGCCGGAGGACGTCGCGGGCGTCGTCGCGTTCCTCTGCTCGGACGACGCCGCGTACGTCTCCGGTCAGGTGATCTACGTCCGCGGAGGTCCTTGAGCGAGAGCGCCCTCGTCACGGGCGCCGCGGGCGGTATCGGTCGAGCGATCGCCGAGCGGCTCGTGGACGACGGATGGCGGGTCCTCGCGGTCGACCTCGAACCGGATCCGGACGGGCCCGGCGAGCCGTTTGCGGCCGACCTCACGACACGGGAAGGAAACCGCGCGGCGCTGCACGCGGCGCTCGAGCGCTTCGGCCGCCTCGACGCGGTCGTCCCGAACGCAGGGTTTCAGCACGTCGCCCCCGTCGAGTCGTTCGACGAGGACCGCTGGGACACGCTGCTTGCGCTCCTGCTCACGAGCCCCTTTCTGCTCGCCCGGTACGCCTGGCCGGCGCTCCGTGCGTCCGGGAACGGCCGCATCGTCGTGATCGCCTCCGTGCACGGACTCGTGGCGTCGCCGTTCAAGGCGGGGTACGTGTCAGCGAAGCACGGGGTGCTCGGCCTCGTGAAGACGCTCGCGCTCGAGGGCGCGGCGGACGGCATCCGGGCGAGCGCGGTCTGCCCGGGGTACGTGCGAACCGCCCTCGTCGAGCGGCAGATCGCCGACCAGGCCCGGGCCCATGGCATTCCCGAGGAACGGGTGCTGGCGGACGTCCTGTTCGCGCCGCAGGCGCTCAAGCGGCTGCTCGAGCCGGCTGAGGTCGCGGATGCGGTCGCCTATCTCCTCGGGCCGGGCGGCGCCTCGTTCACCGGCGCCCCGCTGGTCCTCGACGGGGGCTGGACGGCGCGCTGACGGCGTGCCAGGTTGGTAAACATCTCCGGTCGGCGATGTCCGGTCGAGCCAGGTCTTCGTGCCTCGCACGGCGCCATGTCCGAGTGGGCCATGTCTTCATGCCTGGCACGAGACGCCCGAACGAGCCGGCCCCGCCCTCCTTGCCGTCGGTCGAGGCGGAACCGGCTCGGCTCCAAACTTCTTGGACGCCGCGCCTTCGCGCAAGCCCGACCGGGGGCTGTGCTCGTGTCAGGCGCGGGCGAGCGTGCGCCGCACGGGCCTCGAGGACGCCGTCCGCGTGCGGGACGACCGCCTGCTCGAGCGTGGGGGGCGAACGGCAGCGGGCCGAACTTCGCGCCGGCGCGCGTGCACGAAGATGCCGGCACTCACGCCTGAGCGTCTCCCGACGGGTTGACCCGGGCCCGCGGTCGGCGCATTCTGGTTGGCGGTCCGAATCGACGAGGTCGTCATGGACGAGTCCGTCTGACGAACGACCGACGAGTCCGGCACCGTCGCGGCCGGGCTCACGCCGTGTGATGCGGTCGCCCGCCGAGCGCATCGCAGACGACGAGGAAAGGGGAGAGCTGATGAGTGTGAAAGTCACCGCTGCCGGTCAGCGCGGCCGGTGGTTCATTGCCGCGGTCGTGGCCGTGCTGTCGGCTGTCGCGATCCAGTCCGGGTCGGCCGCGACCACGGCGTTGTTCGACGGCCCGGCGGCGCGTGCCGCGTGCACGACTTCGTATCCCGGTGTGACCGGGGCTGACGAGCTGTCCCCGTGCCAGTGGGACATGCAGGCAATCGGGGCAGTGGCCGCCCACACGACCGCCACGGGCGCCGGTGTCCGCGTCGGCGTCATCGACTCCGGCGTCGACTTCAACCATCCGGATCTCGCCGGGGCAATCGACGTCGGGGCGTCGTGCTCGTTCATCTACAGCACGACACCGACGGCCGATCCGCAGGAGGTGGCGAACGGCGACTGTTCGAACAAGGCGGCGGTCCAGGACCTCCAGGGACACGGGACGCACGTCGCGACGACGATCGCCGGCAGGCAAAACGGGATCGGCATCGTCGGCGTCGCGCCCCAGGCGACGATCGTCGCGATCAAGGCGTGCACCATCGTCGGGTACTGCTTCGCGGACTCGGTCGCAGCCGCCCTGCGATACGCCGGTGACCAGCGCCTCGACGTGGTGAACCTCAGCCTGTTCGCAGATCCGTACCTCTACTACTGCGCGAACGACGCAGGCCAGCAGGCGATCCTGCGGGACCTCCAGTCGGCCGCTCGCTATGCGCAGCAGCGGGGCGTCGTGATCGTCGCGGCGGCGGGGAACGAGGCCCAGGACCTCGGTCACCCGACCACGGACGAGATCAGCCCCGACTGGCCGCCCGACACCGCGGTGGTGCGCGACGTCGGGAACAACTGCCGTGTCGCGCCGGCGGAGATCCCGGGCGTCGTCACGGTGTCGGCGTCGGGAGTGAGCACGCTCGCGAGCTACTCGAACGTCGGCCCCGTGGACGTCACCGCGCCCGGCGGCGACGCTCCGCAGACGCCCGCGACCGTGTTCGGCCGCGGTCGCATCCTCGCGGGCTGGTCGAGCACCGACGAGACGGGACAGTGGGAGGCGCTGGTCGCACTGAATCGCGCCGTCGTCAGCGGGGGCGGGCGCTACGTGTGGATCAGCGGGACCTCGATGGCCTCGCCACATGTCGCCGGCGTAGCCGCGCTGATCCGGGAGATGCACCCGGGCATGCCGCCGGGCGCGGTCGCGGCGCTGCTGCGCTCGTCGGCCTCGCCGTTGTCGTGTCCGGCGACGTGGCCCGCGGGTGACCCGCGTCAGTGCACCGGAGGATCCGGGCACACGTCGTTCTTCGGCGCCGGGATGGTGAATGCGGCGAACGCCGTCGCGCGCTGACGCCGAAACCACGGCTCGAAGGAGGGCTCGCCGGGCGGCGGGCCCTCCTCCGGCGCCGCCTG
>DASSUT010000012.1:0-5548 GCA_035706725.1 Gaiella sp. | reverse complement strand
CCCGCGAGCATCACGTACTCGACGTAGACCCGCCGCTTCGTGCGCTGCCAGTGAGTGCGGCAGAGGGCGATCACGTCGTCGAGGGGGTAGCGGTCGTTGACCGGCATGAGCTCGCTGCGAAGCTCCCCGTCGGCTGCGTGGAGGGAGAGCGCGAGGCGGATCGGCTCGGAGACCTCCTCGACGAAGCGGCGGAGGCCAGGGAGCCAGCCGACCGTGGAGATCGTCGTGCGACGGTGGGTGATCCCGACCTCGGGCAGCCGACGGGCCGCGGCGAGCACCGCGTCGACGTTCATGAACGGCTCGCCCATGCCCATGAAGACGAGATGGTTCACCGGCTCGAAGCGGCGGAAGTGCAGGACCTGATCGAGGATCTCCCACGCGGTGAGATTGCGCCCGAATGCCATGCGGCCGGTCGCGCAGAAGGTGCACGTGAGCGGGCAGCCGGACTGGGACGAGACGCACACCGAGCGCCTCCCGTCGCGGTAGCGCATGAGCACCGCCTCGACCGGATGCCCGTCGCGAGTGCGGAAGAGCGTCTTCACGGTGCCGTCGCGCGAGCGTTGCTCGAGCTCGACGCTCAGGGTCGAGAACGGAACGTCGCTCGCCAGCGAATCGCGGAGCGCCCGCGGCAGGTTCGACATCGCGTCGTAGCCGGAGGCGCCGCGCGCGACCCAGTCCCAGGCCTGGCGTGCCCGGTACGCGGGCTCGCCGAGCTCGGTCACGCGCCGTTCGAGAAGGTCGAGGTCCACGCGGCAACGGTAGCCCTCGCTCGATCGTCTAGGGTGCGGCGGTGATCGACCTCCGCTCGGACACCGCAACACGCCCGACCCAGGGCATGCGGGCTGCGGTCGCCGCGGCGGAGGTGGGGGACGAGCAGCGGCGCGAGGACCCGTGCGTCGACGAGCTGCAGACCCGTGCGGCCGCGCTGCTCGGTCACGAGGCGGCGCTGTTCCTCCCGACGGCGACGATGGCGAACCAAATCGCGCTCAAGCTCAACTCGAGACCGGGCGACGTCCTCGTCGCGGAGCGGTACGCCCACGTGGTGATCTACGAGTACGGCGGCCCCGCCGCCCACGCGGGCCTGATGATCGAGGCGATCGAAGGGCGCGCCGGGCGCTTCTCGGTCGCCGACCTCGAGGCGGTCACGAGGCCGAGCACGAAGGGCGCCGACCAGCGGGCGGCAGTCGTCGCGCTCGAGAACACGCACAATTCGTCGGGGGGACGCTGCTGGCCGCTCGCCGCGCTCCGCGCGGTCGTCGAAGCGGCACGCGAGCGCGGCCTCGCGACGCACCTCGACGGCGCCCGCCTCCTCAACGCCGCGGTTGCGACCGGCGTCCCGGCAGCGCAGATCGGCGGACTCTTCGACACGGTCACGCTGTGCCTGTCGAAGGGCCTCGGGTGTCCACTCGGTGCCCTCCTCGCCGGATCGGCAGAGACGGTCGAGCGGTCATGGCGCGAGAAGCACCTGTTCGGGGGCGCGATGCGGCAGGCCGGGATCGTGGCCGCGGCGGGGCTGTACGCGCTCGACCACCACGTCGGGCGGCTCGCAGACGACCACGCGCGCGCCCGCCGGCTCGCGGAAGGCTGGCACGCAGCGGGCCTCCCGGTCGACCTCGACCAGGTCGAGACGAACTTCGTCCAGGTCGACCTCGGTGCGCTCGGCCTCGACCGCGACGATGCGCTCGCGCGCCTGCGCGAGGCCGGCGTCGGCCTGTCGTCGACGATCCATCCAGGCGTCGCCCGGTTGACGCACCTCGACGTCGGCGACGAGGACATCGAGCAGGCGATCGAGCTCGTGCCCGCCGCGCTCGGCTCGCGCGCGGCCGCCTGACGTAGCGTCAGCCGAACGCGTGGGCGAGCGCCGCAGGAAGGTGGGCCGCCGCCGCATCGGTCTCGTTGCCGCGGTCGCCCGCCGCGTAGAACAGCAGCACCACGGCGGCGTATGCGGCGACGAGCACGGCGCCACGCGCCTTCGACGTTCGGCCTCCGAACAGCGTGGCGACGGTGACGAGGAGGCTGCCGGCGAGCGCGAGGATCTCGACCTGCCTGAACCCCAGCGCGAGCGGCTCGATCAGCCATGAGAGGAGCGCGACCGCCGGGATCAGGAACACGGCCACCTGCGCCGCGGACGCGAGGGCGATCTCGGCTGCGAGGTCGACCTTGCCCCTGGTCGCGACCACGACTGCGCCGCCGTGCTCCGCCGCGTTGCCCACGATCGCGACGATCACCGCGGAGACGAAGAAGTCCGAGAGCCCGACCTGCTCGGCGAACGCCTCGAGCGAGCCGACGAGCACCTCGGCCACCAGCGCGGTCACGACGGTCGCGGCGCCGAGCACGACGAGCGACGCCGGCAGCGGCCACGCCTCGATCTGCTCGTCGCTCGCAATGTGCATCGCGCGGTGGCGCCTGAGCGAGTAGTAGGTCACCCCCGCGTAGACGACGAGCAGCACGATCGAGACGGGCAGCGAGAGATCGACGATCTCCTGCCGGTCCGGATCGCCGTGCCACGACGGGACCGCGGGCACGAGGAACAGGAGGATCGCGATGCCGATCGTCCCGAAGGAGAGGAAGCTCGACAGACGATCGAGCTTCCCGCGCGGCCCGAACAGGAGCGAGAATCCAAGCACGAGCAGGAGGTTTCCCACGACCGACCCGGTGAGCGAGCCGCGCACGACCTCCGTCAGCCCTCGGTTGACCGCGATCAGTGCGATGATCAGCTCGGGGGCGTTCCCGAAGGTCGCGTTCAAGAAGCCGCCGATCCCTGGTCCCGTCCGCTCGGCCGCATGCTCCGTGGCGTCGCCGATGAGCCACGCGAGTGGGATCAGCGCGACCGCGGAGAGCAGGAACTCCGTGGTTTCGCCGAGGTCGACGGCGTAGTGCAGCACGACGACGAGCGGCCCCAGCGCGAGGCCGGCAAGGAGGGCCCGGCGAACCACGGGCGCGAACCCTACCGGGGTGGGGTCGGGCGACCCGCGTCACAAGCCCCTAGCGGTTCGGTGACGCAACGTCAAGTCTTGCGCGGGCGTGCCTGCCCTTGCGACGATCCGGTTGATGAGCGACGTCGTATCAGCGCCCGCCGCGCCCGCCGAGATCCCGCTTCGTCCGCAGGACGAGGTCGAGTGCCGGCGCTGCGAGGTCCACTGCGACCGCGTCGTGCACCCGGGCGCGTGCATCGCACGGGGCTGCCCGTTCGTCTACGCCTACGAGGCGTGGGGGCACACCTACATGGGCTGCGTCCAGAAGATCTTCGACGTCGAGATCGACCTCGACCTGCTCGAGGAGCTCGAGGCGAGGCCTCAGGGGTTCGGCGCCGTCAAGGCGACGAGAGCGCCTCTGCCGATGTGCGACTCGGGCATCTCGTCGTGCTACGAGCACCGCGGCGACGAGCTCGGCTGCCGCAACCCGGAGTTCTTCGAGATCCCCCTCGCGAGCCCGAGCTTCAGGGTCTTCGCGCAGCTCGCCGACTAGAAGGCCGCGGCCCGATCGAGAAATCGGGTCGCGTCGCGGCGTGCCCCCTCCGTGCTTTCCCGCTTCCGGATCGTGGTCGGCCCCGATGGCGTCGAGTCGACGGCGAACGAGGATGACGTCGGAGGTGAGGAGCATGACGCTGGTTCGGGGGTTGAACCGGTGAGCCGCACGAATCTCATGAAGCGGCCGAGCGACTCGGGCCTCGGCGAGCGGAAGCAGACCGTTCCGGGAGAAACCGGCGACACCGCGGTCGTGCGCGCGGAGCGTCTGACGAAGCGGTTCGGCGAGACGCTCGCGGTCGACGATCTCAGCTTTGCGCTGGAGCGCGGGACGATCACGGGGTTCCTGGGGCCGAACGGCGCCGGCAAGACGACCACGCTGCGGATGCTGCTCCACCTCGTGGAGCCGACGTCCGGGCGTGCGCTCGTATTCGGCAGCCGCTACCAAGACCTGGAGCGCCCGGCCGCCCGCGTCGGGGCCGTGCTCGAGGCCGCAGACTTCCATCCCGGCCGTTCCGGACGCGATCACCTGTTCTCGCTCGCACTGGCGCTGGGCAGGGACGGCGCAGACGGCAACTGGTTCGTCGCGCGTGAACGGTCCGCAGCGAGGCGTGTCGACGCGGTGCTCGATCTGGTCGAGCTGGGCTCCGCCGGGCGTCGCCGTGTCGGCAGCTACTCGCTCGGGATGCGGCAGCGACTCGGGCTTGCGGCCGCGCTACTCGGAGACCCCGAGCTGCTGCTTCTCGACGAGCCCGCCAACGGCCTCGATCCCGAGGGTGTCCGGTGGCTTCGGGACTTGCTGCGTGGCTTCGCCGCGGACGGAAAGACGGTCTTGGTCTCCAGTCACGTGCTCGCCGAGGTCGCACAGACCGTGGACGACGTCGTCATCATCGACAAGGGACGGCTGGTGACGATCTCGCCGCTCGCGGAGCTCACGAAGCGGGGGACGGGCTCGGTGCGCGTCCGCGCCCGCGGCGCACAGAGGCTACGGACCGAGCTCGAGAGCGAGGGGTTTCGGGTGACGCTCCTCGACGGCGACGAGCTGCTGGTCGAGGGGGCGCCGAGCGACAGGGTCGGCGAGATCGCCCTCCGAGCCGGCATCCCGCTCGGCGAGCTCGTGCCGCAATCGTCGAGCCTCGAAGACATCTTCCTCGAGCTGACCGCGAAGGAGCCTTCATGACCGACCAACTGCTCGCAGAGGTGCGCAAGATGCGCTCCACGCGGACGAACCTCGGGCTCCTCGCGGGCATGATCGCGCTCATCCTGCTGACGGTGCTGCTCAACGGGCTCATCCCGAAGGCACACGAGCTCATGACACACGACAACCAGCACGCGCTGCTCTCGGCCGGCACCTCGGCGGCACTGTTCGCGGCACTGATCGGCGTGATGGCGATCACGAGCGAGTTCCGCCACGGCACGATCCGCCCGACACTGGTCGTCACACCGCAACGGATACGGGTCATCGCTGCGAAGGTCGTCGCGAGTCTGCTGATGGGCGGGCTCTTCGGGCTCGTGGCGATCGGGCTTTCTCTCGGCGTGGGGTATGCCATCCTCGCGATCCGGGACATCCCGTTCGCACTCGGAACAGGGCATGTGGCGTGGCTCGTGCTCGGCACACCCGCGATGACGGCTGCGTGGGCGGCGCTCGGCGTGGGTCTCGGCGCGCTCGTGCGCAACCAGGTGTTCGCGGTGATCGGGCTGATCGTCTGGGCCATGGTCATCGACAACCTCTTGCGCGGGCTCGTCCCGTCGATCGGCGGCTACACACCGGTCGGCGCGAGCGCCGCGCTCGTCGCCGACCCCGCCGACTACGTCCTGACGGCGGCCGCGGGCGGCCTGCTCCTGGTCGGGTACCTCGTCGCCGTGGTCGCCGCAGGGTCGGTCATGGTCGCCCGCCGCGACGTCACCTAGACGGCGGCCCAAGCGACACGTCGCCGGGGGCGGCTCCTGACGACCTGCGGCGCGTGCGGGCGGCGAGCCGCCTGCGGCCCTTGCGGTGGAGCTCTCGGAGGAGGCGCATCTCTCCCGCGTAGCCGCCGTCGGGGCCGTGCGTCTCGAGGATCGCAGGGAGGCTCTCGAAC
>DASSUT010000011.1:0-2886 GCA_035706725.1 Gaiella sp. | reverse complement strand
TTCACGACCCAGGCCACGATCGACGAGTCCGGCGGCGCGGCCAAGGGCATGTACCTGTCGATCGCCGGCGTGCCGATCGACACGTTCAAGGGCGCTGCCCTGAAGTTCATCGACGGCCTCAAGTCCGGCCCGCTCAAGGGCGAGGCGATCGACCCGTACGCGATCTACGGCGGGCAGGCCGCGCAGGTCATGTTCGACGCGATCGCTGCCTCGGACGGCACGCGCGCGGACGTGATCAAGCAGCTGTTCCAGACGAACGTCACGGACGGTCTGCTCGGCTCGTTCAAGATCGACGACAACGGCGACCCCGAGGAGGCCTCGGGCGCGGTCGTCGGCTTCACGATCTACGTGGCGACCGACAAGCTGACCACCGAGACGACCGTCTCCCCGAAACCGGAGACGGTGGCCGCGGCAGGCGGCAAGAGCTAGGACCTCGACGAACGGGGCGGGCAGGGCTGTTGCCCTCCCGCCCCGTTCTCTTTAGAGTCGCGCAGTCGATGAGCGACACCTTCGCGAGTGTCCTGCGGGCCCTCCGCAACCCGAAGCTCGTCAACTCGATCGGCCTCGGGCTGGTGGTGCTCGCCGGCATCTGGCTCGTCGTGAACTTCGTCAAGGGCCCGCAGGAGTTCATCAACGTGGCGCTCGACGGCCTCACCCGCGGCTCGATCTACGGCGTGGTCGCGCTCGGCTACACGCTCGTCTACGGGATCCTCCAGCTGATCAACTTCGCGCACGGCGACGTGTTCTCGCTCTCCGGGCTCGTCGCGAGCACGATGATGCTGTCGGTGCTCGGCCTCACGGGGAGCTCGAGCAACCTCGCGGTCGTGGGGGGGATCATCCTGACGCTCGCGATCACGGTGCCGCTGTTCGCGGTGGTGAACGCGACGATCGAGCGCGTCGCGTACCGCCCGCTCCGTCACGCGCCGAGGCTGACGCCGCTGATCACGGCGGTCGGCATGTCGTTCATCGTCTCGAACATCTCGCTCGCACTGTACGGCGTCGACTACGAGAGCGGCTCCGACCTGATCCCCCAGGGGGCGGCGTTCACGATCGGCGACGTGCGCGTCACCTGGAAGCTCGTGGTCGCGCTCGCGATCATCGTCCCGGCCCTGATCGCGTTGAGCTGGTTCGTGACCTACACCCGGCAGGGCAAGGCGATGCGCGCGGTCTCGCAGGACACCGAGGCCTCGGCGATGATGGGCATCAACGTCAACCGGACGATCTCCGTGACGTTCGTGATCGCGGGCGCGCTGGCGGCCGTCGCCGGGCTCGTGTTCCTCCTCGAGTACAACATCCGGTACGACACCGGCTTCGAGCTCGGGCTGATCGCGTTCACCGCGGCCGTCCTCGGTGGCATCGGGAACCTCGCGGGGGCGGTGCTCGGCGCCCTCGTGATCGGGTTCGTCCAGTCGTTCAACGAGGGCCTGACCTGGCATGCACCCGGTGGGGACTGGACCCGCTCGATCGTGTTCGGGATCCTGATCGCGGTGCTCGTGTTCCGGCCGGAGGGCCTCCTCGGGGAGCAGACCCCGGAGGGAGCGTGAGCACGTTCGTCGACACGGCGCGGGCGCGCATGGGCGACAACCGGAACGTCTGGCTCGTGCCGCTGCTGATCGCGCTCGGCGTGCTCTACCCGTTCCTCGAGGACAGTCTCCAGCAGCTGCCGCTGATCGGCGACTTCATGCCGACCACCGGAACCCTCGTCGTGATGATCGCGTTCACGATGATGGCGGTCGGGCTCAACATCGTGGTCGGCTACTGCGGCCTGCTCGACCTCGGGTACGTCGCGTTCTACGCGGTCGGCGCGTACACGGCAGGCTGGCTCGCGTCCCAGCACTTCGAGCAAGTGACCTTCCATCTCGGCTCGTCGGTGGACAACGACCAGGTCGGCATCCATCTCTCGATGTGGCTCATCCTGATCGTCGCCGGCCTCCTCACGATGGTGGCGGGGATCGTGATCGGGCTACCGACCCTGCGGCTGCGGGGCGACTACCTCGCGATCGTCACGCTCGGCTTCGGCGAGATCGTCCCCCAGGTCGTGCGGAACGGCGACAGCTTCGGCGGGTTCAACCTCACGAACGGCACGTTCGGGATCGCCCCGATCGACCCCGTCGGCTTCCCGGCGCTGAGCGTGATCGGCCTGCCCGACAACTTCCAGACATCGGAGAACCGCGAGCGGTGGTACTACCTGATCGCCTTCCTCCTGCTCCTGTTCACGGTGTTCTGCTCGGTCCGCCTGCGCGACTCGAGGCTGGGACGCGCCTGGATCGCGATCCGCGAGGACGAGACCGCGGCCGCGGCGATGGGCGTCCCGCTGATGCGGACGAAGACCTGGGCGTACGCGCTCGGCGCGTTCTTCGGCGGGATCGCCGGCGCGTACTACGCGAGCTTCAAGTCCGGGGCGTTCCCGGCGGACTTCTACTTCAACATCTCGGTGTTCCTGCTCTGCATGGTGATCCTCGGCGGGATGGGCTCGATCTGGGGCGTGACCGTCGGCGGGATGATCCTCGCGTACCTGAACTTCAGCGGGCTCTCGACGATCGGCTCGAAGATCCAGAGCGCGGGTCTCGACTTCGACCCGACGAAGTACCAGTTCGGGATCTACGGGATCATCATCGTGCTGATGATGCTGTTCCGCCCCGCGGGCCTGATACCCGAGCGGCGTCACAAGATCGAGCTCGAGGAGGGCGTGCACGACACGCCGTTCTACGACGTCCAGACCGAGGGCGCACTCACCGACCGCAATCGGACAAACGACTGATGGCGGACGACCTCCTCGTCGCGACGAAGGTGCGCAAGGAGTTCGGCGGCCTCCTCGCCTCCGACGACATCGACTTCACGATCCCGCGCGGCGCGATCGTCGCCCTGATCGGGCCGAACGGCGCC
>DASSUT010000010.1:0-6871 GCA_035706725.1 Gaiella sp. | reverse complement strand
GCCACGTCGGTCGGGCAGACCGTCGCTCGAGGACAGGTGATCGCGTACTCGGGCTCGACCGGCCACTCGACCGGCCCGCACGTCCACTTCGAGGTGCGCGTGAACGGGGGCCCCGTCGATCCACTCGGGTACCTCTAGGGTCACGTCCGCGGCGCTGCCGCGAAAGTGCCAGCTCTCCTGGCACTTTCGGCCCTGCCGAAAGTGCCCGTCAAGCGCCGCGCGGTGACATCCGATAGCTAGCTCGTGGAACGCGCCGCGACCTCGCGACGGCGCCGATCCCGGCTGACGGCGCTCACTCGTTCGTTCGGGCTCGGTGGGCAGTCGCCTGCGCCGCCGCCGAGCGCCTCGCAGCGTCCTGACGAGCGTCTCCACACGATCGTCTCGGGCGCGCGGGGGATCATCTACATCTCGGAGCTCGGGCCGCTGGGACGCTGGACGTACGTGAGCCCGCAGATCGAGGAGATCCTGGGGTTCTCCCCGTCCGAATGGACGTCCGATCCCGGCCTGTGGGCGCGGCAGCTCCATCCCGACGACCGGTCGCGCGTCCTCGCCGAGGAGGAGGCGGACGCGGCATCCTCGAAACCGGGCCAGGTCTTCGAGTCCGAGTACCGCATCCTCACGCGCTCCGGGGTGAGTCGCTGGCTGCGCGACACCGCGTCGATCGTGGAGACGGAGGACGGAACGCTCGTCTGGAGCGGAGTGCTGACCGACGTCACGGAACGGCGGGCGATCGAGGAGGCGCTCCGCGCGAGCGAGGAGCGCTATCGCACGGTCGTCGAGACGGCGAGCGACGCGTTCGTCAGCATCGACGAGGACGGCGTCGTGGTGGAATGGAATCGCAAGGCCGAGGAGACGTTCGGCTGGACCCGGGACGAGGCGATCGGCCTGCGCCTCACCGACACGGTCGTCCCCGAGCGCTTTCGCGCCGCGCACGGGCGCGGCGTCGAGGGCTTCCTGCGCACCGGTGGCGACGACGTGGGCGGGCGCGGGCTCGAGGTGACCGCGCTCAGACAGGACGGCAGCGAGTTCCCGGCAGAGCTGTCGGTCTGGCTGACCGTCAGCCAGGGCGTCCGGCGGATCAACGCGTTCGTGCGCGACACCTCCGATCGCAAGGCGCTCGAGGCGGTGACCCACCGGGCGTTCCACGATCCGCTCACCGACCTCGCGAACCGGGCGCTGTTCACCGAGCGCGTCGCGGCCGCGCTCAGCCGGCGGGCGGACTCGAGCACCGCGACCGTCGCGGTTCTGCTGCTCGACCTCGACGACTTCAAGACCGTCAACGACAGTCTCGGGCACGCGGCGGGGGACGAGCTCCTGGTCGCGGTTGCCGCCCGGCTCCGCTCGTGCGTGCGGCCGGGAGACACGCTCGCCCGTCTCGCGGGTGACGAGTTCGCGATCCTGCTGGAGGACCTCGACGGCCGCGACTCGGCCGTGGCGGTCGCGAAGCGGGTCGGCGCGCGTCTCGAGGCGCCGTTCGAGATCGACGCAATGGAGATCGCCGTGCGCGCGAGCATCGGCATCTCGCTCGGCCAGAGCTCCGACGACCGCCCCGAGGACCTGATGCGCGACGCGGACGTCGCGATGTACGCGGCGAAAGCGCGCGGCAAGGGAGGTTTCGAGGTCTTCGCGGCACACATGCGCGACGCGGTGGTGAAGCGCATGGAGCTGAAGGGAGACCTCCGGCACGCGCTCGAGCGCGGCGAGCTCCAGGTTCACTACCAGCCGTACGTGACCCTCGACGACGAGTCGCTCGCGGGCGCCGAGGCGCTCCTCCGCTGGCACCACGCCGAGCGCGGGATCATCCCGCCCGCGGATTTCATCCCGCTCGCGGAGGAGATGGGCCTGATCGTGCCGATCGGCCGCTGGGTGCTCGGCGAGGCGTGCGGACAGGCGGTGGAGTGGGGCAGGCGCTGGCCGCAGCTCGGCCGGCTCACCCTGAGCGTGAACGTCTCGGCGCGTCAACTCCAGGACCGCCGGTTCGTCGGGGAGGTGGCAGACATCGTCTCGACGCATGGGCTTTCGACCGAGCAGCTCGTGCTCGAGCTGACGGAGAGCTCGCTCGTCGAGGATCCCGACCAGGCGGTCGGCCGATTGCTGGAGCTGCGGGAGCTCGGCATCCGCCTCGCGCTCGACGACTTCGGCACGGGGTATTCGTCACTTGGATATCTCCAGCGCTATCCGATCGAGATCCTCAAGGTGCACCGCGCCTTCGTCGCGGAGCTCGGCCGGCACCCCGACGAGCCGGCGCTCGCGAAGCCGATCCTCCAGCTCGCGCACCATCTCGGGATGAAGACGATCGCCGAGGGGGTGGAGGACGCGGCGCAGGTCGCCGCGCTCCGTGTGCTCGGTTGCGGCTACGGGCAGGGGTACTACTTCGCGCGGCCGCTGCCGGCGACGGAGCTCGGCGCGTTCCTCGACGAGCGGGCTCGCCGCCTCTAGGTGTTTCGCCGCGTGCCGCGAACCACTCAGGCGGCATCGATCGCGGCAGGGAGCTCGTCCGCCACGACCACGTGCAGGTCGGGGAGCGCGCGCCAGCGCTCGTCCAGCCCGAGGCCGTAGCCCGCGAACAGCTCGTCGGGCACGGTGAACCCGACCTGGGCGAGCGGAACGTCGTCGACGAGCCGGCGGTACGGGCGGTCGAGCAGCGTCACGGCGGCGAGGCTCGCGGGCCGCCGCTCGACGAAGCAGCGCGTCAGGAAGCCGAGCGTGAGCCCGGTGTCGACCACGTCCTCGACGATCAGGACGTGACGGCCCGCGAGCGGGCGATCGAGGTCCTTCAGCAGCCTGACGCCGCCTCCGCCGCGGCCGCTCCCGTACGGCGCGAGCTCGATGACGTCGAGCTCGTGATCGACGCCGAGCGTGCGCGAGAGATCGGCGAGGAACACTGCGCTGGACTTGAGCGGCGCCACGAGCAGCGGGTGGGCCTCCGCGTAGGCTGCGGAGAGCTCGCGGCCGAGCTCCGCCACCCGGGCCGCGATCGCGTCGCGCGGGAGGTAGACGTCGCCGATCGGATGGCCGTCGGCGCGGAGGCGCTCGGCTGCCGTCACGAGGCGATGCGCAGGCGGTAGCGCTGCGCGAGGCGCTCGATGTCGCGCCGGTAGAAGAGCTTGATCCGGACGTTCGGGTAGAGCCGCCTGACCTCGCGCAGCTTGCGGTTCTTGCGCGTGACGAGCGACTGCTTCATGACCGTGACCTCGATGTACAGGTCTTGCTCGGGGAGGTAGAAGTCCGGCGTGAACGCGCTCGTGACGCGCCCCTGCGCGTCACGCCGGAGCACGAATGAGCGCGGCTCGTACTGCCACGGGATCCCGTACCAGTCGAGGATCTGCGCGCACTCACGTTCTGCGCCGTTGACGAAGCGCGGCGGCTCCACGCCACGATATGCCTGGAACCGGGCGGTTTCCGTGGTCGTGTCCCGCACCGTCCCGAGGGTACCGTTCGCTCCGGACGGCCTCCTTCCGGCCGCGGGTCGGCGGCCGTAAACTGCGGGCAATGGCCGCCGCCGCACGCCGGTTCCGCATCGCCCACCTGTCGGACCTGCACTGCGGCGGGCCGTACTTCGAGGCGAACCTGCTCGAGCGGGCGATTCTCGAGGTGAACGAGTTCCGCCCCGACATCGTGATCTGCACGGGCGACCTGACGACGTTCGGCTTCAAGCACGAGTACCACATGGCGCGCTCGTACCTCGAGCGGATCGACTGCGATTCGTTCGTGGTCGTTCCCGGAAACCACGACGCCCGGAACGTGGGATACGTCCATTTCGAGCAGCTGTTCGGCGAGCGGAACTCCGTTTTGCGAAAGGACGGCGTGACCGTGGTCGCGGTGGACTCGACGGAGCCCGACCTCGACCACGGCCAGATCGGGCGCGGCCGCTATCCCTGGATCGAGGCGGAGTTCTCGAGCGAGCCCTCGCACCTGCGGATCTTCGTGCTCCACCACCACCTGCTCCCCGTGCCGGGCACCGGCCGCGAGCGGAACGTCGTGTACGACGCCGGCGACGCGATCGAGTGCCTCCAGCGCGCCGGCGTCCATCTCGTGCTCTCCGGCCACAAGCACGTCCCGTACGCCTGGCGGCTGGAGAACCTCTTCGTGGTCAACACCGGCACCGTTTCGTCCCTGCGCCTGCGCGGGAACACAAGGCCCTGTTACAACGTGATCGAGATCGAGGGCAACCACGTGTCGATCTCGCGCCGTCATCCGTTCCATGGACAGGAGCGGATCATCCAGTTCTCCACCGAGACGTTCGAGTACGAGAAGTACACCGGCAGGATCGAGCGGGAGGTGACGACGCGCGGATGAGACGGGCGGTGGCGATCGTCGACGGGGAGCACTACCCGCCGGTGGTGCGACAGGCGCTGGAGGAGCTCGACGAGCTGTTCGTGGCCGCCGTGCTGGTCGGCGGCACCGAGAAGCTCCGGGGCGGAGAGGACTACGGCGTGCCGCTCGAGCCGTCGGTCGAGGCCGCCGTGCTCGAGCACCGGCCGGACGTCGTCGTCGACCTCTCCGACGAGCCCGTGCTCGCGCCGCCGGACCGCCTCGCGTTCGCGAGTCGCGTGCTCGCGCTCGGCGTGGCGTACGAGGGTCCCGACTTCCGCTTCGATCCGCCGCCGGCCGCGCACGTCGACCTGCCGACGATGGCGGTGATCGGCACCGGCAAGCGCGTCGGCAAGACCGCGGTCACCGGGCACGTCGCGCGGCGCCTCGCACGGGAGCGCCGTGTCGCGGTCGTCGCGATGGGACGGGGAGGGCCGCCCGAGCCGGAGGCCGTGCTCGTCCGCCCGACGGTGGAGTCTCTCCTCGAGCTCTCGCGCACGGGGCGGCACGCGGCGTCCGACCACCTCGAGACCGCGGTCGCCACGGGCGTGCCGACCGTGGGCTGCCGCCGCTGCGGCGGGGGGCTGGCCGGCGCGGTCGCGATCTCGAACGTCCTCGAGGGCGTCTCCCTCGCGGCTCGTCTCGAGCCCGAGATGCTCGTGCTCGACGGCAGCGGCGCGGCGCTCCCGCCGGTCGACGCCGGCCGAAGGCTGCTCGTCGTCTCGGCGGCGCAGCCGGTCGACGTCGCGGCCGGCTACCTCAACCACTTCAGGGCGCTGATCGCCGACCTCGTGCTCGTGACGATGGCCGAGGAACGGGCGCCGCACGCGGTGCTCGCCGAGGCACTGCAGGACCGCACGCGGCGCGGGACTCCTGTGCTCAGGTCGGTGCTCCGGCCGAGGCCGCTGGAGCCGGTCGCGGGGGAGCGCGTGGCGTTCTTCTCGACGGCGCCCGCATCCGCCCACGCGCCGCTCGCGGCGCACCTGGCGGAGCGCCATGACGCGCGCGTCGTCCACGTCTCGGGCTCGCTCGCCGACCGCGGCCGCCTGCGCGAGGAGCTCCGGCTCGTCGACGCGGACGTGTTCCTCGTCGAGCTGAAGGCCGCGGCCGTGGACGTCGTGGTCGAGGAGGCGCACCGGCGGGGCGTGCGGGTCGTGATCGCGGCGAACGACGTCGTCCCGCTCCCCGGCGAGCCCGACCTCGACGCGGAGCTCGACAGGCTCGCGTCCGAGGCGGTCGACGCCGTGCCCGAGGTCGTCCGGTGACCGAGCGGCGGTATCTCGCTCCCCTGCCGCTCGGAGGCGACGAGAGCCCGCCGTGGTCGAAGGGCCTCCTGTCGCGTGCGCTCGCCGCGACGGGGCTCGGGCAGACGCGTGCCTACGAGCTCGCGCGCCGCGCCGACGCGGATCTCGTCGAGCGCGACTCGGATCGGCTCGACCTCGACCGGCTCGGCGAGCTCGCGGCCGAGGTGCTCGGGGAGGCCGAAGGCGCGCGCACGATGCGACGGCTCCGACGGCTCCACGCGCTCCGGCAGCTCGACGTCCCCATCGTGCTGCTGATCGGCGGCGCGACCGGCACCGGGAAGTCGACGATCGCGACCGAGGCCGCGCACCGGCTCGGCATCACGCGCGTGACGTCCACGGACTTCATCCGCCAGACGCTTCGCGCGTACTTCTCGCCCGCGTTCATGCCGTCCGTCCACTACTCGAGCTTCGAGGCGGGGCTCGGGCTGACGAAGGCCGAGGAGGAGGAGGCGGGCGACGCGCACCTGCTCGGCTTCCTCGACCAGACGCGCAACGTGCTGGTCGGCGTCGAGGCGGCGATCGACCGCTCGCTCGCCGAGGGGTGGTCGATGGTGCTCGAGGGTGTCCACCTCGTGCCCGGCATGGTCGACCTCGACCGGGAGGGAGCCATCGTCGTCCAGTGCGTGATCGCGATCGACGACGAGGACCTGCACCGGAGCCACTTCTGGGTCCGCGACTACGCGACCGACGGCCTGCGACCTCTCGAGCGGTACATCGAGAGCATGCCCGAGATCCGCCGGATCCAGGAGGCGCTCGTCGAGCGCGCGTCCAGGTTCGACGTCCCCGTCATCCGGAACGCCACGCTCGACGCGGCGATGGGCGACGTGCTCGACGTCGTGCTCGACACCGCCGACCGACTCGTCCGGGCGTAGGCGCTCACCGTGACCGACTGCCTCTGCACGCGATACGCACGCGCGACGGAATGGGCGGCGCTGGCCGGTGCGCGCTGGCTCGGCCGCGCCGACGAGGAAGCGGCGGAGGACGCCGCCGCGAACGGCATGCGTGCGGCGCTCGACGAGATGCCGATCGACGGCCGGGTCGTGATCGGGGCGCGGGCGGGCGAGGCGCTGTCCCCCGACGGCAGCGTCGGCGCGGGCGGCGACCGGGTCGACCTGGCGCTCGACCCGATCGAGGGTCGCGGCGTGGTCGCCCGCGGAGGTGTCGGCGCGCTCGCGATGCTCGCGGTCGCGCCCGAGGGCGCGCTGCGTCACCTGCCCGACATGTACATGCGCTCGATCGCGGTCGGGCCCCGT
>DASSUT010000009.1:0-12337 GCA_035706725.1 Gaiella sp. | reverse complement strand
CGGCTATTCGTAGCGCAGCGCCTCGGCCGGCGGGATCCGCGAGGCGCGGATCGCGGGCGCGAGCGTCGCGAGCAGCGCGACCGCGTACACGACGACGAAGATCAGCGCGAGATCGCCCCACGGCACGACCATCTGCAGGTTCTCCCAGCTCGGCGTCTTGCGGGAATCCGCGATGATGTTCCAGCCGAGGAGCAGTCCCAGCCCGGTTCCCACGAAGATCGCGGTCAGCGCGACGAACGAGGACTCGAGCAGGAACACGAGCTGGATCATGCTGCGGCGAAACCCGATCGCGCGCATCACGCCGATCTGCTGGCGCCGCTCGACGACCGCCCGCGCGCTGATCACGCCGAGCGCCGCGACCCCGACGACGAGCCCGAGTGCCATGAAGCCCTGGATCAGCCGGTTGAACGTCCTGTTCGCAGCGATGGAGTCGTCCACGACCTTCTGGATCGACTCCGCCTCGAGCCCGTTCGAGACGAAGGCCGCCTCGAGCCGCTTCGCGGCCTGGCCGGGGTCGACTCCCGGAGCCACCGTGAAGTAGTGGATCGTCGGGTCGGCCCGCCCGGGGAAGGCGGCCGCGAGCGTTGCCTGGGACGCCGAGATGCCGCTCATCTCGAACGGCGCCGAGTCCGCGAGGACGCCGACGATCGTGAGTCGGGTCCTCCTGCCTGTCTGCTTGTCGAGCACCTCGACCGGGACCGGGTCGAACCGCGTGCCCTCGTCCGCGTAGAAGCCGGTGACCTTGAAGTCCGACGGCATCGCGTTGAAGCCGAACTGATCGCGGCGCTGCACGACGAGGCCGTCGACGACTGCGAGCCCGGGATGCTGCTCGAGGGCCGTCCAGACGTCGCGTGAGCTGTCGTAGCCCCGTGCGAGCGCACCGAGCTCGAACGTGGTGTGCTCGAGGAACGGACGGTCGAGTCCACGCACGAGGTACTGCTCGAACGGTCTTCCGGTGCCGAGCTGGCGTGCGTCGACCGCGAGAACGGACTGGCTTCCGATCACGGGGTAGTCGGAGGCCCTGTTCTCGAGCCGGTAGTCGACGGCGGCGCGCATGTCGGTGACCGCCGCCCGAGCCGTCGTGCCGGCGCGGATGTCGAACCCGCCGCCGGTCATGTCGACGTCGTTGAATGCCGACTGGAACGACCCCGTCGACACCGAGCCTGTGACGAGCGTGAACACGACCAGCGTGAACATCGCGAGCGTCGTGCCGGTCCGGAACCGGCTCTTGAGCGGATACGCCATGGACATCCGCAGGAGCGGCGCGAGCGACTTGACGCGGCCGAAGACGGCCATCGCGGCGCCGAGCAAGAGGTCGGCGTTGTAGACGATCACCCAGACTGCGCCAACGACGATCATCAGGCCCGCGACGATCCAGGTCGAGAAGTTCATCGAGAGCGGGCCGAAGACGGACTCCCAGACGCTCCAGGGCAGCATGAGCAGGACGACGATCACGAGGCCCGCGACCGTGTACGCGACCCTGTCGGGGATGCCGACGAGGCGCGCGAACGGTACGAGGCTGACGACAGCGAGCGACACGCCGAGCATCACCGGCGTCGCGGCGTTTCCCGCGGTGACCACGAGCAGGACGCCGAACGCGAGCCCGACCCCCCCGAGCACGACTCTGCGCCGGCGGTGGGTGACCGGCGGCTCGGGCAGGTTTCGGATCGCGGTCGCGATCGTCATCGTGCTCACCCGCCAGGCGGAGAAGGCGACGACCACGAGCGTCAGCAGCACCCCGAGCGCGAAGGCGATCAGCAGGCTCTGCCAGGTGAAGGCGTAGTGGATCTGGAGACCGGCGTCGTCGTTCTCGGCCCCGAACGCCCGAGCCATCGCGTAGACCATTCCGAAGGCGACGATCGCGCCGAGGATCGCGCCCACCGCTGCGGCGACGAGGTCGTATGCGGCACCCTCGAACGTGAACATCTCGACGAGATGACCGCGGCGCGTCCCGACCGCACGCGCGATCCCCAGCTCGCCGCGGCGCTCCGCGGCCAGCATCACGAAGATCAGGAAGATCAGGAGCACCCCGGCGGCGATCGAGAACGACCCGAACGTCGTGAAGAAGGCCATGAACGCGCTGCCGGCCTCGTCGGCGCTCTCGATCGCGTCCTGCTTGATCGTCGACACCTCGAGCCCCCGGGCGGCCAGCGTCGGCTGGAGCTTCTTCTCCACCGCGTCGGAGAGGCCGACGGCGCCGTCGCCGGACCCGCGGTTGGAGATCATCACGCCGAGCACGTCGTCGAACTGCCCGTACAGGATCTGTGCCTCCGACAGCGGGAGGAGCAGAGCTGCGTCCGCGGTCGCGGCCCCCTTGAACTCGACGACGTCGCGTACCTTCAGGTAGGCGGGCTTCCCGCCGGGAAAGGCGATCACCATGTCTCCGCGACGAGCGTCGAGCTCCTCGGCGGCGTCGGCGTTGAGGTAGGTCTCGCCGGACGGCAGATCGGCGAGCGAGAGCTCCTTGCCGTCCGAGCCGACGATCGGCGAGAAGCCGGTCATCTGCGCGGGATCGGCGGCGAAGAGCATCGCGTTCGGCTCGTTCTGGGCGGTCCGAGGAGCCTGGAGCGCCGTGTTGTCGACGATCACGTTCACCACGCCGTCGGCGAGGTCCGGGCCCAGGGCAGACCGGATCTCGCCGGCAACCGTCTGCGGGAACCACCGGATCCCGCTCGCGTCGCCGAGCTCGCCGGGGATGTCGTCCACAGCGCCCTTCGCCGACACGACCTCGTCCGACTCCCCGAGCGCCTGCGTGGCAGTCGTACGGATCGTGTGGCTCATCGTGTCGCCCGTCACGAGCGCGGCTGCGACGATCGTCGTCCCGAGCATCAGCCCGAGCACGATGAGCGCCGTGCGCGCGCGCCGGCGACCGAAGTTCCGGACGCCGAGCCGGACGAGCACGGGATTCCGAACCGCGAGCACGGCCAGGATCCCGGCCGCGGCACCCAGCCCGATCGCAAGGACGGCGAGCAGGGTGTCGAGCGGGATCCCGAAGAGCTCGTTCACGTTGCGGCTATCACCTCCGGCAGCTCGGCATACGCGACGCGGTAGTGCTCACGTCCCGGGGGCGAGCGGTAGAGCGTCACGAACTCTTCGACCGCTCCGGCAGCCATGCCCGCGCTCTCCGAGATCGCCTCTTCGCTCTCCCACAGGCTGACGACCAGCCCCTTGCCCTCGGGCGTGACGAGCAGGAGGATCCCCTCGAAACCCGGGAGCTCTCGCAGGCCGGGGAGGAACTCGGTCGTGAAGCGCTCGACGACGTCGTCGACGTCCGTGCGCAGCGTGTCGATCTCAAGCAGCGTGACTCGCGAGTACATGCGGCACCTCCAGGAGTTGCACCTCGACGACGGCGCCGTCGAGCATCCGGACGATCCGGTCCGTCTGCCTGCCGACCGCGATGTCGTGGGTCACGATGAGGAAGCTGAGGCCGCGCTCGAGGTTCAGCCGTCGCATGAGCTCGACGATCTCCTGCGCGTTCTCGGAGTCGAGGTCCCCGGTCGGCTCGTCCGCCCAGACGATCGCGGGGTCGTTGACGAGCGAGCGCGCGATCGTCACGCGCTGCCGCTCGCCGCCCGACAGCTCGTCGGGGACGTGCGCCGCGCGGTCGGCGAGCCCCACGAGCTCGAGCGCGTCGAGCGCACGCCGTCTGGCGGTCTTCGCGCTCTCGCGGGCGACGAGCAGCGGCAGCTCGACGTTCTCGACCGCGCTCAACACCGGCATGAGGTTGTAGAACTGGAAGACGAACCCCATGTGGCGCGCCCGGTAGTCCGTCCGCTCGCGGTCGGACATCTCCGACAGAGAGGTCCCCTCGATCACCACCTCCCCGTCGTCGACCGTGTCGAGGCCGGAGAGGCAGTTGAGCAGCGTGGTCTTCCCGCAGCCGCTCGGGCCCATGATCGCGGCCATTTCGCCGCGTTCGAGCGTCAGGTCGACACCTCGCAGCGCCGCCACCCGCACGGCGCCCGTGTCGTAGGTCTTCACGATCGACCGTGCTTCGACGATAGGCGAGCTCGGGCTCATCGCGGCTCCTCCTGCTGGGTCTCCTTGCCACCAGGGTCCGTGGGCCTACGCGTCGCTCCATCGGCGCGTCCGCTGATCGCGTGCTGTGGCGAACTACCGAACGGCTTGGTGTCCGACTTCAGTCGGACATCTAGCCGCGCCGGGCGAGCGGCACGTACGGCCGCTCGTCCTCGCCGACGTAGACCTGCCGCGGGCGGGCGATCTTCTGCTCGGGGTCGGCGAGCATCTCCTCCCACTGGGCGAGCCAGCCGGGCAGCCGGCCGACCGCGAACAGCACCGTGAAGTAGTCGGTCGGGTACCCCATCGCCTGGTAGATCAGCCCCGAGTAGAAGTCGACGTTGGGATAGAGCTTGCGTGAGACGAAGTAGTCGTCCTCGAGCGCGATCCGCTCGAGCTCGAGCGCGATCTCGAGCTTGGGGTTGAGCCCCGTCTGCGCGAACACGTCGTCCGCGACGCGCTTGATGAGCTTCGCGCGCGGGTCGTAGCTCTTGTAGACGCGGTGCCCGAAGCCCATCAACCGCCCGTGCCCTGCCTTGACCTCCTCGATGAACGCGGGTACGTGCTTCACGTCCCCGATCTCGTCGAGCATGCGCAGGACGGCCTCGTTCGCGCCGCCGTGAAGCGGGCCATACAAGGCGGCGATCCCCGCGGAGACCGCGGAGAACGGGTCGACCTGCGACGACCCGACGCCTCTGACCGCGCTCGCCGAGCAGTTCTGCTCGTGGTCGGCGTGGAGGACGAGGAGGATCTCGAGCGCCCGCTGGAGCACGGGGTTCGGCTCGTGGCGCCCCCCGATCTCGAACGTCATGTTCACGAAGTTCCCGATGTAGTCGAGGTCGTTGCGCGGCAGCACGTACGGCAGGCCGCGGGCGTGCCGGAACACGAACGCCGCGATCGTCGGGAGCTTCGCGAGCAGGCGGATCCGCTGGAGCCTGCGGCTCTCGACGTCGCCGATCTGCTTCGCGTCGGGATAGAAGGTCGACAGCGCCCCGACCGCGCCGAGCAGCATCCCCATCGGGTGCGCGTCGTAGCGGAAGCCCTCCAGGAACTTCTGGACGTTCGTGTGCACGTACGTGTGCGAGCGGACCGACTCCTCGAACTCGCGGAGCTCCGCCGCGGTCGGCAGCTCGCCCTCGAAGAGGAGATACGCGGTCTCGAGGAAGCTCGCGTCCTCGGCGAGCTGCTCGATCGGGTAGCCGCGGTAGCGGAGGATCCCGGCGTCGCCGTCGATGTACGTGATCGTGCTGCGGCACGACGCGGTGTTCAGGTACGCCGGGTCGTACGACATGAGCCCGCCGTCGCCGTCCGCGGCGCTGATCTGGCGAAGGTCGGTCGCACGAATCGTGCCGTCGACGACCGGGACCGTGTACTCCCGTCCGGTGCGATTGTCGGTGATCGTGAGGGTCTCGTCGGCCACCCCGTCCCCTTTCCTCGAGTCCACCCTGGATCGTCTCAGATCGCGGCCACGCGGCGCGGCCGGTTCGATCGTCTAGCGTGCACGGGAGATGCACCGCATGCCAACCGAAGTCATCCCCCGCATTCCCGACCCCGTCAGGAAAGTCGTTCGCAACACGATCTGGGCCTCGGGACGCGTGACCGCGCGCTGGCGCGGCCTGCCGGACTTCCTCGTGATCGGGGCGCAGAAGGCCGGGACGACCGCGCTCTACGCGTACCTGCGGTGGCATCCGCAGATCAACGGCCCGTTCTGGAAGGAGATCAGCTTCTTCGACCGCCACTGGTGGCGCGGGGAGGCGTGGTATCGCGGCCAGCTTCCACTCCGGGGCGAGGGGAAGCTCGTCGGCGAGGCGAGCCCGAGCTACGTGTTCCACCCGCTCGGCCCCGAGCGCGTGCACTCGCTCGTGCCGAACGTCCGGCTGATCGTGCTCGTCCGCGAGCCCGCGGAGCGGGCGTACTCCCACTACCAGCACGAGGTTGCGCTCGGCCGCGAGCCGCTCTCGTTCGAGGACGCGCTCGAGGCGGAGTGCGAGCGTCTCGACGGCGAGGTCGAGCGCCTGCAGGCCGATCCACGCGCGTTCAGCCGCGCCTGGTGGGATCACGCCTACGTCGAACGGGGGCTGTACGCGGACCAGCTCGAGCGGTGGTTCGGGGCCTTTCCGCGCGAGCAGGTGCTCGTGCTCACGACGGACGAGCTCGGCGCGCGCCCCGCAGAGACGTACGCGACCGTGCTCGAGTTCGTCGGCGCGTCGCCGCACCGGCTTGCGACGTATCCGCGGGTGTTCGACCGTGACTATCCGCCGATGCAGCCGGAGACCCGCGCGGCGCTCGAGGCCCGGTTCGCCGAGCCGAACCGCCGGCTCGAGGAGCTGCTCGGACGCTCCCTCGGTTGGCCGACCTCGTGACCACCGCCGGCGGCCGACGCAGGGGCGCAAGGTACGAGCTGCAACGAGCGGGTCAGACGGCGCTCGACGACGACCAGAGGTTGATCTCGCCCTCGGTCGCGTAGCGGTCGATCTGCGCAAGCTCCTCCTCGGTGAACTCGAGCCGGTCGAGCGCGCGAACGTTCTGCTCGAGCTGCTCGACGCTCGACGCCCCGACGAGGGTCGACGTCATCCGCGGGTCGCGCAGCGTCCACGCGAGCGCCATCGCGGCCAGCGTCTGCCCGCGGCGGGCAGCGATCTCCCGCAACCCGGCGACCTTCGCCTGCGTCTGGTCGGTGAGCTGGTCGGCGGGCAGCGTGAGGTCGCGTGCCATCCGCGACCCCTCGGGAATCCCCTCCGCGTACCGGTCCGTGAGTAGCCCCTGAGCGAGCGGGGAGAAGCCGATGCAGCCGACGCCGAGCTCGCCCAGCGTGTCGAGGAGGCCGTCCTCGATCCAGCGGTTCAACATCGAGTACGAGGGCTGGTGGATGAGGAGCGGCGTGCCGAGGCGGTCCAGGATCGCCGCGGCCGCGCGCGTGCGGTCGGGCGAGTACGACGAGATCCCCGCGTACAGCGCCTTCCCCTGGCGGACCGCGGTGTCGAGCGCGCCCATCGTCTCCTCGAGCGGCGTGTCCGGGTCGGCGCGGTGGGAGTAGAAGATGTCCACGTACTCGAGGCCCATGCGCCGCAGGCTCTGGTCGAGGCTCGCGAGGAGGTACTTCCGCGAGCCCCACTCGCCGTACGGCCCCGGCCACATGTCGTAGCCGGCCTTCGTCGAGATCACGAGCTCGTCGCGGTAGGGCCCGAGGTCGGTCGCGAGCAGGCGGCCGAACGTCTCCTCGGCCGAGCCGTACGGCGGCCCGTAGTTGTTCGCAAGGTCGAAGTGCGTGATCCCGAGGTCGAACGCACGCCGGACGATCGCGCGGCTCGTCTCGAGCGGCCGGTCGCCGCCGAAGTTGTGCCACAGCCCCAGTGTGATCGCGGGAAGCTGCAGGCCGCTCCGGCCGACGCGCCGGTACGGCATGCGGCCGTCGTACCGGAGAGGATCGGCGGTGTACGTCATCCCGTGCTCCATTCTGCAGATGTCGCCAGCTCCTCGAACGGGCGAAGCGCCTCGGGGTTCGCGAGCGCGTCGCGGCTCACCGTGCTCTCGACGGGCTCGCCGCTCAGGATTCGCTTGACCGGCACCTCGAGCGCCTTGCCCGACAGCGTGCGCGGGATCGCGGGCACGGCGCGGACTTCGTCCGGCACGTGGCGCGGCGAGCAGTCCGCGCGGATCCGGTCGCGGATACGCGACACGAGCGTGTCGTCGAGCTCCACCCCGTCGCGCAGCACTACGAACAGCGGCATGTAACCCTGGGTGCCCTCCCGCGGGAGGTCGACGACGAGCGCGTCGACAACCTCGTCGACCGCGAGCGCGGCCCGGTAGATCTCCGCCGTGCCCATCCGGATCCCGCCCCGGTTGATGGTCGCGTCGGAGCGTCCCGTGATGATCGCGGTGCCGCGCTCCGTGATCTCGATCCAGTCGCCGTGGCGCCACACGCCGGGGAACGTCGAGAAGTAGCTCTCGCGGTAGCGCGAGCCGTCCGCGTCGCCCCAGAGCCGGAGGGGCATCGAGGGCATCGGCTCGGTGAGGACGAGCTCCCCGACCTCGCCCACGACCGGGACGCCGTCGCGGTTCCACGCCTCGACCTTCGCGCCGAGCGCGCGTGCCTGGAGCTCGCCCCGGTGGACGGGCAGCGTGGGCACGCCGCCGACGAACGCCGTGCAGAGGTCGGTGCCGCCGGAGGTCGAGAACAGCCAGACGTCGGGGCCGAGCCGGTCGTACACCCAGTCGAAGCCCTCGGGCGCGAGCGGCGACCCCGTCGAGCCGACCGCCCGGACCGACGAGAGGTCACGACCGGCACGCGGGTCGAGTCGGTCCTTCAGGCACGCAGCGACGTAGCTCGCGGACGTGCCGAACGTCGTGATCCGCGCCGCCTCGGCGAGGTCCCACAGCGTGCCGAGGTCCGGGAAGCCGGGATTTCCGTCGTAGAGCACGATCGAGGCGTCGGTGAGCAGCCCCGCGACGAGGAAGTTCCACATCATCCAGCCGGTGGTCGTGAACCAGAACAGCCGGTCGTCGGCATGCAGGTCGACGTGGAGGTTCAGCGCCTTCAGGGACTCGAGCAGAATCCCCCCGTGCCCGTGCACGATCGCCTTCGGCATGCCGGTCGTGCCGGAGCTGTAGAGCACCCAGAGCGGGTCGTCGAACGCAAGCTGCTCGAACGAGAGCGGCGCGTCGCCGGCCTCGTCGACGAAGTCCTCCCAGCGGGTCGAGTGGCGGAGCCCGTCCAGTGCCGGCGCGGGGGAGAGGTAGCCGAGCACGACCGTCCGCTCGAGGGTCGGGATCGACTGCTGCAGCTCACGGACGACGCCGAGACGATCGTGGTCGCGGCCCCCGTAGCGGTAGCCGTCGACGGTGAGCAGCACGCGCGGCTCGATCTGGGCGAAGCGGTCGACGACGCTGCGCGCGCCGAAGTCGGGGGAGCAGCTCGACCAGATCGCGCCGACGCTCGCACAGGCGAGGAACGCGGAGACCGCTTCGACGACGTTCGGGAGGTACGCGACCACGCGGTCGCCCGGGCCGATGCCGGAGGCGCGAAGCGACCCGGCGAGCCTGCGGGTGTCCTCCGCGAGCTCGCCCCAGGCGGTCTCCGCGAGCGGCCGGAGCTCGGACGCGTGGCGGATCGCCACGGTGGACGGGTCGCGCGAGCGGAACACGTGCTCCGCGAAGTTGAGACGCGCGCCCGGGAACCACTCCGCCCCCGGCATGGTGCGCCGGCCGAGAACCCGCTCGTACGGGACGGAGGCGCGCACGTCGAAGGAGTCCCAGATCGACGCCCAGAAGGCCTCGAGGTTCTCGACCGACCAGCGCCACAGGTCGTGGTACCCGTCCGTCTGCACGCCCTGCTCCGCGAGCCGCCGCGCGTAGGCAGTCAGCGTCGCCCGCTCGATCTCTGCCTCGTCGGGAGCCCAGAGCACGCGCGGAACGTCGCTCATGGAAGAGAGTTAACCGGGCGCGCCCGAGGGGCGCGCCCGGAAGAAGCATCAGCCGGCGACGACCACGTTGGTCGCCTGCGGGCCCTTCTGGCCCTGCTCCGGCACATACTCGACCTTCGCGCCCTCGGTGAGGGTCTTGAAGCCCTCACCCGCGATGCCGCTGAAGTGCACGAAGAGATCCTTGCCGCCGTCGTCGGGGGTGATGAAGCCATACCCCTTGGCGTCGTCGAACCACTTCACGGTCCCGGTTGCCATCTGATGTAACACCTCCTTGCCAAGTACTCACGAACGGGCAGGAAGGTGCGAAACCACACGACCGGACCTCGTCCTGATTTGACCGACCGGCACGGTAGCACCGATCGCGGCCAGCGGTCGGGGACGGGCCGGAGCCCGCCCCCGGACGCTGTTTCTAGGCCGACTCCGCGAGGTCGCGGCGGCGACGCAGCGGTCGCGGGTCGTTGTCGAGCGCGTGCTGCAGCCGCACGAGGCCCGACTTCTCGAGCTGGCGGACCCGCTCGCGGGTCAGCTCCAGCTCGCGGCCGATCTCCTCGAGCGTCAGGCTCTCACGTCCGTCGAAGCCGAAGCGGAGCTCCAGCACGCGCCGCTCGCGCTCCGGCAGGCCGGACAGCGCCGAGCGCACGCGCTCGCGCTGGAACGTCTCGTCCGCCTCCTCGACCGGATCCGGCGCGGTGCGGTCGGCGAACAGGTCGCCGAGCTCCCCGTCGCCGTCGGAGCCGACGGCCTGGTTGAGCGAGACCGAGGCCTCGACCGCGTCGAGCGCCTCCTGCGCGTGGTGCAGCTTCAGGCCGGTCGCCTTCGCGAGCTCCTCCACGGTCGGCTGGCGGCCGAGGCTCACCTCGAGGCGCTGCCGCGCGCGGTTGAGCTTCTGCTGCCGCTCCTGGACGTGAACGGGCACGCGGATGGTCGCCGACTGGTTCGCGACCGACCGCTGGCAGGCCTGGCGGATCCACCACGTCGCGTACGTCGAGAACTTGAAACCCTTGCGGTAGTCGAACTTCTCGACGGCACGGTTGAGGCCGATCACGCCGTCCTGGATCAGGTCGAGGAACGGCACGCCGTGGCCGCGGTAGCGCTTCGCGATCGAGACCACGAGCCGTAGGTTCGAGTTGATCATCCGCTCCTTCGCGGCGCGGTCGCCCCGCTCGACGCGCTTCGCGAGCGCGATCTCGTCGGCGGCGGTGAGCAGCTGGTAGCGGCCGATCTCCGCGAGGAAGAGGCCGAGCGAGTCGGTGGTGGCCGGGCCCGTGCCCGGGGTGAGGTCGAGCTCGAGGTCGTCCTCGTCTGCGGGCAGCTCGACGCCGCGCTCGGTCAGGAGCGCGCGCAGGGCGGTCAGTGCCTCCTCGTCGAGCTCGTGCTCGAGCACGAGCGCGTCGAGCTCGTGGGCCTCGACCTTGCCGCGCTCCTCCGCCTCGGCGGCGAACGCGTCCAGTGCGGGAATTTCCATGATGCTCGTTTCCAACATCTCCTCGTTTCGTGTTCAGGCGCGCGGGGCAGAGTGGCCCGCGCGTGGGTGGCGTGTCTTCTGAGGTCGACGCCTGCGCGCAGCAGCGTTGCTGTGCGGCTCGGCGCGCTCGAATAGTGTGAACGGTCGGGACCGCCGTGTCATTCCCTCGATGGGGTTTCATACGAATTGTTTACGTTTCTCGGGGTTCGCCGCCGCTAAGGCGACTCCTGGGCTCAGTTGACGTGCGGATCCTCGGGGAGCAACGCGAGGACTGCGAGCCCGCCGCCGTGTCGGCGGAGCACCCTCGGCCACAGGTCCTCCGGGGCGTCCGTGAAGACGTCGGACGCGCGGGCGGGCAGGACGACCCACGACTGCTCGGAAAGCTCCTCTTCGAGCTGCCCGGGACCCCAGCCGGCGTACCCGGCGAACACCCTGAGCTTGCGCAGCGGGCCGAGCTCGGTGTCGTCGTCGACCTCGCCCGGGAGGAACCCGATCGTGTCGAGCACGATCGTTCCCGCCCGCTCCGGCTCGACGAAGTCCGCCAGCACGACCACGGCCTGCGGCTGCACCGGCCCGCCGACGTAGACGAGCTCGCCGGGACCGGTCAGCGCCGCCATGGGCGGGACCGCGTCGTCGACCGTGACGGTCGACACGCGGTTCAGCACCACGCCCATAGCGCCCTCGTCGTTGTGCTCGGCGACGAGCACGACCGTCCGCCGGAAGTTCGGGTCGAGCAGCCCGGAGCCCGCGACGAGGAGCTGTCCACGCAGAGAGCGCATCGGGCCATTCTCGCCCGCCCGGAGGCCCGGGCGGGCGAGTGGCGCATGGAGTGTTCGCGCTACGCGCGGACGCGGAGGCGGAACACCTTGCTGATCGGTGCCCCGTTCTGCGGGAACGCGTAGACCTTGAGGCGGTAGACGCCGGGCTTCATCAGGGTCCCGCTCAGCCGTCCGGTGTCGTCGACCGCGAGCCCCGGCGGGATCTCGCCGGCCACCGCGAACTCCGCTGTGGCCGAGTCCTTCCCGCGGATCGGGATACGCGCCGAGTAGGCCCGGTCGACGCGACCCACCGGCAGACCCTTGCCCTTCGTGAAGTCGATGAGGGGCAGGATCGTGATGTTCCATTCCACCGACGCCTTCGTGCCGGAGCCGTCCGTCACCGTGACCGTGAACGGGTAGCGGCCCGCGGCCGTGCCGGCGCCCGTGATCCTCCCGGTCGCGGCGTCGAGCGTGAGGCCGGGCGGCAGTGTGCCGGTTGCCGTGAACGTGTACGGCGGCCGCCCGCCGACGGCCTTGATCCCGGTCGTGAGCGGCTGATTGACGAGCTTCTTCGCCGTCAGCCCGCTCTCCGGCGGCGTCTTGTTCACGAGCGTCTGGGCCTGGAGCGGTGCGAGGACGAACAGCGAGAGCTGCTTCGTGCCGCTCGCGCCGCT
>DASSUT010000008.1:0-2334 GCA_035706725.1 Gaiella sp. | reverse complement strand
CACCTGGGGATCGCCGATCTGCGCCGCGGTGAAGGAGACGATCGGGCAGTGCTCGGCGAGCAACGGGTCGGAGGCCACGGCCGCATGACGCGTCAGCGCGCCGATCGCGATGTGCGCGCCGTCGTCGCGGACGTACGCCTGGCCGGCGAGCCGTCCGATGTCCACGAGCTTCGAGGGCTGCGCGATGCGGAGCTTCATCGCCGGGATCAGCGAGTGGCCCCCTGCGAGCAGCTTCGCGTCGCCTCCCCCCTCGCCGAGCAGCTCGATCGCATGGTCGACGCTTTCGGCGACGTCGTAGTCGAACCGCGCAGGAATCACGGCTTCGCCTCCTGGATCGCGCGCCAGACACGTTCGGGCGTGGCCGGCATCTGGATGTCCTTCACCCCGAGGTGCGAGACGGCATCGAGCACCGCGTTCATCACCGCCGGAGCGGCCGCGATGGTGCCCGTCTCCCCCACCCCCTTGACGCCAAGCGGGTTCGTCGGGCTCGGGCTCTCCGTCCGCTCGAGCTCGAACGACGGGAGCTCCGCGGCAGAGGGGACGAGGTACGTGAGGAGGTTCGCGGTCTGCAGGTTCCCCTCGTCGTCGTAGGCCCCCTCCTCGTAGAGGGCGGTGGAGATGCCCTGCGTGATGCCGCCGTGCACCTGCCCGTCGACGATCATCGGGTTCACGACCGTGCCCACGTCGTCGATCGCGACATAGCGGACGAGACGAGCGTCGCCGGTCTCCGAGTCGACCTCGACCACGGCCGCGTGCGCCCCGCCCGGCCACGAGAAGTTCGGCGGGTCGTACACCGCGGTCGCCTCGAGGCCCGGCTCCATGCCGTCGGGCAGGTCGTGCGCCGCCCAGGCTCCGAACGCGACGGAGGCCAGCGTCGCCTGCTTGTCCGGCGAGCCCTTCACCGTGAACGTGCCGCCCGCGAACTCGAGGTCGTCGGGCGCGACCTCGAGCTGGTGGGCGACGATCTGGCGCGCCTTGTCGATCACCTTCGCGGCCGCGTGGTAGAGCGCGACGCCCCCGACCGGCAGGCTGCGGCTCCCGTACGTGTCCATCCCGATCGACGAGATCGACGTGTCGCCGTGGAGCACCTCGACCGCGTCGATGTCGCAGCCGAGCTGGTCGGCGACGATCTGGGCCCACGCGGTCTCGTGGCTCTGGCCGTGCGGCGACGTGCCGGTGATCACCTGGATCGAGCCGGTCGGAAGGCACCGGATCGTCGCCGTGTCCCAGCCGCCGGCCGCGTAGCGGATCGCGCCGAGGATCCTCGAGGGAGCGAGGCCGCACATCTCGTTGTAGGTCGAGAACCCGATCCCCAGCTGCTTCGCGCCTGCGTCCTCGCGCCGCTTCGCCTGCTCGGCGCGGAGCGCGTCGAGGTCGAGAACCTCGAGGAGCTTGTCGAGCGATGCGACGTAGTCGCCAGAGTCGATCGTCAGGCCCGAGCCGATGGTGGCCGGGAACTCCTTGATGAAGTTCTTGCGGCGCAGCTCGAGCTTGTCCATCCCGAGCTCGTCCGCGAGCGCGTCCATGGTGCGCTCGATCACGTACGTCGCCTCGGGCCGGCCGGCCCCGCGGTACGCGTCGGTCGACATCGTGTTCGTGAACACCCCTGTGAACTCGACGCTGTAGTTCGGGATCGCGTACGGGCCCGCGTAGATCCACGCGCCGAGCAGCGGGATCCCCGGCGTGACGAGCTGGAGGTACGCGCCCATCGCAGCCTTCACGCGCGCACGGCAGTGCGTGATCGTGCCGTCCTTCGTCGCCGCGAGCGTGTACTCGGTGACGAAGTCGCGCCCGTGGATCGTCGCGAGATAGTTCTCGGAGCGCTCCTCCGTCCACTTGACCGGCACGCCGAGCCGCCTGGCGAGCGCGAGCGCCAGCAGCTCCTCGGCGTAGACGTCGAGCTTCGAGCCGAAGCCCCCGCCGACGTCGGGCGCGACGACCCGGAGCTTCGTCTCGTGCAGGCCGAGGCCCGCGGCCGCGAGCACGCGCAGGATGTGCGGCACCTGGGTCGTCGAGTAGAGCGTCAGGTCGCCGGTCGCGCCCGGCACGGCGAGCACCGCGCGCGGCTCGATGGCGTTCGGGATCAAGCGCGGCTGGACATAGGTCCGCGTCACGACGACGTCGGCGTCCTCGATCGCCTCCCCGGTGGCGTCCGTGTCGAGGCGCCAGACGTAGCACTCGTTCGTGCCCAATTCGGGGTGCACGAGCGGCGCGCCGTCCTCGAGCGCCTTCGAGACGTCGACGATCGCGTCGAGCGGCTCGTAGTCGACCTCGACCAGCTCCGCTGCGTCCACGGCCTGCGCGCGGCTCTCGGCGAGTACGACCGCGACGCCG
>DASSUT010000007.1:0-30004 GCA_035706725.1 Gaiella sp. | reverse complement strand
CTCGCCTGGACGGTGGCGGCGATCCTCGCCGTCGGCGTCGCGAAGGCCGAGCTGATGTTCGGCCGGCGCATCATCTCCGGCCGGCAGGCGCTCGCGATCGAGCGGGACATGCGCGAGGCGCTCTACAGCCACCTGCTGCGGCTCTCGTTCGGGTTCTACGACCGCTACCAGACCGGCCAGCTCATGTCGCGGGCGACCGTGGATCTGCAGGCGGTGCGGTTCTTCCTCGGCTTCGGCCTGATCTTCTTCTTCCAGCACGTCCTCACGGTCGTCGGCGTGACCGTCGTGCTGTTCGTGGTCGACTGGCGCCTCGCGCTGATCGCGCTCTGGATCACGCCGGTGATGGTCGCGGTCGCGTACCGCTACAGCCACGTCTCGCACCCGATCCTGCGGGACGTGCAGCAAGAGCTCGGAGTCGTCGCGACGGTCGCGGAGGAGTCGATCGTCGGCGTCCACGTCGTGAAGGCGTTCGCGCAGGAGGACCGCAGGCAGGCGCAGTTCGAGGACGCCTCCGGCTCGGTCTTCGACGCGACCGTCCGGGCGTTCCGCCAGCGGGCGCTGTACGTCCCGCTCCTGTCGTTCCTCCCCATGCTGGCGCAGGCCGCGGTGCTCCTCGCGGCCGGGCGCCTCGTGGTGTCGGGCTCGCTCTCGCTCGGAGACTTCTTCCTCTTCAACCTGCTTCTCGCGATGCTGATCGTGCCGCTGCGGAGCCTCGGCATGTGGGTCGGGCAAGCGCAGCGCGCGACCGCGTCCGGCGAGCGGATCTTCGAGGTGCTCGACGAGCCGGAGGGAGTCGCCGACGGGCCGGGCGCCGGCCCGCTGCCCCCGGGACCCGGCGAGATCAGGTTCGAGCGAGTCTCGTTCGGCTACCGGTCGGAGCGGCTCGTGCTCGAGGACGTCGACCTCGACGTCCCCGCCGGCCGGACGGTCGCGCTGATCGGCCACACCGGCTCGGGGAAGACCACGCTCGCGGCGCTCGTGCCGCGCTTCTACGACGTGACCCAGGGGCGCGTCGTCGTCGACGGCGTGGACGTCCGCGACGTCACGCGCCGGTCGCTGCGCCGCGAGATCGGGGTGATCTCGCAGGACCCGTTCCTGTTCTCCGCCACCGTGCGCGAGAACATCGCCTTCGGCGCCGACGACGCCACCGACGAGCAGGTCGTCGAAGCGGCACGCGCGGCGCAGGCGCACGACTTCGTCGAGGCGCTGCCCGAGGGCTACGACACCGTGATCGGGGAGCGAGGGATCACGCTGTCGGGCGGTCAGCGCCAGCGGCTCGCGATCGCGCGCGCGATCCTCATCGACCCCCGGATCCTCGTGCTCGACGACGCGACCGCGTCCGTCGACGCGACGACCGAGGCGCGGATCCGCGAGGGGCTCGCGGAGGTCATGCGCGGGAGGACGACGATCATCATCGCGCACCGCCACTCGACGATCCAGCTCGCCGACGAGGTCGTCGTGCTCGAGCGCGGGCGGATCACCGCGCGCGGAACGCCCGCGGAGCTGCTCGAGACGAGCGAGGTGTACCGCGAGCTCTACGAGCACGGGCTGCTCGAGGGCCTGCTCGAGGAGAAGATCGCGTGAGGGTCTACCAGCCCGGGAGCCACCTGAGCGAGGAGCGCGGCGGCCGGGTCGGCGACTGGTCCTGGCGGCGCTCGCGGCGGCGGATCGCGCTGCTCGTGGGCCTCGCGCTCCCGTACCGCGGCCGGACCCTCGGCTCGCTCGCGACGCTCGTCGTGTTCACGGCGGTGGCCCTCGCACCGCCCTACCTCGCGAAGCTCGCGATCGACCAGGGCATCTCGCAGGGCGACCTCGACCGCCTCACGGTGCTCGTCGTCCTGTTCCTCGCCGCGGCGCTCGCGGCGCTCCTGCTCTCGAGCGCGAACACGTACCTCACGGGCTGGGTCGGGGAGCGCATGCTCGCGGACCTGCGCAACCGCCTGTTCCGTCACCTCGAGCGGCTCTCGATGGGGTTCTACGAGCGGAACCGCACCGGCGTGATCGTCAGCCGCATCACGAACGACGTGGAGGCGCTCGACCAGCTCGTCACGGACGGCGTCACGAGCCTCGTCCAGAACACGCTGCTGCTGTGCGGCACCGCGGTGGTGCTGTTCCTGCTCGACTGGCGGCTCGCGCTCGCGTCGCTGGCCGTGCTCCCGGTGATGGCCCTCGTCACCGCCTGGTTCCGGAGCCGCTCGAACCGTGCGTACCGCAGCGTGCGCGAACGGCTCGGGCTCGTCACCGCAACGCTGGCGGAGGACGTCGCGGGCATGCGCGTCGTGCAGTCGTTCACGCGCGAGCCCGTGCAGGAGCGTGCGTTCCGCGAGGTGAACGAGGGCTACCGGGCGGCGAACTACCGCACGGTCGTGCTGAACGGGATCTACTTCCCGGCGGTCGATCTGCTCTCGTCGGTCGCGACCGCAATCGTGTTCGGCTACGGCGGCTGGCTCGTCTACCACGGCCAGATGAGCACCGGCACGCTGTTCGCGTTCGCGCTCTACCTCTCGAACTTCTTCGACCCGATCCAGCAGCTCTCGCAGCTCTACAACACGTTCCTCTCCGCGATCGCCGCGCTCGACAAGATCGTGGGCGTGCTCGACGAGGAACCGCAGGTGGTCGACGCGCCGGCCGCCGTCGACCTCCCGCGAATCGAAGGGCAGGTCCGCTTCGAGGACGTCCGCTTCCGCTACGGGCCCGACTACCCGGAGGTGCTGGTGGGGCTCGACCTCGACGTCCCCGCCGGTACCACGGTGGCGCTCGTCGGGCACACGGGCGCGGGCAAGTCCACGATCGCGAAGCTCCTCGCCCGCTTCTACGACCCCACCGAAGGCCGTGTCACGGTCGACGGGCACGACCTCCGCGCGGTCACGCAACGCTCGCTCCGGTCGCAGCTCGGAATCGTCCCGCAGGAGGGTTTCCTGTTCGGCGGCACGGTCGCCGAGAACATCGCGTTCGGCCGCCCGGAGGCCTCGCACGAGGAGGTCGAGCGTGCGGCGCGCGCGGTCGGCGCCCACGGCTTCGTCACCGAGCTGCCGGAGGGGTACGACACGCAGCTCGGCGAGCGGGGAACGCGGCTCTCGCTCGGTCAGCGGCAGCTCGTCGCGTTCGCCCGCGCGCTCCTCGCCGACCCGCGGATCCTGATCCTCGACGAGGCGACCTCGTCCGTCGACATCGGCACGGAGCGCCGGATCGAGCGCGCCCTCCGCGAGCTCCTCGCGGAACGCACGGCCTTCGTGATCGCGCACCGCCTCTCGACGATTCGCGACGCCGAGCTGATCGTCGTGCTCGAGCACGGCCGCGTCGTCGAGCAGGGGACGCACGAGGAGCTGCTCGCACGCCGCGGGCTCTACACGAGCCTGTACGGCGACTGGGCCGATGTCGCGTGATCGCGACGCTGCCCGGCCGGCTCTGCGAAGCTACCAGGCATGAAGCGCTGGGACCTCCACGCGCTCGCTCCCTCGTCGGAGAAGCAGACGCCGCGGGCGCCGGGGCCAGACGCGCCACGTGTCCCGAGGGCGGGGGCGCAGATGCCGCAGGTTCTGTTCTCCACGCCCGAGTGCCGCGGGGTCGTGATCCAACTCGAGCGGGGCGGCGAGATCGGCGACCACCAGGTTCGCGAGCGGGCCGTGATCCAGGTCGTCGACGGCACCGTGACGATGGAGTCCGCCGACGAGGCCGCGGAGTGCCCTGCGGGGACGCTCGTCGTCTTCGAGCCCGGCGAGAGCCATCTCGTGAAGGCGCTCGACGACTCCCGCCTGCTCCTGATCCTCGCGCCCTGGCCCGCGCCCGGTCACGACCTCGCCTCCGAGGAGGATCGGGCCGAACACCTGCCCGCGAACGCGGTCGTCGATCCGCTGCCGCCGTCCGGCTGAGCGCCGTGAAGGCCCTCGTGAAGAGCCGGGCCGAGCCCGGGCTCTGGCTCGAGGACGTGCCCGAGCCCGAGGTCGGCATCAACGACGTCAAGATCCGCGTCGACCGGACGGGAATCTGCGGCACCGACGTCCATATCCACCGCTGGGACGCCTGGGCGCAACGCACGATCCCGGTGCCGCTCGTGATCGGCCACGAGTTCGTGGGCGAGGTGGCGGAGGTCGGCTCGAACGTCAGCGACTTCCGCCCCGGCGACCGCGTCGGCGGGGAGGGACACGTCGTCTGCGGCCGCTGCCGCAACTGCATGGCGGGGCGGCGGCAGCTCTGCGCGCACTCGATCGGACTCGGCGTCCAGCGTCCCGGCGCGTTCGCCGAGCACGTCGTGCTGCCGATGACGAACGTGTGGCACCACTGGCCGGCCGTGCCCGACGACGTCGCCGCGATCTTCGACCCGTTCGGCAACGCCGTGCACACGGCCCTCGCGTTCCCCGTGCTCGGGGAGGACGTGCTCGTCACCGGCGCAGGACCGATCGGCTGCATGGCGGTCGCGGTCGTGCGGCACGCGGGCGCGCGTCACGTCGTCGCGACCGACCTCAACCCCGCACGGCTCGAGCTCGCCCGGCGGATGGGCGCGACCCTGGCGGTCGACCCCCGCGAGCGCGACCTCGCCGACGTGCAGCGCGAGCTCGGGATGACCGAGGGGTTCGACGTGATGCTCGAGATGTCGGGGAACGCCGACGCCCTCCGCTCGGGGATCGGGAACATGGCACACGGTGGCCGGATCGCGATCCTCGGCATCCCGACCGCCGCGGTCGAGCTCGACCTCGATCCCGTGATCTTCAACATGCTGACGCTTCGCGGCATCTACGGCCGCGAGATGTTCGAGACCTGGTACCAGATGAGCGTGCTCGTCGACTCCGGCCTCGACATCTCGCCGGTGATCACGCACCGGTTCCCGTACTCCGAGTTCGAGGAGGCGTTCGCGGTCGCCGCCTCGGGCGATTCCGGCAAGGTGCTCCTCGACTGGAAGGAGGCAGCGTCATGAGCTACGGCGCCGTCCGCGAGGACCTGACGGAGCGGCTCGAGGAGCTCCGCGACCAGGGGCTCTACAAGCACGAGCTCACGATGACGACGCCGCAGGGCGCCCACGTGGACGTGGAGGGCCGGGGCGAGCTCCTGAACCTCTGCGCGAACAACTACCTCGGCCTGGCGAACCATCCCGAGATGGTCGCGGCAGCGCACGAGGCGCTCGACCGCTGGGGCTACGGGATGGCCTCGGTGCGGTTCATCTGCGGCACGCAGGCCCTCCACCGCGAGCTCGAGGAGCGGCTCTCGGAGTTCCTCGGCACCGAGGACACGATCCTGTTCTCCTCGTGCTTCGACGCGAACGGCGGGGTCTTCGAGGCGCTGCTCGACGATCGGGACGCGGTGATCTCCGACCAGCTCAACCACGCGTCGATCATCGACGGCATCCGGCTCTGCAAGGCGCGACGCGAGCGCTACGCGAACGGCGACATGGACGAGCTCGAGGCGAAGCTCGCCGACTCCTCGGACGCGCGGCACCGGCTGATCGCGACCGACGGCGTATTCTCGATGGACGGGTACCACGCGAAGCTCGACGAGATCTGCGAGCTCGCCGAGCGTCACGACGCGCTGGTCTTCGTGGACGACTCGCACGCGGTCGGCTTCGTCGGGCCGGGCGGGCGCGGCACGCACGCCTACCACGACGTCGTCGAGCGGGTGGACATCCTCACGGGCACGCTCGGGAAGGCGGTCGGGGGCGCGAGCGGCGGCTACGTCTCCGGGCGGCGCGAGATCGTCGAGCTGCTGCGCCAGCGCGCGCGGCCGTACTTGTTCTCGAACAGCCTCGCCCCCGCGGTCGTCGGCGCGAGCCTCAAGGCGCTCGACCTGATCGGCCGCTCGGACGACCTCCGCACGCGGCTCGAGGAGAACACGACCGAGTTCCGGCAGCGGATGACCGAACTCGGCTTCGACGTCCTGCCGGGCGACCACCCGATCGTCCCCGTGATGATCGGCGACGCGCGGCAGGCGGCTCGGCTCTCCGAGGCGCTCGTCGGTCACGGGGTCTTCGCGGTCGCGTTCTCGTACCCGGTCGTGCCGCTCGGCGCGGCGCGGATCCGCACGCAGATGTCCGCGGCGCACTCGCCCGAGGACGTCGAGCAGGCGATCGAGGCGTTCGTCGCGGCGCGGGCGGAGGTTTCCGCCTGAGGGCGGTCAGCTCGCGAGCGCGAGCGCCACGAGCGCCGGAAGGACGATCCACACCCCGACCATCGCCACGATCGCGACGACTGCGAACGTCCGCACGCCGTCCCTGGGAGGTCCCCCGCACGCGCCGACGTCGTCCCACACGACCTGGAGCGGCTCGCGCACCGACAGCCGAATGCGCGCGCTCGCCATCGCCGCTCCCCGGAGCACGATCCACGAGAGCCCGACGCCGATCGCGACGCCCGCCGCGCCGACGAGCAGCGCGACGACCCAGCTGTCGAACCGGAAGCCGCTCGCGAGGCGCCAGATCGAGGCGCCGAGCGGGAGCAGGAGGCCCGCGAGCACGAACGACGGCACCCCGATCTCCCGTGAGCGCACGATCTCCACGAGCGCGCTCGCGTCGAAGCGAGCGGGGCGCAGGAGCTTGAGCTCCGTCGAGTCCGACGCCGACTGGAGCTCGCGCATCCAGTAGAGGTTCCGAAGCTGGGTCGAGACCGTCTTCAGGTAGGAGACCACGAGGTAGCGCGCCACGAGCTCGACGAGCCAGCGCACGACGTAGCGGAACGGGCCGAGCGGTCTCGTCGACTGCCAGCCGCGGTACCCGTGACGGCGCAGTGTCTCGAGCGCCTCGATCAGCCGCCGGTGGTCGGCCTCGAACCGCTCCGGCCGGGCGAGCGGTGCCGCCCGCGCGAGCTCGGCGAGCATCTCGCGCTCGCGGGGCGACTGCACGTCGAGCTCGTCGAGGAACGAGGCGATCGCGTCGTCGTTCCCTGCAAGGAGCCGCAGCCGCTCGAGCGGGTTGTCGAGCAACTCGTCGGCGTGCCCGGAATCCCTTTCGGCATGCGACGTTTCCGACATGGGGCCGATCGTACGAGGTTGCTACATTTCCCGCTGATGAGCAACTGGGGCCTGTATTTCCTCTTCCTGATTCCGCCGCTGATCATCGGCTTCGTGGTCCAGCACTGGCTCAAGAAGACCGTGGCGGCGAACCTCGAGGTCGACGTGATGAACGGCCTCTCGGGGGCCGAGGTCGCGCGGCGGATCCTGGACTCGAACGGCTTGCAGGGCGTTCCCGTCGAGACGTCGCCGGGCGGCCCGCTCTCGGATCACTACGACCCGCGCACGAAGTCCGTGCATCTCTCCGACCCGGTGTTCCGGGGCCGCGCGGTCGCCTCGACCGCCATCGCCGCGCACGAGGTCGGGCACGCGATCCAGCACGCGAAGGCGTACGCGCCGTTCCGCCTGCGCTCGGCGATGTGGCCGGCGGTCGCGTTCGCCTCCAACGCGTGGATCTTCCTGCTCCTGATCGGCGCCTTCGCCCAGCTGTTCGGGCTCGTGACGTTCGCGATCCTGCTCTACGCCGTCGTCGTGCTGTTCCAGCTCGTCACGCTGCCCGTCGAGTTCGACGCGTCGCGTCGCGCGATGGGACAGTTGAACGAGCTCGGGCTCGTCGCCGCCGGCGAGGCGCAGGGGGCCCGCAAGGTGCTCACCGCTGCCGCGATGACGTACGTGGCAGCCGCTCTCGCCGCGCTGTCGCAGCTCGCCTACTACGCGCTGGTCTTCCTGGGCAACCGTAACTAGGGTCCCCGCGTGCGGGGTATCGCGCTCATCGTCCGCGCGGGCGCAGTCGTCTGCGCCAGCGCGTTCGTGTTCTCCCTGCTCGTCCACGGGACGCCGCGAGGTGCAGTCGCCTCGACGGAGGCCGCCACGGCGCCGAGCCGGACGGCGACGGCGGCGACCAAGCCGAGCGCGAGAGCAAAGGTGAAGAAGCAGCGGGCGACTTCCCGGGTTCCACCCGGTGTCGTCGCGATCGTCGCGACGGGAGACATCGTGATGGGGTCGAGCCCGAACCTGCCGCCCGACGGCGGCCGCACGTTCTTCTCGGACGTGCAGACCGACCTTGCAGGCGACGTCGTGATCGGGAACCTCGAGGGGACGCTATCGACCGGGGGAAGCTCGAAGTGCGGCGAAGCCAGCAGGAGCTGCTTCGCCTTCCACACGCCGCCGTCCTACGCACGCCGTCTCGCCGACGCGGGGTTCACGGTCATGAACCTCGCAAACAACCACGCGATGGACTACGGCCAGCACGGGCTCGACGAGACCCTGGACGCGCTCGAGGGCGCCGGCCTGCGGTACACGGGCCGCCCCGACCAGGTCACGGTGCAGAAGGTCGGGAAGATCCGGGTCGCGACCGTCGGCTTCGCCCCGTACCCCTGGGCGGCCTCGCTCACGGACATCGCGGGCGCGAAGCGCCTCGTGCGCGCTGCCGACCGGGTCGCCGACATCGTGGTCGTCACCATGCACGCCGGCGCCGAGGGAAGCGACCGCCGGCACGTCACCCCCGGCACCGAGCGCTTCCTCGGCGAGAACCGAGGCGACCCCGTGCGCTTTTCACACGCCGTCGTCGACGCAGGAGCCGACCTCGTGCTCGGGTCCGGCCCGCACGTCCTGCGCGGGATGGAGTGGTACAAGGGGCGGTTGATCGCCTACTCCCTCGGGAACTTCGCCGGGTACAAGGTGTTCGCGCTCGGAGGCCCGCTCTCCACGAGCGCGATCCTCCGTGTGACGCTCGACGGCGCGGGACGGTTCGAGACGGGCCGCATCGTCGCCACGCGGCTCGTCGGCGCGGGCGTTCCGGCGCTGGATCCCTCGGAGTCTGCGCACGGCGCGATCCGCACGCTGTCGCGCGAGGACTTCGGTCGCCACGGCGTGCGGATCACCGGCGACGGCTTCGTCACGCGCTGACGGGCACGACGCCGCTGCACGCCACCGTTTGCGCCGGTCGGCAACGCCGTGCCAGACTGATCTGCGGAGGCGATCTGTCGTGAACGAGCTCGTCACCTCTCGCGCGGACCGGACCGCGCGTTCGCGCGCCGTGCGGCGCGGCTTTCGCGTGCTCGTGGTCGAGGCCATCGGCCCCCTCACGGTGCTCGCAGGGATCGTGTGGGCCTTCGCCCAGCCGTACCGTGTGACGTTCTTCTACCCGGAGGGCAAGGGCTTCTGGGACTGGGTCGTCCAGCCGCCGCTGCTCGTCGTGCTGGTCGGCCTCCTGTTCGCGATCCTCGTCGCACCCGGGATCGTCGAGGACCTCGAGGCCGACGAGCGGGGAGATGCTCCCGCGGGCTGAGATCGCCCACTGGCTCTTCGCCGCCGGTTTCCTGTTCTTCGCTCTCGTGCTCCTCGCAGAGGCGATCGTGGGGCCGGAGGTGTTCCGGCGACGCCGGTGGCGCGCCTACCTGTGGCCTTCGCTCGCCCTCTTCGCGGGTGTTTGGTTGTGGGTCATCGCGATCTTCTCGACGTTCTCCACGCTCCACCTCCTCGCACACTCGGCATGGGCCGAGGCCGCGACGGCCGCGGGCGCGGTGCAGCTCGCCGTCGTGCGGGGCCGACTGCGATCGCCGTACTGGTCGCTCGTCACCGCGGGTGCGCTGTTCGTCAGCGGGGCGCCGTTCCTCGTCCACGAGCAGAACGGCTGGCTGTTCAGCCGGTCTGCGTTCCTCCACCACCTGATCGGCTGGACGCTGGTCGCGGCGGCGCTACTTCCGGTCGGGGCCGCGCTGCGCCCTCGGCGCGCGATCTGGGCGTACGGCTTCGCGGTGACGTGGATCGCGATCGCGGTGATGCTGTTCACGGACCGCGACATCGCGCCGATCTTCGGGCACCTCTCCGACCTCGCCGGCGGCGGAGCGCGGTGAAGCGCGCACTGTGTGCGTCGGCGCTCGTCGCGCTGCTCGTCCCGGCGGGCGCGGCCGCGCATGCGACGCTCAAGGACGCGAGCCCCGCGGAGCAGAGCAGTGTCGAGAGCCCGCCGGCCGAGATCACGCTCCGCTACGACCAGGCGGTGACCGCGACCCGCGACTCGCTCATCGTGCTCGGGGCGGACGGCCGCCGGCTGTCGGGTGTCGTGACGCAGAGCGGCGGCGGCACCGTGATGCGGGCGCCGCTCCACGGGCTCCGCCGCGGGGAGGCGTACACCGTCCGCTGGCACGAGATCTCGGCGGACGGGCACGTCGGAAACGGCGTCTACACGTTCGGGGTCGGCGTGCCGGCGCCGTCGCCGACCGAGGCGGTGGGCGCCTCCGGCGTCACCTGGCGGGACGACGTCGCGCGCTGGACGCTTTTCGTCTCCCTCGCGCTGCTGATCGGCGTCGTCGGTGTGCGGCTCCTGATCCTCCCGGCCGTTGTCGACGCCCGGGTCGAGCGGCGGATCCATCTGCTGGGCACGCTCGGGGCGGTCGCGGCGGTCAACGCGGGGATCGTCGGCTTCGTGATCCGCTGTGCGAACGCGTTGCAGGTGTCGGGGGTCGACCTCCTCTACTCCGATCTCTCGCCGTTCGCCGAGTCGACCCGGTTCGGGATCGCGTTCCTCCTCACGACGCTCGGCTACGGGGTCTGCATGACGATCCTCGCGCTCGCGTGGGTGCTCGACGAGCCGCGGCTTCGGTGGCCCGCGTTCCTCCTCGCCCTCGGCCTCGTCTGGGGTTACTCGCTCTCGAGCCACCAGGCGACCGAGCCGAACGCGTCACTGGTCGGCGAGGTCGCCGACTGGGTGCACCTGGTGACCGCGATGCTCTGGGTGGGTGGCGTGGTCACTCTCGCGGTCGTCGTCTGGCCGCTCGCGCCCGAGCTGCGGCGGGTCGCGTTCCTGCGCTTCTCGCGGATCGCGATCGCGCTCGTCGGCGTGCTCGTGGCTGCCGGAACCGTCGTCGCGCTCCAGCGGCTGCCGTCCGTCTCCGACCTCTGGGAGACCTCCTACGGGCGGATCCTCCTCGTGAAGCTCGGGCTCGTGGCCCTCGCGCTCTCCTGGGGGGCGATGCACCATCTCGTCGTCCGGCCCCGCCTGGAGCGCGGGCAAGCGGTGAGGGCCGTCCGGGGCAGCCTGCTCGCGGAGACGACGGTCGCGCTCGCCGTGCTGCTCGTCGCCGCGGTGCTCGTCAACGGCGCGCCGCCGCCCGTGGAGGCGCCCGCACGCGGCACCGCGGCTTCCGGCGCCCCGTAGGCTGGGCCGATGCTCGTTGCGATCTCCGGCGGCGCGGGCTTCTTCGGCCTGCACCTCGCCCGGCGCCTCGTCGCCGACGGGCACGCCGTACGCACGCTCGATCTCGCGCCCCTCGCCGACGCTCAGCTCGAGGGTCGCGTCGAGGAGCTTCGCGGCGACGTGCGCTTCGCCCTCGACGCGCGCCGCCTCGTCGAGGGCGCCGACGTGCTGGTCCACGCCGCAGCAGCCCTCCCGATCCAGCAGAGCGCCGCCGCGATCCGCTCGGTGAACGTCGAGGGCACCGCGGTGACGCTCGCGGCCGCGCTCGAGGCGGGCGTCCCCCGCGCGGTGCTGGTCTCGTCCACCGCGGTGTACGGCGTCCCGGAGAAGCACCCGATGGAGGAGGCCGACCCGCTCGTCGGCGTAGGGCACTACGGGGCCTCGAAGATCGAGGCCGAGCGCCTCTGCGGCGCGTTCTCGCGCCGTGGGCTCGAGACGGTGATCGTGCGCCCGAAGACGTTCATCGGCGCCGAGCGTCTCGGCGTGTTCGAGATCTTGTTCGACTGGATCCGCGAGGGGAGGCGGATCCCAATCCTCGGCGACGGCCGCAACCGCTACCAGCTCCTGGCGGTCGAGGATCTCTGCGACGCGGTCGTGCGCTCACTCGACGCACCGGTCGCGGGCGAGGCGCTCAACGTCGGGGCTGCCCGCTTCGGCACCGTGCGCGAGGACCTCGAGGCGCTGATCGAGCACGCTGGGTCGCCGTCGCGGCTGCTTCCGCTGCCGCCGCGCCCTGCGGAGCTCGCGCTCCGCGCGCTCGAGCTCGCACGCCTGTCGCCGCTCGCCGAGTGGCACTACCGCACGGCGCACCGTGACTCCTTCGTCTCGATCGAGAAGGCGGAGCGGCTGCTCGCGTGGCAGCCGCGCCTGTCGAACGCGGAGACGCTCGTGGAGACGTACGACTGGTACCTCGCGCATCGCGACGAGCTCCGCGCGGCCGGGACCACGCACCGGGTGCGATGGGACCAGCGCGCGCTCGGCCTGCTCAGGCGGGTGGCGTGAGCCTCAGGGGACGAGCACGAGCGCGCCACGGACCCGGCCCGCCCGCAGGCGGGCCAGCGCGTCGTTTGCCGCTGCGAGCGGCAGAGCCTCGACCTGCGTCTCGACCGGGACCGTCGGGGAGAGCGCGAGAAACTCATCGCCGTCCGCGCGTGTGAGGTTCGCGACCGAACGGACGACCCGCTCGCCCCAGAGGAGCTCGTACGGAAACGACGGGATGTCGCTCATGTGGATCCCCGCGCAGACGACGATGCCTCCCTTGCGTACGTGGCCGAGCGCGAGGGGAACGAGCTCGCCCGCCGGCGCGAAGAGAATCGCCGCGTCGAGCTCCTCGGGCGGCCCGTGCGCCGTGTCACCGGCCCAGGCGGCGCCGAGCGAGCGGGCGAACGACTGCGCCTCCTCGTCACCCGGGCGCGTCAGCGCGTAGACCGTCCTGCCCTCGTGGACCGCGGCCTGGCACACGATGTGGGCGGCGGCGCCGAACCCGTACAGACCGAGGCGTCGAGCGTCGCCCGCGGCCCGCAGCGACCGATAGCCGATCAGCCCCGCGCAGAGGAGGGGGGCCGCCTGGAGGTCCGGGTACCCGGCCGGGAGCGGGAAGCAGAAGCGCTCGTCCGCGACACAGAGCTCGGCGTAGCCTCCGTCGAGGTCGTAGCCGGTGAACCGTGCCCGGTCGCACAGGTTCTCTCGTCCGGTCCGACAGTACGCGCAGACGCCGCACGTCCACCCGAGCCACGGGACGCCGACGCGATCGCCGGGAGCGAACCGGCCGGCGCTCGAGACGACCTCGCCGACGATCTCGTGGCCGAGCACGAGCGGCAGCTTCGGGTGCTCGAGCTCGCCGTCCGCGACGTGCAGGTCCGTGCGGCACACCCCGCACGCGCGGATGCGGAGGAGCGCCTGCCCGGGCCCCGGCTCGGGATCGGGCACCTCGGCCTCCTCGAGCGGCTCACGATGGCGCCGAAGCAGCATGGCTCTCATCGCACTGGTCGATGCCCGAGGGCCACAGCGGTGTCAGACACCGTTTCTCGTCAAGGTTGAGCGCGCGCCGATTTCGCTCCAATCGTTCCACAGGCCGGCAAGCGAGCAGTGGTGCGCCCCACCGACACCGACGCCCCCGCGTCCCACCGGTCGGTAAAGCGCGGCGGAGCCGACTGGGACTCGTCCCCGTCGGACGCCTTGACAAGCCGCGGTGTCAGACACCGTTCGTCGTCAAGGGCAAAGCAGTGCCAAGAGCGTGCCGGTCGTTTCACAGCCTGGCTAGTCTCCTCGGCATGCGGGAGCTCCTCGACCATCGCTCCGAGTTCCCCATCCTCGAGCACACGACCTACCTCATCAACCACTCGCTCGCCGCGATGCCGCGGAGGGCCGAGGAGCGACTCGCCGAGTACGCGCGCACGTGGCGCGAGCGGGGGATCCGCGCGTGGGGCGAGGGCTGGTGGACGATGCCGATCACTGTCGGCGACCAGGTCGGGAGGATCGTCGGCGCGCCACCGGGATCGACGGTCATGCACCAGAACGTGGCCGTCGCCGAGGCGGTCGTGCTCAGCTGCTTCCTACCGCCCGAGTCGCCTCGGAGCCGCGTCGTCTACGAGGAGGGCAACTTCCCGTCGGTGCGCTACCTCTACCAGGCCCAGCCGGAGCTCGAGGTCGTGGTCTGCGAGGACGACGGGGCGATCCTCGACGCGATCGACGAGCGCACGCTGCTCGTCCCGATCAGCCACGTGCTGTTCAAGACCGGGGAGATCCAGGACGTCGAGCCGATCGTCCGCCGCGCGCACGAGGTCGGCGCGCATGTGATCCTCGACTGCTACCAGTCGGCAGGAATCGTGCCGGTCGACGTGGCCGCGCTCGGCGTCGACTTCGCGGTCGGCGGCTCGGTGAAGTGGCTCTGCGGCGGCCCCGGCAACGGCTGGCTCTACGTGCGCCCCGATCTCGCGGAACGGCTGACCCCGACGTACACGGGTTGGCAGGCGCACGAGACGCCGTTCGCGTTCGAGCCCGAGATGCGCTATGCCGAGGGCGCGGCGCGGTTCCTCACAGGGACCCCGAACGTGCCGGCGCATCACGCGGCGACCCCAGGCTACGACCTGATCGAGGAGATCGGCGTCGAGCGGATCCGCGCGAACTCGCTCCGTCAGACCCAGCTCCTGATCGACCTCGCCGACGAGTCCGGGTTCGAGGTGCGGAGCCCTCGTTCCTCCGAGCGTCGAGGAGGAACGGTCACGGTCCACGTCCCCGACTTCCCCGCCGTGCACCGGGAGCTGACCGAGCGCGAGATCCTGTGCGACTTCCGGCCGGATGCCGGCATCCGGCTCGGGCCGCACTACTTCACCTCCGACGACGAGCTCCGGTTCGCGATCGGGCAGATCGGAGAGATCCTCGAGACCGGCGCCCACGAGCGGCACCTCGGCGCGGTGGCGCAGCACTGACGGGTTTCCCGGTCGCGCAGCCGAGGCAGCCGAGCAGCCGACGCAGCCGCCGGTTCGCCGGTTGAGCGCAAGTTGCAACTTGTAACTTTGTCGCCCGCAACGTCCGCCGGCCGACTCCCGGCCGGCACACCGAACGAGAGAAAGGACTGACGCCCCCGATGCGCTCGAGCCTCGAGATCGCCCAGGCCGCCACGCTTCGTCCGATCGCCGAGATTGCGGAGGAGGCAGGCATCCAGCCCGACGAGCTCGAGCTCTACGGCCGCTACAAGGCGAAGGTCGATCTTTCGATCCTCGACCGCCTCGCCGGGCAGCCCGACGGAAAGATCGTGAACGTCACCGCGATCACGCCGACGCCCCCGGGGGAGGGCAAGACCACGACGTCGGTGTCGCTCACTCAGGGCCTCGGCGTGCTGGGCCGGCGACCGGTGCTGGCGATCCGCGAAGCCTCGCTCGGCCCGGTGTTCGGCATCAAGGGCGGCGCGGCGGGCGGCGGCTACGCGCAGGTGGTGCCGATGGAGGACCTGAACCTCCACTTCACGGGCGACCTCCATGCGATCACGGCGGCGAACAACCTCCTCGCGGCCCTGATCGACTCGCGCCGGCTACACGGCACGACCCCGCGCATCGACCCGCTGACGATCTCCTGGCGACGGTGCATGGACATGAACGACCGTTCGCTCCGTGACATCGTCACGAGCCTCGGGGGTCGCGTGAACGGCTACCCGCGACAGACCGGTTTCGACATCACGGCCGCGAGCGAGATCATGGCTCTCGTCGCAGTCGCGCGCGACCTCCGAGACCTCCGCGAGCGCCTCGGCAGGATCACGGTCGCGCAGACGTTCGAGGGCGAGATCGTGACCGCCGAGGAGATCGGGGCGGCCGGGGCGATGGCGGTGCTCCTGAAGGACGCGATCAAGCCGAATCTCGTGCAGACCCTCGAGGGGCAGCCCGCATTCGTGCACTGCGGCCCGTTCGCGAACATCGCGCACGGGAACAACTCGCTCGTGGCCGATCGCGTCGCGCTCAAGCTCGGCGAGTACCTCGTGACGGAGTCGGGTTTCGCATCCGACATGGGCATGGAGAAGTTCTTCGACATCACCTGCCGCATCGGCGGCCTCCGTCCGAGCGCGGTCGTGCTGGTCGCGACCGTCCGCGCGCTGAAGCACCACGGCGGCGACGTCGACGGCGGCATGGCGCAGATCGAGGGCGGCGCCGCGAATCTCGCACGGCACATCGGCATCATCCGCCACTTCGGGCTCAACGCGGTCGTCGCCGTGAACAAGTTCCCGACCGACATGCCCGAGGAGCTCGCGCTCGTCAGCCGGCTCGCGCTCGAGCACGGCGCGTACGCCGCGGAGGTCAACAGCGCGTTCGAGGAAGGCGGGAAGGGCGCGACCGCCCTCGCGGAGGCCGTCGTCGCGGCGGCCGACGAGCCGAACGACTTCCGCTTCGCGTACGCGTACGACGCCCCGATCGAGGAGAAGATCCGCGCGATCGCGACGGGCGTGTACGGCGCCGACGACGTGTTCCTGCTCAAGACCGCAAAGGAGAAGGCGGCGGCGTTCGAGGCCGCGGGGCTCGGCCACCTGCCGGTCTGCATGGCGAAGACCCACCTCTCGCTCTCGCACGACGCATCGCTCTTGAACGCGCCGACGGGCTTCACCGTCACGGTGCGCGACCTCCGCCCCTACACCGGCGCCGGCTGGATCGTCGCCCTCTGCGGCGACATGCAGACGATGCCCGGGCTCGGGAAGCAGCCGGCCGCGTTCTCGATCGACGTCGACGCCGACGGAGAGATCGTCGGATTGTTCTAGGGGTTGCCGCGGAGCGCCGCACCCGAGCCGTCCCGGCTCGCTGGCACAATCGATCGCGTGAGGCAGTATCTCGACCTCCTGCAGCACGTGCTCGACGAGGGCGTGCCGAAGGACGACCGCACCGGCACCGGGACGTTGAGCGTGTTCGGACACCAGATGCGGTTCCCCCTCGAGGACGGGTTCCCGCTCGTGACCACCAAGAAAGTCCACGTGCGCTCGGTGGTCGGAGAGCTCCTGTGGTTCATCCGCGGCGACTCGAACGTCCGGTGGCTCCAGGAGCACGGCATCACGATCTGGGACGAGTGGGCGGACGAGCACGGCGACCTCGGCCCCGTGTACGGGGTGCAGTGGCGGTCGTGGCCGGCGCCGCACGGGGGCACGATCGACCAGTTGCGCCACGTGATCGAGCAGATCCGGGAAGACCCGGACTCGCGCCGCCACGTGGTCAGCGCGTGGAACGTCGCCGACTTGCCGCTGATGGCGCTCGCTCCGTGCCATGCCCTGTTCCAGTTCCACGTCGCGGACGGGCGGCTCTCGTGCCAGCTCTACCAGCGCTCGGCCGACCTCTTCCTGGGCGTCCCGTTCAACATCGCGTCGTACGCGCTGCTCACCCACATGGTCGCCCAGGTGACCGGCCTGCGTCCCGGTGACTTCGTGCACACCCTGGGCGACGCCCATCTCTATCTGAACCATCTCGAGCAGGCCCGCGAGCAGCTACGCCGCGAGCCGCGGTCGCTCCCGACGCTCGTGCTCGACCCTGCCTGTCGCGAGATCGACGCCTTCACGTTCGAGTCCGTCGAGGTCGTCGGATACGACCCGCACCCGGCGATCCGCGCTCCGATCGCGGTCTGACAGGCCGGCATGGCCGTGACGATCGTCGCCGCGGTCGCGCGGAACGGCGTGATCGGGGCGGACGGCGGCATGCCCTGGCACCTCCCCGACGAGCTCCGGCTCTTCAAGGAGACGACGCTCGGGCATGTGCTGGTAATGGGACGCCGCACGTACGAGGCGATCGGCCGTCCGCTGCCGGAACGCAGGACGGTCGTGGTCACGCGCAACGCCGACTGGTCGCCGGGCGTGGACGACGTGGTCGTCGCGCACGACCTCGAGGACGCGCTCGACCGGGCCCGGCGACTCGGCGGCGAGACCTTCGTGGTCGGCGGGGGAGAGGTGTACGCGGCCGCCCTCCCGCTTGCCGACCGGCTCGCGCTCACGTTCGTCGACCGGGAACCCGACGGCGACACGAGGTTTCCGGAGGTCGACTGGGACGACTGGCGCGAAACCGGTCGCAGGCCGGGCGAGGGCTGGGTCCGCGTGACGTACGACCGTGTCGGCAGATGACGCCCCCGGCGGTCGCCACGCAGAGCTTCGATAGCCTGGGCCGCGTGGGAGAGCAGGGGAGCGTGATCACGCAGGCGCAGAAGGAGGCGCTCGAGGCGGAGCTCGAGGAGCTCGAGGGGCCACGCCGTGCGGCGGCGATCGAGGCGATCGCGACCGCGCGCTCGTTCGGCGACCTGTCCGAGAACTTCGAGTACCACGCCGCGAAGAACGAGCAGGGCCTCCTCGAGGCCCGCATCGCCAAGCTCCGCGAGCGACTCCGAACCGCCACGGTCGTGGAGCACGACACCGACGAGCACGTCGGGCCGGGCTCGATCGTCGAGGTCGCCGACGAGGACGGCGAGACGCTCGAGGTGACGATCTCGTCGGCCGGCGGCGTCTCGACCGACTCGCCGCTCGGCTCGGCGCTGATGGGCGCGACGGTCGGCACGGTGGTCGAGGTCAACGCCCCGCGCGGCTCCTGGAAGGCGCGGGTGCTCTCGATCCGGCGCGCGTGAGTCGTCGCCGGACCGAGGACCTGCCGAAAAAAACCGCAAATTGCGACAACCTCGACGGCACTCTGCTCTTGCGGGACGTCGCGTCGTGCGCGTAGAGTTGCGCCATCTGAGCCGGCGGGCCTTCGGGTTTGCCGGCTCAGTGTCTTTCTGCGAGCCCTAGGTCGTCAGCACCGGCGACCGGCTGTCGACGGGCACGACCACCCACCCGTCGAAATCGCGGAGCCGGTACGGCGCGTTGAGCGGCACACTGGTCTCGCCGCCCGAGACCGCGAACGTCCCGCACGGCTCGGCGAGGCTTCCGTTGCGCGTGAGCCACAGCGCGTACTTGCCGTCCGCCAGCCCGCTCACGTCGAGCCGCATCGGCCAGTTCCCCGAGGCGTCCTTGTCGTAGATCTCGAGCGTGGCGGAGGCGCCCGGGCCGCTCATCGCGACGGTGCGCACCGCGTCGGGTTCACGACCCCCGACGACGTACCCGATCCCGAACAGCAGCACTGCCGCGGCGGCCGCGATCGCGGCCGCGAGGTACCGGCGCCGCCGCGGGAACGGGATCACGTCGGCCTTCGGCTGGGGCGCGTGCTCGAGTGCAGGCGACAGCGACGGCGGCGGGCCGGCCTGCTCGAGCAGCGTGTGGACGTGCTGCAGCCGGTCGAGCTCGTCGGGCTCGAGGTCGCCGACCAGGTCGCGGACGTCGCTCATCGGAGCTCCTCTCCGAGCTCGTCGGCCAGCCGGTGCAGCGCGGACCGGGTGCGGGTCTTGACGGTACCGAGCGGAACGCCGAGGCGGTCCGCGATCTCGGACTGCGAGAGGCCGCTCCAGTACGCGAGCTCGACGAGCGTGCGCTCGTGCTCCGGCAGCGTTTCGAGCGCGCGGTGCACCCGCCACGACACCCACTCGCTCTCGGCGGCGTCCGGCGGGCCGGGATCGTTCGCGGGCACGTCCGGAGGGTCCGCGACCGTTGGATCCGGCCGCCGCCGCAGGCCGTCGACGATCGCGTTCCGCGCGACCGTGAAGAGCCACGAGGTCGCCTTCCCACGCGCAGGGTCGAAGCGCGCCGCCGAGCGCCAGACGCTCGCGAAGGTGTCCTGCGTCACGTCCTCCGCCCGCCCACGGTCGCCGAGCCGGCGGAGCGCGATGCCGAGCACCGACCGTGCGTACCGGCGGTGCAGTTCCTCGAACGCCCCGTGGTCGCCGTCTGCGACCTGCGCGAGGAGCTCGGCGTCGCTGCGCGGATCGGGCCCCACCGCCCGGATCCTGGCCGCCCCGCCGCGGCGCGGCAAGTCGATACGCGCCGCGATCGCCGCGTCCATGTCCGGGGATACGTGGTCCTGGGCCGGCTGGATTGCCTCGCCTTCCAGTGACCGTTCAGCCCGAGCGGGCCGCGGAGAGCCTCTCGGCTACTGCCTCCCAGTTGACGACGTTCCACCATGCCGCCAGGTAGTCGGGCCGGCGGTTCTGGTAGGCGAGGTAGTACGCGTGCTCCCACACGTCGATGCCGAGAAGCGGCGTCTTCCCCTCCATCACCGGCGAGTCCTGGTTCGGCGTCGAGACGACGGCGAGACCCGTGCCGTCCCAGACGAGCCACGTCCACCCGGAGCCGAACCGCTTCACGCCCGCGTCGTTGACCTGAGTCTTGAGGTCGTCGAGAGAGCCGAACGTCCCACCGATCGCGTCGGCCAGGTCGCCCCCCGGCTCGCCGCCACCGTCGGGGCTCATGATCTCCCAGAACAGCGTGTGGTTCGCATGACCCCCGCCGTTGTTGCGGACGGCCGTGCGCTTGTCCTCGGGAAGGATCTCGAGGTTCGACAGCACCGAATCGATCGGCCGGTCCATCCACTCCGTGCCCTCGAGTGCCGCGTTGAGGTTCGTGACGTACGCCGCGTGGTGCTTGTCGTGGTGGATCTCCATCGTCCGTGCGTCGATGTGCGGCTCGAGCGCGTCGAAGGGATACGGGAGGTCGGGCACGGTGTACGCCATCGGGCTCTCCTTCGGTCGTCGTCGGTCGAGACAAGGATATGCTCACGCCGGTCCCGTCCCGCTGCACCAGGAGCCGCGATGCCGCCGTTCGAGGAGATCTCCGCCCGCCCGCTCGACCCCCGGCTCCTCCGGCTGTCGGGCATCTCGCGCGCGTCCGTCGAGGCGCACTACCGCCTCTACCAGGGCTACGTCGCGAAGCGCAACGAGATCCTCGGGCTGCTCGACGGCGTCGACCTCGACCGTGCGAACCAGGTCTATTCCGAGCTCAGGGCGCTGAAGCTCGACCTGACCTTCGCCGTCGGCGGGATCAAGAACCACGAGCTCTACTTCGCGCACCTGGGGGGCCGGGGAGGCGATCCCGACGGAGCGTTCCGCACGCTCGTCGACCGCGACTACGGCTCGGTCGAGGCGTGGCGGGCAGACCTGCGGGCCACCGCCATGGCCGCGCGGGGCTGGGCGTGGACCGCATTCGACCGGGACGAAGGTCGTGTCTTCAACTACCTCGGCGACGCGCAGAACACGTTCCCGGTGTGGAACGCGACCCCGCTCGTGGCGCTCGACGTCTACGAGCACGCGTACTTCCTCGACTATCAGACGGATCGGGCCTCCTACGTGGACGCGTTCTTCGAGAACCTCGACTGGGACGTCGTCAACGGTTGGATCGCCGCGTACTCCCTCCCGCTCTGACGCGCGCCGTTGACCGGGCCGCGCGCACCTCGCCGCGCGGCGAACCGTGATCGCCGACGCCTCGATCGTCGTGGCGGCCTACCTGCTCGGCTCGATCCCGTTCGGCTACGTCATCCCGCGGATCGTGCGCGGCGACGACATCCGTCGCCACGGGAGCGGCAACGTGGGGGCGACGAACGTCTGGCGCGTCTACGGCTGGTCGCTCGGGCTGCCCGTGGCGGTTCTCGACGTCGCGAAGGGACTCGTACCGGCTGCCGTCGCCCTGCGGCTCGGTGGGGACTGGGTGGGCGTGCTGGCGGGCGCTGCGGCGATGCTCGGGCACGCGCGGCCCGTGTTCCTCGGCTTCTCGAAGGGTGGCAAGATGGTCGCCACCGCGGGCGGCGTCGCGCTCGCGCTCGCTCCGTTCGCCGCACTGGCCGCCGCGGTGATCTGGATCGTCGTGTTCGCGCTCTCGCGCTACGCCTCGCTCGCGTCGATGCTCGCGGCGGGAACGCTGCCGCTCTCGTGCCTGGCGTTCGGCTCGCCGTGGCCGGTGGTCGGGTTCACTGCGGTTGCCGCCGTCGGGGTGCTCGCGTTGCACCGCCAAAACGTCCGCCGGCTGCTCGCCGGCACCGAGCCGCGGTTCTCGCGCGGCGGTGCCGCGCGAGCCGATTGACACCCCGGCGGACGCGGACGAAGATCCGCCTGCCGGCGCATGGGTCTTGAAGGGGGTCGCGGGGTGGGATCAGCGGTCACGCGAGTCGGCGCCGTCGTCGCCGCGGCCGTCGTCGTCGCACTGACTCTCGGAACCGCCGGCGCGCCCGCCGCTTCGTGGTGCGGGACACCGAGCACGGCGGACAGGCCTCCCGCGGTGGCCGGACCGACGATCCGCGTGGTCTACGCGATACCGGCCGACGCGGTCGACCACGTGGCGGACCGCGCCCCCGCGATCTCGACCGACGTCGACGCGATCGGAGCCTGGTGGCAGGCCCAGGACGCGGAGCGCGAGCCGCGCTTCGACGTCACGCCGTTCTCCTGCGGTCTGCAAATGGATCTCCTCGTGCTGCGGCTCGGCGAGAGTGCGGAGGCGCTCCGCACGGACAGCCGGCGGCTCGAGCAGATCCAGGACGCAGCCGAGGTCGCCGGCGGGCTGTCTCCGTGGATCACGTTCCTCGTCTACTACGACGGGCCGACCGACGACGACGCGGTCTGCGGGCAGGGCCGGGGAGCGGCCGGGAGCGCAGGCATCGCGATCGTCTACCTGCAGGCGTGCGGCGGCGTGTCGACGGCGACGGTCGCGACGCACGAGCTCCTCCACGCGCTCGGCGCGCTGCCGGGCTTCGGCGCACCGCACGCCTGCCCGGGCGACCCCGGCCATCCCTGCGACAGCACCGCGGACATTCTCTATCCGTACACGTCGGGCCTGCAGCTCGGATCGTTCGCTCTCGACGTCGGGCACGACGACTACTACGGGCACTCCGGCAACTGGCCCGACATCCAGCGGTCGCCCTGGCTCCGGCTCGTCCACCAGCAGCGTCCACTGGCGGTGACGGTCACGGGCATCGGCTCGGTCGCGAGCGACGTGCCCGGGCTCGTCTGCACGGCGAGGTGCTCGACGCAATGGGACCTCGGAGCGGAGCTCTCGCTCGAGGCCTCCCCGGCCGCCGGTCAGCGGTTCGTACGCTGGACGGGCGCGTGCACGGGCGAGGTCACGTTCTGCGACCTGACCGTCGAGGATGCGACCTCGGTGACCGCACGGTTCGCGCCGGCAAGCGTGCGGCTCGTGGTGTCCCTTCGCGGCAAGGGCGTCGTCCGTGGCGCCGGAACGGCATGTCGTGCAGGCCGCTGCGTCAGGCAGACACCGTCGTACACACGCCTCACGCTCACGGCCCGGCCCGCGGCCGGCTGGCGGTTCGCGGGCTGGACGGGCTCCTGCACCGGGCTCCGCCCACGCTGCGCTCTTCCGATGGAGAAGGCCTCGGGCGTCGCTGCGCGGTTCGTCAGGCGCTGAGAGTGCTCCGGGAGAGCCACTCCTCGAGCGACGTCTGTGGCTCCGTCGGCGTCGCCCCCGCCAGCTCTGCTCTGAGCTGGCCGACGGTGCCCCACCGCTCGGCGACCACGTCGTGGTCGTGGATCGTCTCGAGGTTCACCTGCCGGGAGAGCACGAAGTCGTCGTCGTCGAGTCCCGGCTGCATCGTCACGAGCTCGGCGAGCGCGATCCGCACGGAGTCCTCGACGAAGCGCGGACGGAGGTGAGCGTGCTCGACGACGAACAGCTCGTCGGGGCGCTTCAGGAGCTCGAACACCGGGGCGCTCATCGACCGCTCGACGATTCCCATGAGGTCGTCGGCGTCGAGCTCGTTCGTCGTTCCGACGAGCAGCGTCCCGCGCCCCCGCTGGTTGTGCGTCGCGATCGGAACGAGGTCGAGGATGCGCTCGACGTCGTCTCCGAAGCCAGCCTCGGCGAGCCGCTCCGCCGCACGGTCACGCACGAGGCCCTGCGCGCAGGGGCAAGCGTTGATGCCGGTCGCCTCGACGCCCACCACCCGGCGGGTGCGCTCCGGCGATGCGGCCGCGATCCCGATCAGTGAGACCATCTCTTGCGTGGTGAGCCCCGTGACCGGCGTCGTGCGCCGGAGTGGCCAGCGGGCGACGATCTGCACCTCGGCCCGCAACGCGCGCTGACGCTGCACGATCTGGGAGGCGATCCGGTCGGCGAGCACCTCGACGAGCAGCCCCTCGCCGAGCACGACCTCGTCGATCGTCTCGTCGAAGAGCTCCGGGAACCGCGACATGTGGACGCCCTTCTGGTCGCGGGAGAGATCGACGGTGCAGTCGATCTCCGCCGACATGAGGATCTCCTGGTCGCCGCGCCGGATCCGGATCGCCTTCTGGACGCCGCGGACACCCGCCCGGGAGAGCGCGAGACCGACGGGCGGCGCCGAGGCCTGCATGTCGCGGACGGCGGACACGTCGGTCACGGGAGCCACGCTACCTTCAGCGCAGGAGCCGCGAGAGGCGGCGGTCCTTGAGAATGCGCCCGCCGGTCTGCTCCGCGGGGCAGTACGTGATCGTGTGCTCTTCGAAGTCCACGCGCCGGAGCGTCTCACCACAGCGCGGGCACGGCTCGCCGTAGCGTCCGTGCACCCGGTACACGGCGTCGTCCCCTTTGCCCGCGACGCGCAGCTCCAGCGCGCGCGTGAGGTCGTCGTGGACCGCGGTCGCGAGCGTCTGAATCTCCTCGCCGCCCAAGTCCGTCGAGAGGCGGAAGGGCGACAGCCGCGCTTCCCAGAGGATCTCGTTCGCATGAGCGCGCCCGATGCCCGAGAGCGCGCGCTGGTCGCGGAGGAGCGGGTGGAGCTGGCGGCGCTCGTTTCCGAGGATCGCCGCGAGACCGGCCGTGTCGACGTCCAGGGCGTCGGGCCCCAGGTGCGCGAGGTCCTCCTCGAGCTGCGAGGGGGTGACGAGCCACACGCCGGCGCGCTTCTTCTTTCCCGCCTCGGTGAGCAGGAGGTCGCTGCCGTCGGCGAACCCGACCGCGAACATGGGTCGCGCGGGGCGCTTCTTCCCCGGCGCGTGGTAGCGCAGCCGGCCCGCGCTCATCAGGTGGACGCGAAGCACGAGCTCGCCGTCGTCGGTGGGGAAGAGCAGGTTCTTGCCGCGCCGACGTGCGCCTGCGAAGCGACGTCCCTCGAGCGTGTCCGGGCGCGGATCGAACGTCTTCAGCGTCGCCACGTGCCCCGAGCGGGCGGACGCGATCGGCGAGCGGCTGACCTCCGGGTCGAGCTCGCGCACCCACGCCTCGACCTCGGGGAGCTCAGGCATGGCGTCAGCGTACTTCCGGCGTGCCTCCACGGCGCGGCGCGCTGTGGAGCGATTGGCACTGAATTGGCACGCCTTGCCCTTGACGAAGAACGGTGTCTGACACCGTTTCTCGTCAAGCCCCCTCGCTCCACGGCCGAAGCGACCGCTCGGACCTGTCCGCTCGGCGCGAGGGTGTTGTGGAAGACGCTCATTCCAGGATCAGCGTGTGCGTGCGGTGAAGCCCGTACCGTGGCCGCCTCGAACGAGTGGACGGACTGGCACAATCTCGACCCGCATCCACCCTTGACGAAATACGGTGTCTGACACCGTCCTCGGCAACCGGCCGCGTCGCGTAGGCTCGGGCGCCGTGGAGCCGATCGTCGTCGAGGTCACCCGCGGCTCGGTGGTCGAGGCGCGCCACGTCGTCCACGCGGTCGCAGTGCGCGAGGGTCGAGTCGAGTACGCCGCCGGGAATACGCAGCTTCTTTCGTTCCTGCGCTCCTCCGCGAAGCCGCTGCAGGCGCTGCCGGCCGTCCGCGCGCGCCCCGATCTGGACGACGCCGAGATCGCGCTGATGTGCGCGTCTCACCTCGGCACGCCGGAGCAGGTCGCCGTCGTCCGGCGGCTCCTCGAAGACGCACCAGCGCGCGAGGACGAGCTCGAATGCGGCCCGGAACCCACGCCGATCGAGCACAACTGCTCCGGCAAGCACGCCGGCCTGCTCGCCCTCTGCCGCGCCAGGGGCTGGCCCTCCGAGGGCTACCGCCTGGCCGGGCATCCCTGCCAGGACGCGATGCTCGGAGAGATCGCCGGGGCGGCGGATCTCGACCCCGCGACGATTCCGACGGCCGTCGACGGCTGCGGGGTGCTCACGTTCGCCCTCACGCTGGAGCGAGCCGCCCGCGCATACGCACGGCTGCGGGGGCTCGACGGCGGCGAGCGCGTGATCTCCGCGATGCGAGCGAGGCCGGATCTTCTCCGCGGCCCGGTCGCGCTCGACGTGCGCCTCGTCCAGGTGCTCGACGGCTGGGTCGCGAAGGGCGGTGCCGAGGGCATCTTGTGCGCCGCTTCGCCGGACGGAGTGGGCCTCTGCCTCAAGGTCGAGGACGGGTCATTCCGCGCGCTCGCACCGGCGGCGGCACATGTTCTCGCGCGGCTTGGCGTCGACGCAGACGCTCTCGGAGGGCTCGAGATCACGAACAGCCGCGGCGAGCCCGTCGGCGAGTTGCGCGTTGCCCGGTGAGCAATCGATTGTGACGACAGTGCCCTGGAACTCGCGCAACTTCCACTTTCCAAACGTGAAGACCGTGTATACGATGCGCCGCCGAAAGGGTGTGAGCCGGAGCGAGCAGGTCCGGCTCTCTGCGTTCGAGGGTCTGTCTGGGTTAGCCGAGTTCGAAGTCCGTTAGCAGGGTCGAGGGTCTGTCCGTTAGCAGGGTTCGAAAGTCGTCTCCGTCAACCGCGTGGCAGAAAGAGGGGTTCATGCTCTCCGTCGATATCGCCCTTCCAGAGGTCGAGGAGCTCCACAAACTCGTCGAGCAGGGGCAGGAGAAGGGGTTCCTCACGTACGACGAGATCGTGAAGTCCCTCGAGGACGTCGACCTGACGAAGGAGCAGCTCGAGGATTTCACGACCTACCTCATCGACCACGCGATCGAGCTCGTCGAGGGCGAGCAGCACAAGGCGCTCCCGCACGAGCAGCCGATCGTCCCGCCGGAGGAGACCTCCGCGCCGAAGCTCGACCTCACGGTCGAGCCGTCGCTCGACTCGCTCCGCCTCTATCTCCGCGAGATCGGCAAGGTGCCGCTGCTGACGGCGGATCAGGAGGTTGCGCTCGCGAAGCGGATCGAGCGCGGCGACGAGGCCGCGAAGCAGCACATGATCGAGGCGAACCTGCGGCTCGTCGTCTCGATCGCGAAGGGCTACCTCGGACGGGGCCTTTCGTTCCTCGATCTGATCCAGGAGGGCTCGCTCGGCCTCATCCGCGCGGTCGAGAAGTTCGACTACCGCAAGGGCTTCAAGTTCTCGACGTACGCCACGTGGTGGATCCGGCAGGCGGTCACCCGCGCGATCGCGGACAAGGCGCGCACGATCCGGATCCCGGTTCACATGGTCGAGAAGCTGAACAAGGTCGTGCACATCGAGCGCCAGCTCGTCCAGCGCCTCGGCCGCGAGCCGAACCCGGAGGAGATCGCGGAGGAGCTCGAGATGACCACCGAGGAGGTCCGCGAGATCCTGCGGATGGCGCAGCTCCCCGTCTCGCTCGAGAAGCCGATCGGCGAGGAAGAGGACTCCTCGCTCGGCGACTTCGTGCCGGACGACCAGGCGGAGTCCCCGTTCGACACGGCCTCGCTCTCGCTTCGCCGCGAGGACATCGAGGCGGCGCTCGGGTCGCTCCCCGACCGCGAGCGGCGGGTGATCGAGCTCCGGTTCGGGCTGCTCGGCGAGGCGCCGTGCACGCTCGAGGAGGTCGGGCGCGCGTTCGGGGTCACCCGGGAGCGGATCCGCCAGATCGAGAACAACACGCTCAAGCGGCTCGAGACGCTGCCCGAGGCCCAGCCGCTCCGCGACTGCGTCTAGGAGCGAGCCGGGGAAACGGTCGGTTTCCCCCGCACTCCGGTCGCCGACGTCGGCTGCACGGTCATGCTCATGACGCAGTGGTTCTTGCCCTGCGGCCGCTCGTAGCCGAACCCGGCCTGTTCGAAGAGGCTCCGTGTGGCGCTGTAGAGGAAGGAGGCGGAGGTCTTCTTGCCCCCCGTGTCCTGCGGGTACGCCTCCACGATGCCACCGCCCGCCTGCGCGATCAGCGCGAGGGCCCCGCGAAGCGCCACCTCCGCCACTCTCTGTCGCCGGTATCGCCGGTCCACGAAGAAACAGGTGATCCGGTAGTCGGGCAGCCGGTTCTGCGCGGCCTCGTACTCCTTGCGGTGCTTGATGTTCGGCAGCTCGTCCGGGCCGCCGTACTGGCACCAGGCCACGGCACGGTCGCCGTCGTAGACGAGCGCAGCGTGCGCCCGACCCTCGCAGACCAGCCGTTCCTTGAGCGCGCGGTTGTTCTCGGCACTGAACGTCTTCTCCCCGTGCATCGTGTGGAACCACGTGCACCAGCAACCGCCCCACACGCCGTTGTGCCGCTCGGCGAGCCCCGCGAAGTCGTCCCAGGTTTCGGGGCCGAGCGGTTTGACGGTGAGCTCCTCCGTCCGGAGCTGGACTTTGGTCATGGTCAGACGCTAGCGGCTCGCTCCGTCACGCTGCGAGTGCGTCGGCCTTCGCGAGCGCGTCGAGCACGGTCTCGCGTAGGTCCGAGCCGAGCTGCGCGACGTCCGCGTCGAGCGGGGCGGACGCGGTCACGGCGAGCCACACCTTGCCTTCCTTCACGTCTCCCACGAGGACTCTGGTTGCGCCGCGTCGGACGCCCGAAAGCCCCTCGACCGCCCCGAAGACGGTGGCGCGTGCGTCGGTGAGCGAGGCGCCCAGCCGCACCGGGAACTCCGCGGAGACCACCCGTCGCGGGTCGCGGATCGTGCGGTTCACGATCATCGTCGATGTCAGCTGGCTGTTCGGGATGAACACCCGCCTCGCCTCGTCGGTGACGAGCGTCGTGTAGAGGAGGTCGATCTCCTCCACGAAGCCCGTGTGCTCCCCGATCGTGACCCGGTCGCCCAGCCGGAGCGGTTGCGCGAACGCGACGAGCAGGCCCGAGCCGAGGTTGGAGAGCGGCGTCGAGAACGCGAGCCCGACGAACAGCGCGATCACGGCGCCCGAGGCGAGGATCGCGTTCACGATCTGATCAGTCTCCGGGTAGATCGAGAGCACGTTCCAGACGGCGATCACCGCGACGAGCGCGACCGCGACGCGTCGGAGGAAGACCAGCGTCGTCCGACGGCGCGCCGCTTCGGCCACGTCTCGGGACGCGAGCCGCCGCTCGTAGCGGTCCATCGCGATACCGAGCCCCCAGCGCACGGCAAGCACGGCCAGCAGACCGACGCCGGCGGTGACGATCGTCTCGACCGCGCGTCCGCTCATCGTCGGCACATTCGGCGTGGCGCGCGACGGGCCTGCCTCGAGCTCGGGCACAACGGTTTTCGTAGGGTCGACACGTCGTGCGTATCCCTGCCGCGCTGCAACGAGAATGGAGCCACGACCCGGACTGGCTCGCCGAGCTTCCGCGGCTCGTCCACGAGTGCGCGGAGCAGTGGGGGCTCGACATCGAGGAGCCGGTCGGGACGCCGCGCTCGCTGGTCGTCCCGGCGGGTGAATTCGTGCTGAAGCTCAACGCGCCGTCCCATTTCGAGGCCGACCACGAAGCGACCGCGCTCGAGTGCTGGGCCGGGAACGGCGCCGTCCGTCTGGTGGCGCTAGACGACGGCCGCCGCGCGTTCCTGATGGAGCGCTGCCGCCCCGGAACGGCGCTCGCCGACCTCGGCGTCGACCCGACGGTTGTCCTGGCCGACCTCCTGCCGAGGCTCTGGGTCGAGCCTGCCTCCGACCACCCGTTTCGGCTCATCGCCGACGAGGCGGAGCGGTGGGCCGCGGACGTCAACAGCGCGTACGAGCGTGCCGGCAGGCCGTTCGAGCGGTCACTCGTGCTCGCCGCGCTCGACGTCTTCCGCACGTGCGATCGGAGAGCGGTGACGCTGGTCAACCAGGACCTCCACGGCGGGAACGTCCTCGCCGCCGAGCGAGAGCCGTTCCTCGTGATCGATCCGAAGCCCGCGATCGGCGAGCGCGAGGTGAGCGGGGTCGGGCTACTCCGGAACGCGGCCCGGAAGGGCGGCGCCCGCGAGGTGCGGCGCTGGCTGGCCGCGCTCGCGGAGCTCGGTCTCGACGTCGACCTGCTCCGAAGCTGGGGCGTGGCCCATGCGCTTGCCTGGGGTCGGGATCGCGAGGGCCGGTGGTCGCCGTCCGCAGTCGAGGCGGCGCGCGCCGCCGCCGCCGCCTGAGCCCACTGACAACGCTTGTGGTGATTCACCACAAGCGTTGTCAGAGTGTGGGCTTCCACGGTGGCGAGCCAACCCGCGAGGCAGTTGCGACCGCGAAGCGGGCGCCTTCAGGGGTGTGCCCCGCCGCAGGCGGGGATCGAGCCGCGGGAATCCGCTCCTGCGGATTCCCGACTGGCGAACGAGCGCTCAGATCGTGGGCTCGCGCTCCGGCTCGCGCTCGAGCTGGAAGGCCGCATGGAGCCCACGCACGGCCTCGGGGATGCGGTCGCGCGCGATCATGCAGGAGATCTTGATCGGCGAGGTCGAGATCATCTCGAGGTTGATCCCGAGCTCGGCGAGCGTGCGGAACATGGTCGCCGCAACTCCGGGATGCGAGCGCATGCCGGCGCCGACGAGCGACACC
>DASSUT010000006.1:0-6401 GCA_035706725.1 Gaiella sp. | reverse complement strand
GCCGTGCGCGCGACGTCCATCGCGGTGTTGCCGCCGCCGTACACGGCGACGCGGCGTCCGAGCAGCGGGCGTTCCTCGCCCTCCATGTCGTGGAGCACGGCGACGGCGTCGAGGATCCGCGCAGCGTCGCCGGCGGGGATGTACGCGCGCTTGCCGATGTGCGCGCCGACCGCGAGGAACACCGCGTCGAATCCCTCGTCGCGCATCGCCGAGACGACGTCCGTCACGGCGCGCCCGAGCTCCAGCGTCACCCCGAGCGCCGCGATCCTCGCGATCTCCGCGTCGAGGATCTCACGCGGCAGGCGGTAGCGGGGGATGCCGAACCGCATCATCCCGCCGGGACGCTCCTCGGCGTCGCGCACGACGACCTCGTGGCCGAGCCGCGCGAGGTGGTACGCGGCGGAGAGCCCGGACGGGCCGGCGCCGACGACCAGCACGCGCTTGCCCGACGGCGGGGCGTCGACGTCGACCTGCCAGCCGCGGGTGAGCGCCTCGTCGCCGAGGAAGCGCTCCACGGAGTTGATGCCGACCGCCTGGTCGAGCTGCCCGCGGTTGCAGGCCGTCTCGCACGGGTGGTAGCAGACGCGCCCCATGATCGCGGGGAACGGGTTGTCCTCCATCAGCCTGCGCCAGGCGCGCTCGTAGCCCGCGCCGCCCTCCTCGGCCTCGTAGAGCCACGCCTGGACGTTCTCGCCGGCAGGGCAGGCGTTGTTGCAGGGGGGGAGCAGGTCGCGGTAGACGGGACGCTCGGTCCGCCAGCTCCCGGTCTTGTTCGCGAGGCTCGACCCGACGTCGAGCGTGATCGCGAAGGGCTTCCTCATGCCGCCTGCACCTCCTCGAGCAGCCCGAAGCGGCGGATGTTCCGGTCGGCGATCGCCTGGATCTGCTCGACCACGTCGCGGCACGGCGGGTCGCCGAACAGGTGCGCGAACCGCTTCTGGAGGCGCAGGTACTCCTCGACCGGCGCCTGGCGCCTGATCTTCGAGACAGCCGTGATCTCGCCGCGCTCCGCCTCGAACACGGGGAACAGGCCGGTCTCCTTCGCGAGCCGGGCGAGCCTGATCGTGTCGCTCGAGGCGGCGCCCCAGCCGAGCGGGCAGGGGACGAGCACGTGGAGGTAACGGGCGCCGTGGAGCTCCATCGCGCGCTCCACCTTCGCCTCGAGGTCGTGGAGCTCGGCGACGGTCGCGGTTGCGACGTACGGGATCTCGTGGGCCATCGCGATCAGCGGGGCGTTCTTTCCCTGACCGAACGCGTTTCCCGGCTCGTCGCCGACGGGCTTCGTCGTCGCCGTGCGTGCGGCGGGCGGGGTCGCGCCCGAGCGCTGCACGCCCGTATTCATGTACGCCTCGTTGTCGTAACAGACGTAGAGCACGTCGTCGTCCCGCTCGAACATCCCGGAGAGGCAGCCGAACCCGATGTCGAGCGTCCCGCCGTCGCCCCCCTGTCCGATCACGCGGACGTCGGTGCGCCCCTTCGCCTTCAGGGCCGCGGCCATCCCCGCCGCGACCGCGGGGGCGTTGCCGAACAGCGAATGGAGCCACGCCACGCGCCAGGAGCTCTCGGGGTACGGCGTCGAGAACACCTCGAGGCAGCCCGTCGCGTTCGCGGCCACGAGCCGTCCTCCGGTCGCCCGCATCGCCGCGTCGAGGACGTACCGCGCGCCGAGCGCCTCGCCGCAGCCCTGACAGGCGCGGTGGCCCTTCGTCAGCGCGTTCGCCCGGTCGTCGTCGGACTGCACCGCGCGCTCGTCCTCGTCGAGCAGCCGGTTGCCGACGGCGAAGCTGCCGACCTGGAAGAACTTCACGGGACGGTACGACATCAGTGCGACCTCGCCATGACGACCCCGAGGTCGTGCAGGATGTTCTCCGCGTGCGGCCCCGAGCGGCGCGACTCTCCCATCCGGGCAAGCTCGCGCTCGACGAGCGCCGTGTCGAGGTCGAGGAAGTGGAGCCGGTTCGCCTCCAGGCGGCCGTCGCGCACGTCGTCGAGGAGCGTCTCCAGCGAGCGACGGGTGACCGGGCGCCCTCCGAGGCCTGCGACGACGTCGTAGACGACGGGTCGCTCGGCCGCCAGCGCCAGCCGCACGTTCTGCCCGACGATGCCGCCGATGCCGACCGCGAACGCGCGCTCGACGACCACGACCCGCGCCGCGTGTGCGAGCGCCGCGCGAACCTCGTCCAGGGGGAAGGGCCGGAAGCACGTGATCCCGAGCGCTCCGACGCGCTCGCCCTGCTCCCGCAGGCCGTCGACGACGTCCTCGACCGTGCCGAGCACCGATCCGAGCGCGACCACGACGGTCTCGGCGCCCTCGGTCCTGTAGCGGCGGAGCAGCCCGCCCGACGTGCGGCCGAACGCCTGCGTGAACGTCGACGCGATCTCCGGCACGAGGTCGAGCGCCTGCATCTGCTTGGCGTGCGCGAGGTACCTGACCTCCGTGAACGCCTCGGGGCCGACCATCGCGCCGATCGTGACCGGCTCGTCGGGGTCGATCACCTGTCGCGGCGCGTACGGCGGCAGGAACCCGTCGACCTCCGCCTGCGAGGGGACGTCGAGCGGCTCGACGGCGTGCGTGAGCACGAAGCCGTCGACGCACACCATCACCGGCAGGGACAGCTCCTCGGCGAGCGCGAACGCCTGCACGTGCAGGTCGATCGCCGCCTGGTTCGACTCGGCGTAGAGCTGGATCCAGCCGGAGTCGCGCTGTGACATCGCGTCCGAGTGGTCGTTCCAGATGTTGATCGGCGCCCCGATCGCGCGGTTCGCGAGCGTCATCACGATGGGCAGGCCGAGACCCGACGCGTTGTAGAGCGCCTCCGCCATGAACAGGAGGCCCTGGCTCGACGTCGCCGTGTACGCGCGCGCGCCCACCGCCGAGGCTCCGATCGCCGCCGACATCGCGGCGAACTCGGACTCGACGAGCATGAACTCACAGGGCGCGAGCTCGCCGGAGCGCACCATGTCCGACAGCGCCTCGACGACGTGCGTCTGGGGCGAGATCGGGTAGGCGCTCACGACCTCCGGCCTGCAGCGGGCCACTGTCCGCGCGATCGCGAGCGACCCTTCGAGCTGGTCACGCACGGGCCATCTCCTCCTGCCGGGCGATCGCCTCCGAGGCGGCGAGGGCGGCAGCGACGTTCCCTTCCGCGATCGTGCCCGAGAACCGCCGCCGGATCGCCGACGCGACCGACTCGGGCGACACGACGCCGGTGAGGGCCGAGAACGCGCCGAGGAGCGCGGCATTCGGCAACGGACGGCCGAGGTGCTCGCGCGCGAGCTCGGTCGCGGGGACGGTCACGACGCGCTCGCGGCGGAAACGCTGCCCGAGGCCTTCGAGCCCGAGCTCGTCGAGCGTGCGGGTGGTGTTGATCAGCACGTAGCCGTCGGCCCCGACGCCGCCGAACACGTCGACCTGGTGGAGCAAGGTCGGGTCCTGGACGATCAGCGCGTCCGGCTCGACGATGGGCTCGCGCGCGCGGATCGGCTCGCCGGCGATCCGGCAGAACGCCGTGACGGGCGCGCCGGTCCGCTCCGAGCCGAACGTCGGAAAGGCCTGGGCCTGCCTGCCCTCGAGGAACGCCGCGACGGACAGCAGCTCGGCCGCGGTCACGACTCCCTGGCCGCCGCGGCCGTGGATCCGGATCTCGAACACGCCGACATCGTCGGCGCGAGGCAGGGGAGGGGCATCGGAGCGAGTGCTGGTCGAGGTTCAGTAGTTCCCCACAGGGCGCGACGCGGCCGCTGCGGAGCCGTCATCCCGGCCGTTCGAGGAGAATGGCCGGTGTGAGCGACGTCGTCGACGTGATCCTGCGGGACGGCAGCACGCTCAGGCTGCGTCCGCCGGAGCGCGCGGACACGGATGCGATCCTCGACTTCTTCCGGAACCTCTCGCGGCAGAGCCTCTATCTCCGCTTCCACGGCTTTCCGACCCTCGGGCCGCAGATCGTCGAGCAGGTGATCGATCCGGACTGGCGGGAGCGGGGGGCGCTCCTGGGCTCGCTCGTCGAGGACGGCACCGAGCGCGTGGTCGCGCTCGCGAGCTACGTCCGGCTGCGCGACCCGACGATGGCGGAGAGCGCGTTCGCCGTCGCGGACACCTACCAGCAGCGCGGGATCGGAACGCGGCTCGTCGAGCAGCTCGCGGAGCGCGCCGCCGGGCACGGCATCCAGCGGTTCGTCGCCGAGGTCGTCTCGGACAACCGCCGCATGCTCGGGGTCTTCGAGGCGCTCGGGTTCGAGCTGACGCGGGCGCTCGGCGGCGGCGAGGTCGAGATCACGTTCCCGATCGCACGCACCGAGCGCTACGAGGAACGCGTCTCGGAGCGCGACCACGTCGCGGTCACCGCCTCGCTGCAGCCGTTCTTCGAGCCGGCGAGCGTCGCCGTGATCGGCGCCTCGCGGAGGCGCGGCACGATCGGCGGAGAGCTGTTCCGCAACATCATCCGGGCGGACTTCGCGGGCGCCGCCTACCCCGTGAACCGCGACGGCGCGCCGGTCGCCGGCGTCCGCGGCTACCGCTCGATCGCGGAGATCCCCGACCATGTCGACCTCGCGGTGATCTGCCTGCCCGCCGCTGCCGTGCTGCCGGCCGCGGAGCAGGCCTTGCGCGCGCGGGTGAAGGCGCTGATCGTCATCTCCGCGGGGTTCGCGGAGACCGGCAGCGAGGGCGCCGAGCGACAGGAGCAGCTGCTCGCGCTCGTGCGCGCGCACGGCGCACGGCTCGTCGGCCCGAACTGCCTCGGCATCGCAGTCCCGGGACGTGGGCTCGACGCGACGTTCGCCTCGCGCTCCGCGGCGCCCGGGACGATCGGGTTCTCGTCGCAGAGCGGGGCGCTCGGGCTGGCGCTCCTCGAGGCGGCCGTCACGCGCGGGCTCGGCCTGTCCGCGTTCGTCTCGATCGGCAACAAGGCCGACGTCTCGACGAACGACCTTCTCGAATGGTGGGAGGACGACGACGCGACCGAGGCCATCCTGCTCTACGTCGAGTCGTTCGGGAACCCGCGCAAGTTCGCGCGCATCGCGCAGCGGGTCGCGCGCCGCAAGCCGATCCTCGCGTTGAAGAGCGGGACGTCGGCGAGCGGGCAGCGCGCCGCCAGCTCGCACACCGCCGCGCTCGCCGGGTCGGAGACCGCGGTGGACGCGCTCTTCCGCCAGGCCGGGGTGATCAGAGCCGCGTCGCTCGAGGAGCTCGTCGACGTCGCGGCGCTCTTCGCGGGCAAGGCGCACCTCGACGGGCGTGCGGTCGCGGTGCTCACGAACGCCGGGGGGCTCGGGATCCTCTGCGCGGACGCCTGCGAGGCGGCTGGCCTCGAGCTGCCGTCGCTCGGAGAGGAGACGGCAAGGGCGCTGCGCGACGTGCTGCCGACGGAGGCGAGCGTCGCGAACCCCGTCGACATGCTCGGGTCGGCGACCGCGAAGACCTACGCCGACGCGCTGCCGCTCCTCCTCGCCGATCCGCACGTCTCGGCTGTCGTCGTGCTGTTCGTGCCGGCCGTGAGCGCGACCGCGGACGAGGTCGCAGGGGCGGTCGAGGCGGCGGCCCGGCAGTCCGAGGCGGACGGCTCCAAGCCGGTGCTGGCGGTGATCATGAGCTCGGAGGGCATCCCCGCGGCGCTTCGGGGCTCACGCCACGTCGCTGCCTTCGGATACCCGGAGTCCGCCGCGCGTGCGCTCGGGCGGGTCGCGGACCGTGCCGAGTGGCTCCGCCGCCCCCAGGGCGTCGTGCCGGCACTCGACGGGATCGACAACGCCCGCGCGTCCGCGATCGTGGCCGACGCCCTCGGCCGCTCCGACGACGTGTGGCTCGACCCGGACGCGACGCGCGAGCTCCTGCTCGCCTACGGCGTCCCGCTCGTGCCCGAGCGCGTCGCGGCGTCGGTGGACGACGCTGTCGCCGCCGCGCGGGAGCTCGGCCTACCGGCCGTCGTGAAGACCGCGGCGCCGGGGGCGCACAAGACCGAGACGGGCGGGATCGCGCTCGATCTCGCCAGTGAGGAGGCGGTCGCGACGGCCGCCGCCCGGATCGGGCCTCCGGTGCTCGTCCAGCCGATGCTCTCGGGCGGCGCCGAGCTCCTGGCGGGGGTCGTCCAGGATGCGGTGTTCGGGCCCCTCGTCGCGTTCGGCCCGGGCGGCGTCCACGCGGAGCTGATCGGCGAGGCCGCGTTCCGGATCGCGCCGCTCACCGACGTCGACGCGGAGCAGCTCGTCACGCGCGGGAAGGCGGGACGCCTCGTCGCCGGCTTCCGCGGCACCCCGGCGGCGGACCGGTCTGCGCTCGTCGACCTCGTGCTCCGTCTCGGCCGGCTCGGGGAGGATTTCCCGGCGGTCGCGGAGCTCGACCTGAACCCCGTCCTCGCGCTGCCCGACCGGTGTGTCGCCGTCGACGCGCGCGTGCGCGTCCG
>DASSUT010000005.1:0-5991 GCA_035706725.1 Gaiella sp. | reverse complement strand
TTCGGCCTGCCGCTGCCCTGCTTCATGCGGATGAGGTCACGGAGCGAGGCGACTGCAACCTCCGGGCCGTCGCCGAGGTCGAGCATCACGGCTCGGCGTCGCGGAGACGTCGTAGCGGCTCACGTGCCCGCACCATCGTCGTCGGCTCGAAACGTCTGGATGAGAGAAGAGGGAGTGCGCGGACGTCCTCGGAGCGTCGCCCGGATGCGCGCTGGTGTCACGATCCGCCTACGGCCCGAGCAGGGCGAGCGGCACGACGCCGATTCCGTCTGTCCGCCGGTACGCGGCGGGTCCTGTCGTGACGACCAGCGCGTCGATCAAGTCGTCCCCGATCCGGTCGCGAAGCCACACGAGATGGCGGACGTCGTCGTCGCTCACGCTGCTCGAGAGCTTGACCTCGACGGCGAGCACTCCCGGCGAGCCTCGAGGTTGGACGATCAGGTCGATCTCGTGATCGCCACGCGACGTCCGCAGATGGCTGACATCTGCGTCGGCGGCCTGGCCGTAGACGCGCACGTCGAGCGTCGCGAGCGACTCGAAGAGCGCGCCGAGAAGCGTGCCCCTGCGCGGGACGGGCGGGCCGGCGTCCTTACCGCTGAGCAGGGTGCTCTTGTCGACGTTGAGAAGACGTGCGGCGAGCGCCGGATCGACGAGTTGGTGCTTAGGCGAGGCGCCAAGTCTCCTCAGGTGACTGCTGCTCGTCGTCCAAGGCTCGACCGGCTCCAGGATCCAGAGGCGCTGGAGGACGTCGCGGTACTTCAACGTCGTGTCCCGCTTCGGCTTGTCCCGTTGCCCTGGTGTCGCGGCGTCCCGGATCACTTCGAAGGCGCTTGTTTGTGACGACGCCGCCGCGTACGCAGCGAGCCACCCGCGGAGCGTGGTCGGCCGGCGGATCCTGTGCCCCTGCTCGATGAAGTCCCGATCGACGATTCTCGTCAGATACCCGTCGAGTTGCGCGCGGCGCGGCTGATCGGGCAAGCGGCGGATGTCGGGAAATCCCGAGGCAAGAATCTCGTCCACGTACGTCTCGAGTCGGACCGTGGTGTCGCCGGTCAGCATCGGCCTCGACCCGCGCAGGAGCACTCCGAGGCTGACAGTGGGTGCGGCGACGCCACGTTCGAAGAGGGACATCGGGCGCATGCGCATGCTCACGATTCGACCTGCGCCGGAGTGCAGCGATGCATCCGGTGGAGGCGCTGCGGAGCCGGCGAGCACGAGTGAGCCTGGCGGGTTCCGGGGATCGTCGGCCTGGCGGCGGGCAAGGTCCCAAACAGACGGCAGCCGCTGCCACTCGTCGATCAAGATCGGTCGCGTGCCGTGGAGCAAACGGCTCTGGTCGGCCCTGGCGACGGCCAGTTGGTCGGGATCGTCCAGCAGGTAAACGGTCCGAGCGTGCTGCAGGGCCGTCGTCGTCTTTCCGACCGCCTTCGCGCCCTCGATCGCGATCACGCGAAGCGTGCGCAGGTAGAGGGCCAGCTCGGTGTCGACGATCCGTGGCGTATACGTCGTGCTTGCGGACTTCTTGCTCTCCATAGGTTAGATTATACGTAGATTACTGGACAGATTTCACATAGCCAGGAGGACGGATCTCCCACAAGCCCGTGCAACAAGGCCTTCGCGCGGGCTACGTGTCGCGCTGTCGGTGTCCTTCGAGCGTGGCGACGAGCGCAGGGATCTGCGCGAGGTCCTTCGGCCTGCCGCTGGCCTGCTTCAGCGGATGTCGCGGAGCGAGGCGAATGCGACCTCGAGGCCGTCGCCGAGGTCGAGTCTCGCCGCGTCCCGAGGGCGACCTTCGAGCCTGCTGGCTGGCTGGCGAGCGCCTCGAGTGGCGAGGTCGTCGACGACGACGGCGCGGTACTCGTCAGAGTCCGAAGACCACCGCGAGGGCCGCGTCGAGGTCGCGCAGTTCGCGTGCGCCGAGGCGGCCGACGGATTCGCCCAGCCTGTCCGGGCTCACGGCGGTCGTCTGCTCGACGAGGACGCGCGTCGACGATCCCTGGAGGTCGATCGTCGGTCGAAACGACCGCGGCGGCGCGGCCGTCGACGTGGGCGATACGAGCACGGTGGAAAGCGCCAGCAGCTCGTTGGCCTGGACGACAACCGCATAGCGCGCTCCGCGCTGCTCGGAGCCACGCCTGCCGTGCGGGAGGCGCAAACGAAACACCTCGCCGCGCACCACGGGCTACTCGACGTCGTCCCAGACCATTGCGATCGCGTCCATCTCTGCGCGGACGCGCCGAGCCTCGGCGGCGTCGGCAGGATCGGCCGCAGCGGCCTCGGCTTCGACCCGCAGCGCACTCCTGCGTCTCCGCCGTTCCGCGGCCTCGTGCAACGCCAACCGGATCGCCGCCGAGTCGCTGTGTCCTTCGTTCCGCAAGACAGCCAAGTCGTCCTCCGAGCGCTCGTCCAGCCGCGCCTGCACGGTCCTTGACATGGCCTGATGGTACCACAAATTGTAATACGAACAGATAGTCGTCATTTCTCGCACGAGGCTGGGCGACGGATCTCCGCTCGACGTCGTCTTCCTGTCGAAGCTCGCTCGTGCTCATAGATGGACGCCCGATCCAGCCAATCGTCCTCCGCCGAGAAGCGGCCAAACCACAGCTCGAGACCGCGCCGGATGCGCACGAGCCCGTGGGCTCGAGGTCGGCTCACGAATGGACGGGGACGTCGCCGAGGAGCTCGGCACGATGTCGTACGACATGTTCCGATGTTGTCCGGCTTGTGCTACTTTGTGGCCGATGGCGGAAACGATCAGGAGCGAGTTGCGGGAGTCGTCGAGGGACCGTGTGCCTGCCGTCGGACGCGGTGAGGCGATCATCTACACCCGCTACGGCAAGGAGAAGAGCGTCGCCATGCACCCGGCAGACTTCCACCGACTCGTAGATCTCGACCGCGACCTCGCGGAGATCGTCGACGGCGGGGTCGAGATGAGCGATCTTGCGGCCGAGGCGCACCTCGACGAGAGCACGCCTGGGGCGGCGATCGAGGATCCAGCGGAGATCGAGTCGATTCTCGGCCTTTGAGCACCCGATCTGCCGGCAATCTCGCCGGGAGCGTCCGCTGGGCGATCGTGCCGTATGCGCCGCGCCCACCGTTTCGGATCTATGCCGGCCGCGACCGCGAGCCGTACCTCGTCCAGGACGCCGAGACCCTGATCGCCGGAATCCGCAGGCGGGGCGGCGACGCGGAGTTGACCTACCTCGGGCCGGCGAAGGCCCGGCCCGTGCTGATCCTCAACGATCCGCCGCATGCCGCTGTCCAGGAGGTGACCGCCCTGCGGCTCTTGCGCTTCTCGAAGGTCCCCGAGCATGACAAAGCCCGAGTACGGCAACAGGGAGATCCGCTCCTTTTCCATCTCGAACCGGGGCGTTTCGATCTCCCCGAGGAGAACGCAGCGATCATCAGCGCCCTCGTCGCCCTCCACGTGGATGCGATCAGCCGCGACGCGCCCGCAGGCACGCTCAGCCCAGATGAGGCACGCCTGCTCGGTGAGCGCATCGTCAGGTTCTACGGGTTCGACGTTGGCAGTCTCGTGGAGCAGGCAATCCTCGACCTCGCCCGGCGCCGCAGGCAAGCTCGCTGACCCGGCGGCGCCCTACCTGTCGCTCCCGCCACGCTGCTGCTCGAGGGTGGCGACGAGGGCCGGGATCTGGGCGAGGTCCTTGGGTCGGCCGGCGGCCTGCTTCATGCGGATGAGGTCGCGAAGGGAAGCAACGGCGACCGCGAGGCCGTCGCCGAGGTCGAGCCGCAGGGCGTCCTGCGCCAGATCGGCGTAGCCGCTCGTCCCGGCAGGCTCGAAGTGGAGGTCGAACGTGTTGCCGTCGGCCGTCTCGAGCGTCCAAACAAGCCTGGCCGAGGAACGAGGGATCGACAGGGAAGTCGACGGCTTCGCCGTGCGCCACTCGGAGCCGCACGCCGAGCGCGCGCAACGCCTCGGCGAGGGGCTCGAGGTTCGTTCGAAGACGTCGTACGAGTCGTCACGGTTCGCGATTCCGATCGTGAGCTCGAGCCCGCAGGCATGGACGACCCGTTGCAGCGGGTGTCTGGCTGAAGCCAGACACCGTCGGCGGGTTCGAGCGGGCGTTTGGCTGAAGCCAGACACCGTCGTGGGTTCTGGGCGCGGGTGAGCGGGTCGGGGTGGCGGCTGCGTGGTTAGCGGCGCTCGACGACGGCGATCTCGTCGTCGTGGAAGACGACCTTGGCGCCCGGCTCGGCGGCGAGCGCTTCGAGGTGGGCCAGGTCGTCGACGACCACGACGCGGTAGCCGTCGAGGAGCGACTTCCAGTCGCCCGAGCGGGCGTCGTACCGGACGATCCGGTCGAGGGTCGGCTTGTCGTACAGCTCGAAGCGGACGTCGTAGGCGACGCGGCCGCGGAGGTGGGGGATCCGCCACAGGAGCCAGTCTGCCGTCCCGTCGGTCGCGTAGACCCGCGTCGCCGGGTCGCGGGTCGCCTCGCGGACCGCCGCGACGCGCTGCTCGGGCCAGCCGGACACGTACCACGACGCCGGGTGGACGAGGAAAACGAGCGCCGCGACCGCGAGCCCTCCCAGCGAGGCGAGCGAGATCGTGCGGTTCACGCGTGGCGAGTCGACGTCCGCCTTCGTGAGCAACCCGTCGAGCGCCACGGGGAGGATCGCGGCGCAGGCGAGCGCGAACCAGATCACGCCGCGCACGGCCTGCACCGCGCCCACGAACGTCACGACGAGCACCCCGAGCTCGTAGAAGGTCAGGCGGCTGCGGCAGCGGCGGAGCACGAGGAGCCCGGCCGCGACGAGCCCGAGCACCCAGAAGAGCGCGGTCGTCCCGCTCGGGCTCGACCACTGCCACTCGCGCAGGATCGGCGCGAACGGCGCGTCGACGAGCATCAGGTTGTAGTAGTCGACGAGCTTCGTCCCGTACGGCGACGCAAGGACGCAGAGCGGAGCGAGGACCGCGAGCGCGACGGGCATCCACGCGAAGCGACGGGTCCGGACGAGCTCGACGATCGCGAGCAACACAGTGAGCCCCGCACCGAGCACCACACTGCCGTGGAGGTTCGCCCAGAGGACGAGCAGCGGCAGCACGAGCAGCGTGCGGCGCCGAACGCCGCGGCGCGAGGCGTCGACCAGCAGCCACAGCGTGCCCGCGTACAGCGGCAGCGCCGCCGACTGCGCGCGGATCGTCCAGCCCCACGGCCCTGCGATCACGGCGAGCAGTCCGACGAGGAAGGTGGAGCGGGACGAGGCGCCACTCGTCCTGGCGGTCGCGGTCACGAGCCCGAGCGCGACGAGCACGAGCGCGACGTCGAGGAGGATCACCGCGCGCATCCCGGCGAGGCCGTGGGCTGCGTAGAAGACGACCTGGGCGAGCCACTGCTGGTCGGTCCACGTCGCACCTTGCCCAAGGACGGTGAGCGTCTCCGTCGATGGGAGCCCGTGCTCGACCACCTCGCGTCCGGCCATCAGTGTCAGCCAGGTGTCGCCGACGACGAGCGACGGGCCGAAGACGCTCAGAAGCACGATCCCGACGAGCGAGACGAGGAGGATGGGGAACGGGCTCGTCTCGAGGATCCGGCCGACCGGTCCGCGCCCGGGTGTCCGACCGAAGTCGGACACCGGTTCCGGATCCGACGTCAGCCGGACACGTTCGTCTTGCGCCGCGCTCACCGGCACACAAGGATGATCGCCTGTGAGCCGGAGGACCTGTCTGGACCAAGGGCTAGGTTGCTCGCGACCCTCTGCGCTGGTGTCGCGGCGCGCCCGCGACGACGCTTGAGGGGGTGACCGCGGTACCCGAAACCCTCCCCAGAACCATGTCGAGCGCCCCCGCCACGCCGGGGGCGCCGCGGCATGACCGGCGGAGGATCTGGATCGCCGCCGCGATCGGGATCCCGGTGTCTGCGGTGTTCGCGTTCTTCGCGATCCGCGGGGCGGACCTGGGAGCCGTCTGGCGGACGCTGCAGGACGTGCACCCGCTGCCGGTGCTCGGCGCGGTCGCGTGCATGGGAG
>DASSUT010000004.1:0-5934 GCA_035706725.1 Gaiella sp. | reverse complement strand
CGCGTGTCCGGCCGATGCGACTGCGGTTCGCACAGCGATCCACTATGCCGACACGCGAGAGGCCCCGCGTCGCTTCGCGACGGCTCTACGCGAGCTTCTCGCGGACGAGCTGGCTCACGGTCGAGCCGTCGGCACGGCCCGAGACCTGCGGCATCACGTCCGCCATCACGCGCCCGAGGTCGCGGATCGACGTCGCGCCGACCTCCGCGATCACGTTGTCGACGATCTCCTCGAGGTCGTCCTCGGAGAGCGGGTCCGGCATGAACTCCTCGATCACGTCGAGCTCGTACTCCTCGCGATCCGCCTGCTCCTCACGGCCGGCGGCGTCGTACGCCTCCATGGCCTCGGCGCGCTTCTTCCGCTCGCGCTGGAGCACCTGGAGCGCCTCTTCGTCGGACAACTCGCGGCGCAGCTCCTTCTGGGCGGAGCGCAGTGCGTTGAGCAGCAGCGCGAGCGCGTCCCGGCGCTGGTTGTCCCGGGCGAGGCGCGCCTGCTTGAGCTCGCCTTCGATGTCGGAGAGGAGCGTCATTCGAATGCGGGGAGGCTAACGCCCCCGAGGACGTGCCAGTGCAGATGGAAGACCGTCTGGCCGCCGCCCGAGCCGACGTTCACGACCACCCGGTAGTCCTCGAGGCCTGCGTGCGCCGCCGTCTCGGCGACGAACTGGAGCATGCGCTTCGCCTCCTCGGGCGGGAACGCCGAGATGTCCCGGAAGGTGTCGACGTGCCGCTCCGGGAGCACGAGGAGGTGCGTGGGCGCCTTCGGCGCGATGTCGCGAATCGCGACGAACCCGTCGGCGGCGTGCACGTGGTCCCCCTCGCGCACGAGCCGGCAGAAAAGACAGTCCTGCTCAGGCGGCAACCGCGACCACTCCCTCGCCGGCGACGCCGACCGCACGGGCGGTCACGAACGAGCCCACCTCGGGCGCGTTGCGCACGAGCCACGGCGTGTAGTCGTCCGCGTAGCCTCGCCCGGGCCGGTCGACGAGCACCCGGTCGGTCGTGCCGACGCGTGCGCGCCAGCGCCTGCGCGAGAGCTCATCCGAGAGGTCGCGGAGCCTGCCGGCCCGCTCCCGCTTGACCGCCGGCGTGACCGCGTCGTCCGCGGCAGTGCGCGTCCCGGGTCGCGGCGAGTACGGGAACACATGCACCTTCCCGATCCCGAGCCGCTCGACGAGCGCGAGCGTCCGCGCGAACGCCGGCTCGTCCTCGTCAGGGAAGCCGACGATCACGTCCGTCGTGAGGTTGAGCCCGCGAAGGGGCCCCAGCCGGCGCTCGAACTGCGCGACGGTGTAGCGCCGTCCCATCGCGCGGAGCACGTGGTCGTCGCCCGACTGGAGGGGCACGTGGAGGTGAGGAGAGACCGTCGGTGTCTCGGTGAGCGCAGCCACGAGATCGTCCGTCACGTGGTTCACCTCGATGGACGAGAGCCGCAGGCGCTCGACGCCGGGGATCACGCCGGCCTCCCGCACGAGCTCCGCGAGCGTGAAGCCCGCGGTGCGGTCGCGGAAGCAGCCGAGGTTGACGCCCGTGAGGACGATCTCCCGGTGTCCCTGTGAAACGCGTCGCCGGACTTCGCCCAGCACCGCGGTCGCACTTCGGCTCCGCGTCGCCCCGCGCACCAGGGGAATCACGCAGAACGCGCACGAGAACGAGCAGCCGTCCTGGATCTTCACGAACGCCCGGACGCGGTCGAGGCCGTGCGCCGCGTCCACGCATCCGATCGCGCCGACGTCGCCTGCGACGAACGCCGCGGCGTCCTCGCCCGTCCGCCTCGTGACCACGACGTTCTCCGCCGCCCCGTTGAATGCGCCCTCGAGGTTGGACGCGCAGCCGGTGACGTAGACGGTCCGGGCGGAACGCGCGGCCCTCGCGGCGGCCTGACGAGACTTCGAGACCGCCTCGTGCGTGACGCAGCACGTGTTCACGACCTGGATCTCGCCGCCCTCGTGCACCTCGACGTGGCCGTCGGCGAGCAGTCGCTCGCGGACCGCCTGCACGTCGGCGAACGAGACCTTGCACCCGAGAAATCGTGTGGAGAACGTCGTCATCGGGGTTCAAGAGCTTAGACGCTCTCCGTCCGCGAACGGCCGTGGCGCCGTGGATCAGCGGGCGCGCCGAACGGTGGATACGTTCGCGAGCGTGTCGCAGGCACGGTGGTAACACGGGTCGTAGGGCGCTCCCGCCCGCCCGCCGAACCGGGCCCGCTGCACATCCGTCTTGCGGCCGTCGAGCGGAGGTCAGGCCGGCCGGTGGAAACGGTCGGCGGCCCAGCCGTCCAGCTCGAGCGTCTGCACGTGCGTCCACCCGGGGTGAGCGGGCCGCTCGCCCACGAGATACCCGGAGGTGATCGCCTCCGCGGCGTCGAGCCGCGCGAGGATCGCCTCGACCGGCTCGAGCAGCACGTTCGCGACCGCGACGTCGGCAGGCGGGAGCGGGTCGCGCAGCGCGTCCGCGAGCCGGACGTCGAGCACGACCGCGTTCACATCGGCGTTCGCGCGCGCCGTCTCCACGGCGACCGGGTCGGAGTCGAGTGCGACGACCGGCGCGAACCCGAGGCGCTGGGCCGCGATCGACAGCACGCCTGAGCCGCAGCCGACGTCCAGCACGGATCCGCGGCCCGTCGCACGCGCGAGGAGCTCGACGCAGAGTCGCGTCGTCGGATGCGCGCCCGTCCCGAACGCCCGGCCGGGGTCGATGACGACCGCCCGCGAGCGATCCGGCGGCGTCTCCCACGGCGGCCCGAGCCACAGGCCGGCGACCTCGACGGGACGGTGAAACCCGCGCCACGCGTCCTCCCAGCCCTGCTCGACGGGGCTCGCGCTCGCGGCCGGGAGCAACCGGCGGAGACGGGCGAGCTCGCCGACCCGCACGTACAGCGCGAGCTCGACCTCGTTTCCGACGTCGAGCTCCTCGAAGCCCGACGGGGCAAGCGCGAGGAACCGCGCTCTGAAGAGTTCGGCCTCGTCCCGGCGGGCGCGTGCAGCCACGCGCCAGAGCCGGTCGTCCACGCTCACCGAAAGGCGCTCTTCAGCTTCCCGAGGAAGCCGTCGTCCTTGACGCCGTACGCGTTCTCTCCGAGCTCGTTCTCGAGCCGGAGCAGCTCTGCGCGTTGCTCGCCGGTGAGATGCGTCGGCACGCGGACGTCGACGAGGACGAGGAGATCGCCGCGGCGACCGGTCTCGAGCGAGGGCAGGCCGCGGCCGGGAACCGCGTGGACGGAGCCAGGCTGCGTCCCGGGCCCGAGCTCGACCTCGAATGGGCCCTCCGGCGTCGGCACGCTGACCGTGGTGCCGAGTGCCGCTCCCGTCATGGTCAGGGAGGCACGCACGACCAGGTCGTCGCCGTTTCGCTCGACGCCCTCGAGCGCGCGGACGCGGACGCTCACGAACACGTCACCGGGCGGCCCGCCGAGCACGCCCGCGTGGCCCTGGCCACGAACCCGAATGCGCTGCCCGTCGTGGATCCCCGCCGGGACCTCGAGCTCGATGCGGACGTCCTCCATCGTGCGTCCGTCGCCGTCGCAGCGGTCACAGGGCGTCTCGACGATCGTGCCGGCGCCGTCACAGCGTGGGCACGGCCCCGAGCGGACCATCTGGCCGAGGATCGTGCGCGAGACCTGCTGGACGCGGCCGGCGCCGCCGCAGGCGGGGCACGTGACCGGCGACGTGCCGGGCGCTGCTCCCGTTCCGCCGCACGGTTCGCACGTGCGCGCCGCGAGGACGTGAACGTCGAGCGTCGTCCCGGTGACGACGTGTGCGAGGTCGATCTCGACCTGCGCCGCGAGGTCCGGGCCGCGGGCCGGGCGCGGACGTGCGTCGCCCGACGTCCCGAACAGCGTCTCGCCGAAGAACGCCGCGAAGACGTCCGACAGGCTCCCGAAGTCGGCGCCCATCGGCGCGAAGCCGCCCTGACGGAGGCCCGCGTGCCCGAATCGGTCGTAGAGCCGGCGCCGCTCGGGGTCGGAGAGCACCTCGTACGCCTCGGTGAGCGCGCGGAAGCGCGGCGCCGCGTCGGGCGCGTCGCTCACGTCCGGGTGGACCTCGCGCGCGAGCCGCCGGAAGGCGCGTTTGATCTCGGCGTGGCTCGCGTCGCGCGAGACGCCCAGCAGCTCGTAGTAGTCCTGCTCGGTGGTCGCCATCACTGCGCGCCGTACACGTCGTCGACGAGGCGGGAGAGCTCGAAGGCGGCGGCGCGCACCGAGCCGATCGCCTTCTCGTAGTCCATCCGCAGCGGGCCGAGGAGGCCCACCGCCCCGAGCGAGCGGTTCGCGAGGCCGTACGTCGCGCCGACGTACGCCGCGCCGCGAAGCTCCTCGCCCTCGAGCTCCGGGCCGACCCGGACGACCGGCCGCCGCGGGTCGAGCGCGTCCTGCAGGAACCCGAGCACAGCCGCCCTGCGCTCGAGCACCTCGAGCAGCCGCTGACATGCCTCGAGCTCCGCGCCGTGCGCGTCGCCGAGGAGGCCGGCCGCGCCGCCGACGTACAGGTCGGTCGCCTCCGCGACGAGATCGTCGAACGCGGGACGGAGCAGCGCGAGGAACGCCCGCTCACGCGCGCCGAGCCCCGCGTCCTCGAACGCCCGGCGGAGCACCGCAGGACCCGGCCGCTTGCCGACGACGGTCTCGTCCAGGTAGGCGGCCGCCCATTCGACGAGCCCCGGGTCGACGTGTTCCTCGAGCTCGAACACGCGCTTCGAGACGCTCCCCGACGCGGTGATCACCACGATGATCACGACCCGCGGCTGGAGCCGCAGCACCTCGACGTGGCGCACCGCCGCGGCCTCGAGCGACGGCGCCGAGACGACCGCGAGCAGGTGGGTGGCCTCCGAGAGCGCCTCGGTCGTGCGCCTGAGCGCCTCCTCGAGCTCGTTCCGCATCGTACGAAGGTCGACGCTGAACGGTCCCGGCCGGCCCTCGACCGCGACCACGAGCTCCTCCGTGTAGACGCGATACCCGTGCTCCGTGGGCACGCGCCCCGCGGACGTGTGCGGGTGGGTGAGGAGACCGATCGCCTCGAGCTCGGACAGCTCGCTGCGAACGGTCGACGACGAGACGCCGAGCCCGGCACGCTCGACGAGCACGCGCGAGCCGACCGGCTGGCCGGTCGCGACGTACTCCTCGACCACTCGCCGCAGAATCTCCCGCTTGCGCGCCGTCAACTCCATCGAGCTCATCGTACGGTCGTCTCCCGCCGGCGTCCGCGGCCGCGTCCCTGCCTCAGCGCTCCTCGAGACTCTGGAGGCCGCCGCGGAACGTCGCGTAGAACAGCGTGTAGCCGGCGCACCACGCGACCGCGAACGAGATCGACAGGGCGAGCGGGCGCCCGTGCGCGAGCGGGTCCAGCGCCGCGGAGGCGAGCTGCCCAACGACCCGTGTCGGCTCCGTGAACACGTCCCACGAGTTCCAGCGCTGGAATCGGCCGAGGTAGACGCCGACGCCGCTCGCGACGAGGGCGCCGAACGCGAACGCCCACCCGGCTGCCCGTCCGAGCCTGCGCGCGACCACCGCCTGGACGAGGTACACGGAGAGGAACCCGAGCACGAGCCCGATCGCGGCCGCTGCGCCGATCAGCACGGGATCGAACCAGTGCGTGCCGCTGTCGTAGTGGCCGAGCCACTTCAGGTCGGTGACGATGTACGGCGCGTTCGGGAGGAACAGCAGCCAGAGCAGCCCGGCCGCGACCAGGGGCGCGGCGGGGGCGCTGCGGCGCGCTCCGTCGTACACGACGAGCGCGAGCGCGAACGGAATCCACGCGAGGAAGAGGTTCCAGACGAGGTTCGTGGCCTCGAGGCTGTCCGTGTACGCGACCCGGGCGCCGACGCCGGCCGTGAGCGCGAGGCTCGCAGCGAGCAGCACCTTCAGCAGGAGCAGGCGCCGTCGGCTCGCTCCATCGCGTGCTCTGAACGCCGCAACCATGCCTCGATGGTACCGGCG
>DASSUT010000003.1:0-3274 GCA_035706725.1 Gaiella sp. | reverse complement strand
GCGTAGCTGGCCGCGGTCGCGGCGAAGATCAGCCCTGCGACGGCGAACACGAGCGGCGTGAGGCCGAGCGCGAACGAGGCGGTGACGCCGAGCGCGTAGTAGATCGAGGAGCCGACGTTCCCGTACGCGGTCGCGAAGAGCGCGGGCGTGCCGAGCACGCGCTCCATGCGCAGCTCGCGCCGCCGTCTGCTCCCTGGCACCGGCCGGAGTCTAGGCGGCTGACCGGCGTGCGGTGGGAGTCCTACTGGCACTTCTTCGGGCCCGCGGCGGGCCCGAAGAAGTCCCAGGCCGCGAAGCGGCCGCTACCCGTGAATCGAGGCGATGACCGGGATGATCAGGATCGCGACGATGTTCGCGATCTTGATCATCGGGTTGATCGCCGGGCCGGCCGTGTCCTTGTAGGGGTCGCCGACCGTGTCGCCCGTGACGCCCGCGGCGTGGGCCTCGGAGCCCTTGCCGCCGTACGCGCCGTCCTCGATGAGCTTCTTCGCGTTGTCCCATGCGCCGCCGCCCGAGGTCATCGAGATCGCGAGGAACAGACCGGTGACGATCGTGCCGATCAGGAGCCCGCCCAGCATCTCGGGCTTGATGATCCCGACGACGATCGGGATCAGCACCGGTACGAGTGCCGGGGCGAGCATGCTGCGGATCGCCGAGCCCGTCACGATCGAGATCGAGGTCGCGTAGTCGGGCAGCGAGGTGCCCTCCATGATCCCCGGGTCGTCTCGGAACTGGCGGCGCACCTCCTCGACGACCTCGCCCCCGACGCGGCCGACTGCCGTCATCGCCATGGACGCGAACAGGAACGGCATCAGGCCGCCGACGAACAGGCCCGCGATCACCCACGGGTCCTCGAGGGAGAAGCTCACGCCGAGCCCCTCGTCCGCGAGCCGCCGCACGTACTCGTCGAACAGGATCAGCGCCGCCAGCCCGGCGGAGCCGATCGCGTAGCCCTTCGTGACCGCCTTGGTGGTGTTGCCGACCGCGTCGAGCGGGTCGGTGACGCCGCGCACGGACTCCGGCATGTCCGCCATCTCCGCGATCCCGCCCGCGTTGTCGGTGACGGGACCGTACGCGTCGAGCGCGACGATCAGCCCGGTCATCGAGAGCTGCGCCATCACCGCGACGCCGATCCCGTAGATCGACTGGTCGGCGGCGTAGTAGGAGCCCACGATGCCGGCGGCGATCACGAGCACCGGTGCCGCGGTCGCCTGCATCCCGTACGCGAGCCCGGCGATGATGTTCGTCGCGTGGCCGGTCTGCGAGGCCTCGGCGATCTTGCGCACCGGGTGCCAGCGGGAGCCCGTGTAGTACTCCGTGATCGCGACCAGGAGGAACGTGATCACGAGCCCGATGATCGCGGGCACGTAGAGCTCGAAGAACGAGAACCGGTCACCGTCGAAGGCGAGCGTGACCGGGATGAAGCCTGCCGCAGAGAGCAGCGTCGCGACGATCACGGCGCGGTACAGCGCGTTGATGATCGCGTTCTCGCCGCGGCCGACCCACGCAAAGAACGTGCCGATCACGGAGGCCAGCACCGAGATGCCGCCGAGCGCCAGGGGGTAGAGCCAGAGCTGCCCGGACGGGAACGCGGTGCCGAGCAGCATCACCGCGACCGCGGTGACCGCGTACGTCTCGAAGAGGTCGGCGGCCATGCCCGCGCAGTCCCCGACGTTGTCGCCCACGTTGTCGGCGATCACGGCGGGGTTGCGTGGGTCGTCCTCGGGGATCCCGGCCTCGATCTTGCCGACGAGGTCGGCGCCGACGTCCGCGGCCTTCGTGAAGATCCCGCCGCCGAGCCGGGCGAACACCGAGATCAGCGAGCCGCCGAACGCGAGCCCGATGAGGTCGTCGACCGCGGACTCGGGGCTGTTGTGCAGCCAGCCCGTGAGGACCCAGTAGTACCCGGCCACGCCGAGCAGCCCGAGCCCGACCACGAGGAGGCCCGTGACCGAGCCTGCGCGGAACGCGACCCGGAAGGCCGGGCCGACGCCCTCTCGCGCCGCCTCGGCGGTCCGCACGTTCGACCGTACCGCGACGTTCATGCCGATGAAGCCCGCCGCGGCCGACAGCGTCGCGCCGAACAGGAACCCGACCGCCGTCCCCCAGCCGAGCTCGTTGTAGAAGCCGATCAAGAGGAACGGCACGATCGCGACGACCGCGATCGTCGTGTACTGCTTGCGGAGGTACGCGGCCGCCCCCTCCTGGACGGCACGCGAGATCGCCCGCATGCGGTCGTTGCCGGCAGGCTGCGACAGCAGCCACCAGGTCAGGTACAGGCCGTACAGGATCGCGACGCCTGCGCAGACGAGCGCGAACAAGACGGCATGGTCAACGAAGAAATCCATCGATCCTCCGGGTGAAAGCCCACACAAAGATGACGCCGATCAGGCGTCAGCGCGGGGGATTATGCAGCACGCGTCGGCGGTACGCGCTAGGTACCGAGGCTCAGTCCTGTGCGGGGCATCGTCGAGGCCACCTGCTCGGCGTAGATCTCCTCGAAGCTCGCCCCCTCCGCCCGTCGAGCGATCTGCCGCTCGGCGGCATTCCGCTCCGGAAGTCTGAGCCAGGCCGTCGCGCCGATCTCGTCCGCGACGGGGCGCACCCACTCGAGCAGGCGCTCGACCCGCGCCCGCGCGGGGAGCACGTCGCCGCGCTCGAGGTCGATCAGCTCGCCGGAGAGCCCGTAGCGGATCGCGCGCCAGAAGTTCTCCTCGATGAGCCGGTTCGGGTGGTCCGGGAGGGGCTCGCCCTCGTCGAGCGCGCGCGCGCAGCGGGCGGTGAGGGAGACCAGCAGGGCGACGAGCGACTGGGCCTCGGCGAGGTCCGGCTGCGCGTCGCAGATCCGGATCTCGACGGTGGGGAAGTCCATGTGCGGCCGCACGCTCCACCAGAGCTGCGTCGACTCGTCGACCGAGCCGGTCTCGTACAGGAAGCGCACGTACGCAGCGTGCTCCTCCCACGAGTGGAGCGCGTCCGGCACGCCGCAGCGCGGGAAGAAGCGGGTGAAGACCTGTGTCCGGGCCGAGTGGAGGCCGGTGTCCACGCCCTCGTGGAACGGGGAGCTCGCGGAGACCGCGAGGAGCTCCGGCAGCCAGTTCCGGAGGGCGGTCGTGACGCGCAACGCCCGGTCGGCGCCGCGGATCGCGACGTGCGTGTGGATCCCGAACGTGTTGTTGCGCCAGACGACGTACTTCAGGATCTCGTCGTTCCGCCGGTAGTGCGGCGTGTCGATGATCCGCTGGTCGCGCCAGCTCGACCACGGGTGCGTGCC
>DASSUT010000002.1:0-4228 GCA_035706725.1 Gaiella sp. | reverse complement strand
CGCGCTCGTCCACCACGCGCCCTGCGGCGTATGCGCGCGGTGCCGCGCGGGCCATGAGTCGACGTGCGAGCGCTTCTCCGACCCGACGATCCGGCCCGGCGGCCTCGCCGAGCGGGCGCGCGCCGACGGCTGGGTCGACCTCCCGCACGACTGGCCCTCCTGGCGTGGAACCTTCGTCGAGCCGCTCGCATGCGTGCTCCGGGGAGCGGCACGCGTCCCGCCAGGGCGGGTGCTGATCGTCGGCAACGGCTTCGTCGGCAAGCTGTTCGCCTCGGTGCTCGAGCGACGCGGCGACGAGGTGTTCGCGGTCGACGTCGACCCGCGACGCGCCGGCCGGGCGCCGGACGGCCCCGTGGACGCAGCCGTCCTCTGTGCCCCGGGCGGCGTGGAGACGGCGCTCGAAGCCGTCTCGCCGGGCGGCACCGTCCTGGTGTTCGCGGACGCAGGGGCCGTTCCGCTCGCCTCCGTCTACCGGCGCGAGCTGACGGTCGTCGGCTCGCGCTCCGCCGTCCCTTCATCCATGTCGGACGCGGTGGCGCTGCTCGACGACCTCGACGTGCCGGAGCCGACGCTGCTCCCGCTCGAGCGCTTCCTCGAAGGCCTCGAGCTCTACCGGCGCCGCGAGGCCGAGAAGGTCGTCTTCACGACGTGAGAGCGCTGATCCTCCACGCGCCCGGCGACCTGCGGCTCGAGGACGTCCCCGACCCCGTGCCCGGGCACGGTGACGTCCTGCTGCAGGTGGAGGTCGCGCTGACCGACGGCACCGACCTCAAGGCCTACCGTCGCGGCCACCCCGTGCTGCTCGGTCCGCTGCCGAGCCCCTTCGGCCACGAGCTCTGTGGCATCGACGTCGGAACGGGGCGGCGGATGGTGCCGGCCAACTCCGCGCCGTGCGGGACGTGCGCCGCCTGCGAACGGGGCCAGGAGACGCTTTGCGAAGACCTGTTCCCACTCCTCAACGGCGCGTATGCGGAGCTCCTGCTCGTCCCCGAGCGGATCGCGCGGCGTAACCTGCTCCCCGTGCCTCCCGGCCTCGCGCCCGAGGTCGCTGCGCTCGTGGAGCCGCTCGCCTGCTGCCTCCGCGGTGTCGAGCTCGCGGGCGTCCAGGACGGCGACACGGTCGCGGTCGTCGGGCTCGGCCCGATCGGGCTCATGCTGTGCGCCTGCATCGCCGACGCCGGGGGTCGGCCCGTCGGCGTCGGCTCGCGGGCCGAGCGACGGACGCTCGCATCGGCATTCGGGGCGGTGCCCGCGGAGCCGGAGGGTGTCGACGTCGCGATCGAGGCGGCCGGGACCGTCGAGGCATGGGAGCGTGCGCTGTCGCTCGTCCGACCGGGCGGCACCGTCCTCGCGTTCGGCGGCCTCCCGCGGGACACGAGCGTCCCGGTCGACCCGTTCCGCATCCACTACGAAGAGGTGCGGCTCGTCGGGTCGTTCCATCACACCCCGCGCCACGTCCGGGCCGCGCTCGCGTTCCTCGCGAGCGGCGCGTATCCGTTCGACCGGCTCGTCACCCACGAGGTCGGGCTCGAAGGCGTGGCCAGTCTCTTCGACGACCCGCCGCGGGACTACCTCAAGGCCGCAGTGCGTCCCTCGGGCGCGACTCACGGATAGACGAGCAGGCCCTCTGCCGCCGCCGCACGGCGCTGTCTTTCGTCCCAGGAGACGAGCGTGGGATCCGCATCCTCGAGGAGCAGCGCCGACGCCACGTGAATCGCGTCGAGCGCACGCAGCCCCCTCTCGGCACCGACTGCGGCTGCGGCGCGAACGACCGCGGTATCGGCGGGGAGCAGAACGACGCGATCGGCGACGAACGTTCCGTCCAGCACGGAGGGGACCAGCTCGATGCTCAGCCGCCGAGCACGGGAGGCAGCGGCGAGCGTGCACGCGAGCTCGACGATCGTGAGCTCTGAAGTCGACGCCGGGACGTCGCTTTGCCAGAGCTCCCGCATCCGACGCGAGCCGGCCTCTTCGACGAAGAGCTTGGCGACGGCGGATGCGTCGAGGTAGGCGATCAATCCTCGTCGGCGTCATCGGCCGGCCCCGGATCGGGCTCGGGGCACGGCCATGGCCCACCACGGGCCCACTCGAGAAACGGCATGATCGACCCCTCGATCGGGACCGGTGGTGGCAGCGAGCCGCGAGGGCGCTTCGCGGGCGTCGCGCGACCTTCGCGGACCAGCCGCGCGACGACCTCGTCCGCTCGTGTGAGCGGTACGAGGCGCGCTTTTGGCCTGCCGCGCTCGGTCACGATCACTTCCTCGCCGGCCGCAGCACGGTCGAGCCAGTCGCCCAGATGATTGCGGAGATCCCGAACACCAACCTTCACGGCCATCTCTTGAAGTGTACGCTTCGACGAATGCAAGTGTCCACAAGGGACGCGCCGGGTTTTACGCCTCGAATAGCGTCAGCTCGGGCTCGCGCTCGCCGCGCAGGACTCCGAGGTCGACCTCGACGCAGCCGAGCGAGCGCGCCTCACACAGCGTCCGCGCCTGAGGCTTCACGCTCTCCGCCGCGAGGATGCCGCGACAGGCGACGAACGCCGGATCGCGGCCGAGCACCTCGAGGTAGCGCGAGAGCTGCTCGACGGCCTCGATCGTTCCCACACGCTTGATCTCGACGGCGACCCACCCGCCGCCGTCGTCCCGACACATGAGATCGACCGGCCCGATGTCGGTTGGCCATTCGCGCCGGACGAGCCTGAGGCCGGGCTCGACGGCCGACGGGAGCGCAGCGAGCGCCTCCTGGAGGTGACGTTCGACGCCGTCCTTCTCGAGGCCCGCGTCCTCTCCCAGCTCGTGCTCGACCTCGGCGAGCAGCTCGAGGACGCGGATCTCCAGGCGGTCCTCCGAGCGTCCTGCGCGCTTGCGGACGACGATCATGCCGTCGCCGTCCTCGATCACGGTCGGCGGCGTCATCCAGTTGAGGGGCTTGTAGCCGCCGCTGTCGGCGTGCACGAGCACGGAGCCGTCGGCCTTGAACACGAGCAGCCGGGTCGCCTCCGGCAGGTACGCGGTCAGGCGGCCGGTGTACGTGACCTCGCAGCGGGCGACGACGAGACGCACGGGGGCTGGACCGTACCGCCCGCCGCGGACGCGCCTGCCGCCTCTACAGGCGCTCGACGCGGGAGGCGCCGACGATCCGCTCCTCGCCGCCCTGGAGACGCACGAGCAGCTTGCCCTTGCCGTCGTAGTCGGGCGACTCGACGAGCACGACACCGTCCACGTCCGCGACGCGGCAGCGGCCCCCCGCCTCGGGGTCGAGCCCACGCCAGTAGCGGACGAACGGATTGCGCTCCCACTCGCGCCCGATCGTCGTCTCGACCGTGTGGCCGGGGAGCGCGCGCAGCTCGTGCGGCAGGGTCATGAGCCGCTCCATCACGGAGTCCTTCACAACGTCGGCCGGACCGCCGCCGACCGCGTCGCGGAACAGCGTGTCGCCGGTGAAGCAGAGCTCGCGGTTGACCACGAACGCGACCCCGTCGTCGGAATGTCCCGGCGTGGGAACGGCCTCGATTCGCAGGCCGCCGGTCTCCAGGGGCCCGGTGATCACGGGGATGCCGAAGCGCGACGCGAGCTCGTCCTCGTGCTCGACGTGGTCCGGGTGCCCGTGGGTACGGAGAACGTGTGTCGGGGTCAGACGCTCGCGCTCGACGACCTCGAGGAGCGGCTCGAGCGGGGCCCCGGAGTCGACGAACACCGCGACGCCGCCGGGCTCGTCGGCCACCACGAAGGCGTTCGACAGCCAGTCGGAGTGCATCGAGCGCTCGACGATCACCGTCACAGGCTACGCGGACGAGGCCGACTCCGCGAGACTCCCCGCGTGACGCGCGGGCTCGTAGCCATCTTCGCCGCCCTCGTCGTCGCCGCCCCCGCCGCCGCGGCGGTCCACGTCGTCGAGCCGTTCCCCCTCGAGCGGTACGCCGGAAGCGGCGCGATCGGCCTCGCCGTGCCCGGCGCCGGACCGACCGTGACGCGTGAGAGCGCCCTCCACACGCTGCTCACGGGACAGGTCCAGAGCTCGCTGCTCGGCGGCGTCGCCGCAGGCACGCCGTTGATCGAGCTCGGCAAGGGGCCGCCGCCCGCCACGCTCGTCGTGCTGCCGCCGCCCGGCCGGAGCGAGAACGACCGCTACCCGATCGCGGTCACGCCCGGCCCGCGGGGCGTCCTCACCTCCGACTCGACGCGGATCGACGGCCTCGTGTCGCTCGCCGACGTGGCGCAGGGGA
>DASSUT010000001.1:0-3435 GCA_035706725.1 Gaiella sp. | reverse complement strand
ACGACGACCGCGCCGCCGCCGACCTCGACCGCCTCGATCGTCCCGTCGCGCCCGTCGGCGCACGCGTGGAGGATCGAGGGCCGGCCCATCTCGACGCCCTGCGTGATCACGATCTCCTCCCCCCACGCCACGAGGCCGTGCCGGGCGAGATGACACGCGATCGGCCCGGCCGCAGAACCCGTCGCGGCGTCTTCGCCGCCGGCCCAGAACATGCGGCTCCGCCACTCCGTCCCCGAGCCTGCGATCGCGCTCACGCCCGTCGCGCCGAGCGCGGCAACCGCCTCGCGGTCGGGACGCAGCGCGGAGATCGCGGCCGCGGACTCGAGCGTGACCAGAACGTGCTGCGTGCCGTTGTCGTAGCGCTCGATCGGCAGCTCCGACCGCTCGACGCCGAGCGCGGCGAGCACGGCGCCCTCCTCGACCGCCTCGACGGCGGGCACCGGCTGGCGCATCCGGCCGAAGACGATCGCGCCGCGCTCGTCCCGGTCGAGCACGACGGGGACGGTCCCCGCACCCGTCTCGAGGTCCACCACCCCGCGCTGGAGCGGCGCGCCGAGCACGAACGCGGTGCCGAGCACCGGGTGGCCCGCGAACGCCATCTCCTCGCGGGGATTGAAGATTCGGATGCGGGCCGTGCCGCCCTGTTCGGGCGGCAGCACGAACACGGTCTCCGAGAAGCCGATCTCGAGCGCGAGCGCCTGCATGGTGTCTGCGTCCAGCCCGCGCGCGTCCGTGAAGACCGCGAGCTGGTTCCCGGTCAGCGGGGTCTTCGTGAAGACGTCGGCGACGACGTAGCGGTAGGCGGCCACCCGCGGGTTATAGCCCGCGGCGGTCCCTCTGCAGCCACTTGGCGTGGTGCTCCCGCGCCCAGTCCTCGCGCACGTCGCCGAGCGTGATCCCCCGAAGCGCGTGTCGCGTCCTCGGGTGGATCACCGCGAGGTACAGATGCCCCGAGACGACCGCGACCGACACGAGCGTCAGCGTCTCGTGGACGGTGCCCGTGCCGTCGAGGAGGAAGCGGTGGTCGCGCTCGCCGAGCCAGAGAAAGAAGCCGGACAGCGCGAAGAGGAGCGCGAACGCCACGGTCACGATCGCGTTGAGCTTCTGGCCGGCGTTGAAACGGCCCTGGTCGGCCCTGCCGCTCACGAGCCAGCGGCGGTCGTCCCGGTCGATCGCCTCGATCTCGCCCCAGTCGTCGGCCAGCCGTCGGCGGTCTCCGAGCGCGACCACGAGGCAGATCGCGAGCGCCCATCCCACCGCCGTGAAGATGTGGACGTTCTTCACGAGGTTGCGCCGCGCCACGAGCTCGGAGAGCGCGGGCAGATAGAGCACGAGCCCGCTCGCGAGCATCGCGAAGAAGCCCGTGGCGTGCACCCAGTGGAGCGCCCGCTCCGTGCGGCCGAACCGCTCGACCATACGCGGCGCCGCCGGCACGGCTCAGTATCCGTTGGACGCGCCGATCCACGCGTCCTTGTCGTAGCCACGCTGCTCCCAGAATCCGATGCGCGTGTAGTCGGTCTCGGCCTCGATCCGGGTGACCCACTTCACGCTCTTGTAGCCGTACATCCGCGGCATCACGACCCGCGCCGGAAAGCCGTGGGCGTGCGAGAGCGGCTTGCCGTCCATGTCCAGCGCGAGCAGCACGTCGCCCGCGAGGGCCTGCGGGAGCGTGAGCGTGTCGTCGTAGGGCACCTCGGCGGAGACGAACCGGAGCGTCTTCGCGTCCGGCCGCAGGCCGGCCTCGCCGAGGAGATCGCGGAACCGCACCCCGGCCCAGCGGACGTTGTCGACCTGCCAGCCCGTGACGCAGTGGAAGTCCGAGACCTGCTCGGCGCGCGGAAGCGAGCGCAGATCGGCGAGCGTGTACGTCACCGGCCGCTCGACGGCGCCGCCGACCGTCAACCGGTACGCGGCCGGATCGAGTCGAGGGATCGAGCTGCCGATCGTGTAGATCCGCCAGCCGGAGGTCGGCACGATTGCCTCGACCCCGTTCGGGACGAGCCGGCCGACGAGATCCATGCCCTGCCGTCCGTAGAAGAGGCCCGCGACCCCGGCGCCCACGAGCCCGAGGAACGCGGCGCGCCCGATCGCGCGATCGTGCATGTCTCCGTTGTAGCGCGTGTTTCTTACGGGTGTCTTAGATCTGGACGCGATGCTGCGACTATCCTCGCCGGGGATGCGCGTCCACCTGTGCCGCCATGCCGAGGCACGCCCCGGCGAGCCCGACGAGCTCCGCGAGCTGACCGACGCGGGGTGGGAGGGCGCGAAGCGGCTGGGCGACGCGCTCGCCGGCCTGGGGGAGCCGCCGCGCGCCGTCGTCACGAGCCCGCTCGTGCGGGCGCGCCAGACCGCGGAGCCCGTGGCCGAGCGGCTGCACTGCGCGATGCTCGTTCGGAACGAGCTCCGGCCGGGCGCGACTGCCGACGCGCTCCGGACGGCCGTCCGAGGCCTCGAGGGGCCGGTCGCGGCGGTGTGCCACCAGCCGGACTGCTCGGAGATCATGCTCGCCGTCACCGGCCGCGACCCGGGCTTTCGGGTCGGCGAGTCGTTCCCGCTCGAGCTCGATCCGTGAGCACCCAGTCCGCCGCGATCCGTGTCCGCTCGCTCCGCAAGTCCTACGGCGACCGGGAGGCCCTCCGCGGCGTCGACTTCGACGTCAACCTCGGCGAGGTCTTCGGCCTGCTCGGGCCGAACGGCGCCGGCAAGACCACCACCGTCGAGATCCTCGAGGGCTACCGCCCCCGGGACGCGGGCGAGGTCGAGGTGCTCGGCGTCGACCCCTGGCAGGCCGCGTCCGGGCACCGGGAGCGGATCGGGGTCGTCCTCCAGCACTCCGACCTCCCGGCGCTCCTGACCGTGCGCGAGGTGCATGCGATGTTCGCGGGCTATTACCACCGCCCGCGCGCGATCGACGCGGTGATCGAGCTCGTCGGGCTGGCCGAGAAGGCAGACGCGCAAGTGAAGACGCTCTCGGGCGGCCAGAAGCGGCGCCTCGACCTCGGCGTCGCGCTCGTGGGCGACCCCGAGCTCGTGTTCCTCGACGAGCCGACGACGGGCTTCGACCCGACCGCCCGCCGGAGCGCGTGGGAGCTCGTGCGCGCGCTCCGCTCGCTCGGCAAGACGATCGTGCTCACGACTCACTACCTCGACGAGGCACAGCAGCTCGCCGACCGGGTGGCGGTGATCCGCGAGGGGCAGGTCGTGAAGATCGGCACGCCCGCCGAGCTGATCGCGGTCACGACGGAGGTCGAGGTGCGCTACCGCGAGAACGGCCACGAGGTCGTGATCTCGACGGCCGAGCCGACGAAGGTGCTCGCCGAGCTCACGACCGCCGCGATCGCGGAGGGCCGGGAGCTCGAGGGCCTCGAGGTGCGGCGGCCCACGCTCGAGGACGTGTACCTGGGCCTCGTCGGAGAAGAGGCCCTGGAGGAGGCT